>JAAYEA010000301.1 GCA_012689325.1 Chloroflexota bacterium
ATGTCCTCGCCGGTGCAGATCGGCGTCGCGCACGATTGGGCGAGCCGCTCGTACTGGTCGGTGAACTGCCAGGGGACCATGTCCTCCAGCCAGGCCAGGTTGTAGCGGTCCAGCGCCCGGGCCAGCCTGATGCACGACTCGATGTTCAGGTGCCCAAAGTGGTCGGCGGCCAGCGGGACGTCGTACCCCACCGCGACGCGCACCTGCCCGACGTACTCGCCCAGCGCGGCGATGCCCACGTCGGTGAGCTGGATGCCGGTGAAGGGGTGCATCACGTCCCGCGTCTCCAGCATCCCCGCGGGGGCGCAGACCGCGCCGGGCACATCCTTCAGCAGATTGATCCCCACGTCCATCTTGAGGAAGGTCAGCCCGCGGGCCAGCCGCTCCTTGAGGTGCTCCGCCTGGATCGCCGGGTCGGGGCTGCTGGGCGTGTCGGCATAGATGCGCACGCGGTCGCGGAACTTGCCGCCGGCGAGCTGGTAGCAGGGCACGCCGTAGGCCTTGCCCGCCAGGTCCAGCAGCGCCATCTCGACGGCGCAGACGCCGCCCCCCTGCCGACCGTGGCCGCCGAACTGCTGGACCCGGCGAAAGAGCCGGTCCACGTCGCAGGGGTTTTCTCCCAGCAGCCGGCTCTTGAGCATCAGCCCATAGACCTCGCTGGCGCCGTCGCGGATTTCCCCCAGGCCGTAGATGCCCTGGTTGGTGTCCAGCCGCAGCAGCGTGGAGCGGAAGGGCACCCCCACCAGGGAGGCCACCCGCAAGTCGGTGATGCGGAGCTGAGAGGGGCGAGAGTTGGTGTTGACGTGTTCGAGCATGACGACCTCCACACGAAAAGCCCAAGGTCCCGGAGCGGATGAGGCGCCGGGAGATCGCAAAGGGCCACGGCTCATCCCTAGTTGGCCTGGCTCCACGCCTGATAGTCGGTCTCGATTGCGTCCGACCACTTGCGGTCGATCTCGCCAGGGGTGTATTTCCCCTCGCGGAGCATCATCTTGCCCCAGTAATCGCGCCGCCGAATCTCTTCCGAGCGCTCCACCACCTCCAGCGCCAGCTCGGGCGGGATGAAGATGATGCCGGTAGGCGTGCCCAGCACGATGTCGCCGGGGAGGCAGGTGGCCTGCCCGATGCGGACGGGGCCGTTGATCTCCGTTAGCGTGACGTCGCCGATGCCGGTGGGGTCCAGCCCCTTGATAAAGGCGTTAAAGGTCGGCAGCTCCATCACCCGCTGGTAGTCGCGCATCCCGCCATCCACCACCATCCCCGTGCCGCCCGTGCGCGCCACGATGGAGGTGGAGAGGTTATCGCCGGTGAAGGTCCCGCGCACCACCTTGCCAAAGAGCTCGATCACGATCACGTCATCCTTGACCAGGGTGTCGATGATCCAGGAGTTCTGGCCGCCGATGCGCCCGTGGGCGGCGCCCTCCGCCTCGATCACCTCGTGCAAATCGGGGCGCTTGGGGACGTAGCGGCCCGTGACGGCGCGCCCCACCAGGATCCGCTCTGGGTGGATATTGAGCCAATTGCCCTCGAACTGGAAATCATAGCCGTGGTTGCGCAGCACGCCCCAGGCCTCCTCGGTGGTCACCAGGCGCATCCGCTCCAGGATCTCGTCCGGCACCCGGGGCCGGCCATCGGCGAAGCGGTCGAATGGGTTCTTGGGCGTCAGGTCGACGATTCTCTCGCGCGAGATCAATTCCACGGCAATACCTCCTTGGATCGGTGCTATCGCATATCGCATATGGCGTATCTGTAGGGGCAGGCCCCCGTGCCTGCCCCGTGCCTGCCCCGTGCCTTCCCTCTGCCTGCCCCGTGCCTGCCGCGTGCCTGCCGCGTGCCTGCCCTCTGCCTGCCCCCTGCCTGAGGGCAACCACGGGGGGTTGCCCCTACCCCTTCTCTACTCCAACCGTCGCAGCCGGGGCATCGCCGCCGCAGCCACCACAAAGAGCGCCGCCGAGACCGCCGCAAAGGTGGTGACCGCCAAACCAGCGCCCACCCGGTCGGCCAGCGCGCCGATGGCGATGGTGCCGATGGGACCCAGGCTCCAGATGAACATGTTGACGCCCACCACCCGCGCGCGCATCTCGGGCGCGGCGTAGGTCTGCAGGAGCGTGTTATCTAGCGGGATAAAGAACCCTTGCCCGATCCCGGCGATCACCAGCAACAGGGCCGAGAGCGCAAAGACCTCCGACCGCCCAAAGACCGCGGCGCCCACCGCGGCGAACAGCGCCGCCGCAAGGAGCGCCTTCCCCCGCCGCTTGATCTCCCCGGCCAGCGAGAGCGCCACGCTGCCCAGGAGCGCCCCGGCGTTCATCGCGCCGCTGAGCACGCCCAGCCCCGAGGCGCCGGTCTTGAGCACGTCCGCCGCCACCGCCGCCAGGATGTCACGATACGGCATCAGCAGCACCACATAGATGAGCAGGGTGAGCTGCACCACCGCCAGCGCGCGGTTCTGCGTCACATGCCGCAGCCCGGCCAGGGCATCGCGCAGGAACGACGCCCGCACCGGCGTCGTCGGCGCCTGGGCCACGCCGCGCCCCACAGGCAGGATCAGCAGCGCCCCCAGCAGGTTGATCAGGCCGGTGATCAGCAGCGCCCACTCGGCGCCCGCCCGCTCGGTGACCACGCCCATGCTCATGGGGCCAATGATGTAGGCGAGGTTCATGGCCGAGTAGGTCAGCGCGAAACCGCCGGTCAGCTCCTGCCGCGGGACGATGCCCGAGACCAGCGCCGTCCGCGCCGGGTACTCGAAGGCGCTCACCACGCCGTTGACGAAACTGAGCACCAGCAGGTGCCAAAAAGCCAACTGGTCCGTGGCGGCGAGCAGGGCCACCGCCAGCAGCCCCGCCGCCGAGAGGACGCGGAAGGCGATGACCACCCGCCGCGCGCCGTAGCGATCGCTAAAGACCCCGCCGACCAGGGAAAAGAGCACCCCCGCCAGGCCCCACGTCGCCAGCGACCAGCCCAGCGACAGCGCCGAGCCCGTCAGCTCGTAGACCAGCCAACTAACGATCACCGTGCGCGCCTGCATGGCGAAGGAGTAACAAAAGAGCCCTCCCCAATACCAGCGGAAATCCACATGGGCGAGGGCCGGGAAACGCTTGCTGAGCCGAGCCATGGACATGACGATCAACTACCGACTTTCAACGAGATGCCGCAAGATAGCACAGATGCGGCTACGCGTCAAGACGGATGGAAGAGGAGCGAACACCGGAGGGTAGACACGAGAGGGCGAACACAAGGTTCGCCCCAACAAGGCGTGCCGTAGGGGCGAACCTTGTGTTCGCCCTCCGGTATTCGCCCCCATTTCGGCAGCCCTCACTCCTCCTCGTCCGCCGCCTCCGCCGGTTGGAGCACCAGCGCCGCGCCGGCCGGGATAGGCCGCCCGTCCGCGCCGGGATCCTCGATGTGATAGATGCTCGGGACGAGGCGCCGGATGACCGCCAGGAGCAGCCCCGCGGCAGGCATAAGAAACCAAAAGATCCGAACCCCCACCACGTCGGCCAGAGGGCCAAAGAGGCTGAGCGAGATGGGCGTGAGGCCGGTAAAGATGGCGTGGCTGACGGCGAAAAAGCGTCCCTGCATCTCGGGAGCCACCGCCACCTGCTCCGCCGCGCGCATCCCGGAGGTGTGCGCCGCAAAGCCCAGACCCGCCACGAACTGGCCGCCCATGGCCAGCCAGAAGGCGGTGGCCGGCGAGAGCCCCACCACCAGCCGCCCGAGCGACGAAACCGCCGTCCCCGTGATGCTGGTCGCCAAGCTCCGCTTGAACCCTCCCCAGACGCTCAACAGCGCGCCGCCGCCCAGCATCCCAATGCCGAAGGCCGAGGTGAGCCAACCGAGCTCCAGCGCGCCGCCCTTAAAGTGGTCGACCACCAACAGCGACTGGAACGAGCGCATCGGCGTCATGAACACGCCCCAAAAGAGGGTCGTGAGCATAAAGTAGCGCATGCCTTTCCAGTCCCAGATGTAGCGCAGCCCTTCGCCCAGGTCGTGCAACACCGCATGGGCCCCTTTGCCCTGCACCTTGGCCTCGGGCTGGGGGATGCGCAGGAACAAGAGGACCGAGATCGCCATGGCCGCCGTGATCACGTCGATGGGCAGCACGCCGCGCACGCCCAGCACGGTCAGCAACACCGCGCCGATGGGCGGCACCACGAAATCGAGCGTCCCCCAAAGCGTCGCGTTCATTCCCGCCACCCGCGAGAGCTGCTCCTTGGGGACCATCAGCGTCGTGGTGGACATCATCGTGGGGCGGTGGAACGAGTCGCCGATCGCGCGCAGGAACATGATGCCAAAGACGTGCCAGGGCTGGGCCTTGTCCAGCCAAAAGAGGGCCGCCAGCACGATCGTAAAGACGGCGATGCTGCCATCGGAGACGATCAACACCCATTTGCGGGAAAGCCGGTCCACCAGCACCCCCGCGAAGGGGCCCAAAAAGATGGCGGGAAGGGAGGTCATGATGGTGGCGGTCGCCAGCACGGTGGCCGAGCCGGTGGTCTCGGTGAGCCACCAGATCAGCGCGAACCGCACCAGGTGGCTGCCCACCATGGAAAAGGCCTGGCCGATCCACATGGAAAAGAAAGGAGCCTTCCAGTCGCGCGAGTTGGTCATGGCATACGCTCAGAGGACGGGTGGCCGGGGGTGCTGGGCGCTCCCAGCGGAAAACGGAACAGCGTCATCATAGCGCCAACGCCCTAACGGTGTCAAATCCCGCGGGGCGTCCTCTCACTGGGCTGGGGGGCCCGCGGCGGGCCATAGACGCGAATGGCATAGGCGTCGATCCGCGCCAGCCCGACCCGCTCGGCGGTGGCGAGGGAACCCCAGTTGTCCGCCCAGGCGTCCCAATACGGCGCGATCCCCTCGCGCTGGCACCGCTCCAGGAAGGCGCTGGCCATCAGCGTCGCCAGCCCCAGCCGCCGATAGCGCTCCATCGTCTCGATGGTGATCGAGGTCTTGCCCGGGCTGGCCAGCCCCCCATCGCACCAGCCGGCCACCTCGTCGCCGCGCAGCGCGCAATAGCCAAGGCCCCGCGCCAGGTACCGCTCCACCGAGGGCCAGTGCGCCGCCACCTCCGCGCGCAGCCGCCCGATGTTCGCCAGCCCGTCGGCGGCCAGGAGCGCCTCGTCCACCGCCCGGATGGCGAACCCCTCGGGGACCCGGCTGCGCCAATCGGGCAACGCCACCCGCCCAAAGGAGTAGAGGACGCGCGCCCCCACCGAGAGCGTCGCGCCGGGAAAGAGCGCCGCCATCGCGCCCTCCCAGCCCGGATGGCCGTAGCGGATCTTGAGCGAGTGGTGGCGCGCCAGCATCCGCTCCGCGATCACCGAGGCAGCCTCCCGGAGGAAAGCGGCGTTGTTCGCGTCGCCCGCCAGCGCCACCGAGCCATCGCCATCCCACATCAGCGCCGACCGCGGCGCCGCCGGATCATCGACCCAGAGCGTCCCCGGCGAGTTGCCGGCGATCAGCGCATCGAGGCTCAGGCGCAGCCGCGGCGCCGCAAACAGGTCGCGCGCGCGGGCGCAGTCGGCAGGTACCAGGATCTCCACCGTGTGGTCCTCCCTCCCGGATCAGATGTCGTCGTC
The DNA here is from genome assembly GCA_012689325.1 of Chloroflexota bacterium. Classification (GTDB taxonomy): domain Bacteria; phylum Chloroflexota; class Anaerolineae; order JAAYEA01; family JAAYEA01; genus JAAYEA01. The sequence continues at coordinate 5,583 of JAAYEA010000301.1, forward strand.
CGCCAGGGCCGCCAGGGCCGACCGCGGCTTGCCCTCAGCGGCCACGGGCCGCCCATCGGCCCCGGCGTCCTCCATGTGATAGATGGCCGGGACAAAGCGCCGAACCAGGGCATTGACGAGCCCGGCGGCGGGCATGAGGATCCAAAAGATCCGCACGCCTATCGCGTCGGCCACGGGGCCAAAGATACTCAGCGAGATGGGGCTGAGCGCGGTAAAGGCCGCCTGGCGCACGGCGAAAAAGCGCCCCTGCATCTCGGGAGCCACCGCCACTTGCTCGGCGGCGCGCTCGCCACTGTTATGTGCCGACAGCCCCAGCCCCGCGATGAACTGGCCCGCGATGGCCAGCCACATGGCGTGGGCAGGCGACAGGCCCACGATCAGCCGCCCCAGCGACGAGACCAGCGTCCCGAAAATGCTGGTGGCCAGGTGCCGCTTGAACCCTTTCCAGACGCTTAGGACCATGCCGCCGGCCACCAGCCCGATGCCAAAGGCCGAGCTGAGCCAGCCCAGCTCCAGCGCGCCCCCCTTGAAGTGCTCGGTCACCAGCAGCGGCTGGAAGGACATGAGCGGCGTGATAAAGATCCCCCAGACCAGCACCGTCATGATGAAATAGCGCATGCCTTTCCAGTCCCAGACGTAGCGCAGCCCCGCGCCCAGGTCGCGCAGCACCGCACCGGCCCCTTTCCCCTGCACCCGCTGCCCCTCCGGTTGGGGGATGCGGATAAAGGCCAGGATCGTCACGGCGATGGCTGCGGTGATCACGTCGATCGGCAGGACGCCGCGCACGCCCATCAAGCTCAACAGCACCGCGCCCAGCGGCGGCACGGCGAACGAGAGGACGCCCCACAGCGTCGCGTTCATCCCCGCCACCCGCGAGAGATGCTCCTTGGGGACCATCAGTGGCGTGGTGGACATCATGGTGGGGGTCTGGAAGCTGTCGCCGACGGCGCGCACGAACATGATGGCGAAAACATGCCAGGGCTGCGCCTTATCCAGCCAGAAAAGCACGCTCAGCACCACGGTGAACAGGGCAATGGTGCCATCCGAGATGATCAGCACCCACTTGCGAGGGAGCCGATCCACCAGCGCCCCGGCGAAGGGGCCGATCAAGATGGCGGGGAGGGTGAACATGATGGTGGCGGTGGCCAGGGCCGTCGCTGAGCCCGTCACCTCGGTGAGCCACCAGGTGAGGGCGAAACGCACCAGGTGGCTGCCCGTCAGCGACACGGCCTGACCGATCCACATCGTGAAGAACGGCACTCTCCAGTTGCGCGATACGGTCATGCAGGTCACCTTCCGTGTACGGTGCCGGGCAGCGGCGCTCCGCGTCCCGGCAGAGGAGATAGGGCGCATCATAGCGCGATGGGGGACCATGTCAAATGGCGCCCCGCTCGTCTTCGAGCGCCC
>JAAYEA010000302.1 GCA_012689325.1 Chloroflexota bacterium
GAGCTCTATAGCAACACCTGAAGCGGCTGCCTGCTGGCCAAGCCCATGGTCGATGGGCTGGAACGCGAGTTGGGCGAGCGCGCGCAGGTCATCCGCCTGAACGTCACCAGCCCGCTGGGACGCCAGGCCGGCGCGCGCTATCAGGCGCGCTTCGTTCCTACCTTTGTCGTCACCGATGGACGGGGCAACGTCGTGTTGAACCGGGGCGGGCGTCCCAGCAAGCAGGAGCTGCTCGACGCCGTGCTGGCCGCCGCCGCCCCCTGATTCCCACACCTGGAGGAAACCATGCCGATCTACGAGTATCAGTGCACCGCCTGCGGCAACAAGTTCGACAAGTTTGTCCGGCCGACCGCCGAGCCGCAAGAGGTGGCCTGCCCCAAGTGCGGCTCGCTCAAAACCGAAAAGACCTTCTCTGTGTTTGGCGTCTCTGGCGGGACCAGGGGCGCGGGCTCGACGAGCTCTAGCTCGTGCGGCCCCACCGGTGGCTGAAGGTTCTAATGGTGGGGAAGGCGGTTCGCCTTCCCAAAAGTAGTCGTGCGGGTCAAGAGGGTTGTGCCATGTCGGAACCAATGGAGGGCGCGCCTGAGGCGTTGCAGACGGACCTGATGCGCCGCCTGCGTCGCATCGAGGGCCAGGCTCAGGGCGTCCAAAAGATGATCGAGGAAAAGCGCGGCTGCGACGAGATCTTTAACCAGCTCAAGTCGATCCATGCGGCGACCTATGGCGCTTGCCTGGCGCTGATGCGCCAGTACGCCCTGGAATGCATGGCTGATGCGGGCGGCAAATCGCGCGAGCAGGCGCTGGACGACATGATGAGCCTGTTCCTCAAGCTGCCGAGCTAGGGGCGAGAAGAGGGGAGAAACGTTGGACCTATCGAACCTGAAGTGGACGGACCTGGCCCCCGTGGCGGCCTTTGTCCTCTATATCGTCGTGATGCGCGTCATCTTGCCCAAGCTGGGGGTCTCCACCTGAATGTCCCCCACTTGCCAGGCGGAGGATCCGCCGGCCGAGGACCACGAGGCTCCCGCGCCCGAGAGCGAGTAGCAAAAAATGAGCCCCCAGAGGTCTCCAGACTTCTGGGGGCTTGTGTTTACTTGTGGATGACCACCCGCGAGCCGGGGTTGTCATCGCTGGCCTGCACGTTGGGCCACCCCTCCGGCACCTGCGGCCCCGTCCAGTAATAGAGCCACTCCGCCGCATCCAGCGGCAAGTTGACGCAGCCGTGGCTGCGCGGGCGGCCAAAGTCGTTGTGCCAATAGGCCCCGTGCAGCGAGTAGCTCAGGTGGAAGTACATCACCCAGGGCACGTCTGGGGTCTCGTAATCCTCCCCGGTCATGGTCTGCTTGAGCAGCTTGAGATAAATGTAATAGATCCCCTCGATGGTGGGGAACTGGGCCGAGCCGGAGGAGATCTTGGTGGTCAGCACCGGCTTGTCGCCTTCGTAGGCCACCAGCGTCTGCGTGGTCAGGTTGACGTCGATCCACCGTTCCGGCGTGGGCGTGGCCGTGGGCGTCGAGGTGAAGGTCTCCGTCGGCGTCGGCGTAAAGGTCGAGGTGATCGTCGGCGTGTGGGTGCGCGTGGGCGTCGAGGTGATGGTGGGCGTCTCCGTCACCGTGGGCGTGGCTGTCTCGGTCGGTGTATGGGTGGGCGTGCCCGTCGCGGTGGCCGTGGGGGACGCGGTGGCTGTGGGCGTCTGGGTGGGCGGAAAGATCTGGGACCAGAAGGCGTTGGTGCTGCGCGCCGCCAGCAGGCCCCCCGCGCCGATGCTGAGCACGAACAGCGCCGCCAGGATGGCGATCACGGCCCAACGCGGCAGGCTTTTGCCGCGCGCCGGGGCCAGCTTCCAGGTGGAAAAGCGGGGATCTTGGGGCGCGCGCCGCTCCAGCAGGAGCCGTCGCGCCTCGCGCAGCGCCGCCCGGGCCTGCGCGTTCTGCGGGTCCACTTCGAGCGCCTTGGCGATGTGCGCCATCCGCTCGCTCAGGTCGTCGCTGGCCTCAGCCAGCCCCAGCCGGGCCTCGATGTTGCGCGGGTCGACCTGGAGCGCCGCAGCGAACATCCGCCGCGCCCGGTCGCGCCGCCCTTTATCCAGCAGCGTCCGCCCTTGCTCGATCAAGAGCTTGGCGTGATCGATTGCCTCCGACTCCATGCCTGCACCCTACCCATTGCCCACGGAATGGCGTCCCCGCTATCCTGACGTTGGGCCCCGCCCATTTGTTTCAAGCAACCCGTATTTTACCATAGTTGGCCCCAAACCCCAATTGCCACTTTGCGCGCAGTGTGGTATATTACCCGCAGAGAGCGCCGCCAGGCGCCCTCGGGGACTAGTCTACGTGGTGGAGGTCATGAAGCTATGAAAGCTGTCGTGATGGCAGGAGGAGCCGGATCGCGGTTGCGCCCGCTTACCATCGGTCGGCCAAAGCCAATGGTGCCTTTGGTGAACAAGCCGGTGATGGGCCACGCCCTGGATCTGCTGAAGAAGCACGGCATCACCGAGGTGGTGGTGACGGTGCAGTACCTGGCGGAGCGCATCCAGGAGTATTTCGGCGACGGAGCCAGCCTGGGCATGAAGATCCACTATGCCCTGGAGGAGGTCCCCTTGGGCACCGCGGGCAGCGTCAAAAACGCGGCCCAATACCTGGACGATACCTTTGTCGTCATCAGCGGCGACGCCCTCACCGATTTCGACCTCACCAAGATCATCACCTACCACCAGGAGAAAAAGGCCCTCGCCACCATCACCCTTTATCATGTCCCCAACCCGCTGGAATACGGCGTCATCATCACCGACGAGAGCGGGCGCATCAAGCAGTTTCTGGAAAAGCCCAGTTGGGGCGAGGTCATCTCGGATACGGTGAACACGGGCATCTATGTGCTCGAGCCCCAGATCCTCGACTATTTCGAGCCGAATGTCTCGTTCGATTTCAGCAAGGACCTGTTCCCCATCCTGCTCGCCAAGGGCGACCCCATGTATGGCTTTGTGGCGGAGGGGTATTGGTGCGATGTGGGGAACCTGCAAGAGTACATGCGCGCCAGCCAGGACCTGCTGGAGGACCGCCTGCAGCTCGATCCCTTGGGCACGCGCCTGCGCGCCGGCGTGTGGGCCGATGGCGAGGCCGACATCGCGCCCGATGCGCAGCTCTATGGCCCCATCTTTTTGGGCAAGGGCGTTCAGATCAAGAGCCGGGCCATCGTGCGCGGGCCCACGGTCATCCGCGACTATAGCATGATCGGCGAGCGGGCCTATGTGGACCGCAGCATCATCTGGCGGAACGCCTATATCGGCGAGGCGGTGGAGCTGCGCGGCGCCATCATCGGGCGGCAGTGCAGCGTCAAGGCGCGCGCCGTGGTATTCGAGGGCGCGGTGCTGGGCGATGGCGTCACCGTCGGCGAGGACGCGGTGATCCACCCCAACGTCAAGATCTGGCCGGAAAAGGCCGTGGAGACCGGCGCCACGGTCAAGGCCAGCGTCATCTGGGGCGCGCAGGCCAGCCGCAGCCTCTTTGGCCGCTACGGCGTCACCGGCCTGGTGAACGTGGACATCACCCCCGAGTTCGCCGCCAAGCTGGGCGCGGCCTTTGCCGCCTCGCTCCCCGTCGGCTCCACCGTGACCATCAACCGCGACCAGGACCGCAGCTCGCGGATGCTCAAGCGCGGCATCATCGGCGGCCTGCCCTCGGCGGGCGTCAACGTGGCCGACCTGCGGCAGGTACCCATCCCCGTGGCCCGCTACTTTACCCGCGTCAGCGAGGCGGTGGGCGGCGTGCACGTGCGCATCTCGCCCTACGACCGCCAGACCATCGACATCCGCTTCATGGACCGCAAGGGCATGAACCTCAACAAGAACGCCGAACGGGATATCGAGCGGATCTTTTTCCGCGAGGACTTTCGGCGCGTCTATCTGGACGAGATCGGGCTGATCGACTATCCCGCCCAGGTGGTGGAGCGCTACAGCAGCGACTTTACGGCCGCGCTGAACGCGGCGGCGATCCGCCAGGCCAAGTTCAACCTGGTGGTGGATTACGCCTCCGCGCCCGCTTCCCAAGTCCTGCCCAAGATCCTCAGCGACCTCAAGTGCAACGAGATCCCGCTGAACGCCAACCTGGACGACAGCAAGATCTCCATCTCGTCCGAGGAGCTGCAGCGCCATATCCAGCAACTGGCGATCATCTGCACCTCGCTCAAGGCCTCCATGGGCGTGCGCCTGGACGTGGGCGGCGAGCGGATCTACCTGGTGGATGACGCGGGCCAGGTGCTGCGGGGCACCACGGCGCTGGCGGCCATGGCGGTGATGGCCCTGCGCGCCAACGGCGGCGGGACCATCGCCGTTCCCGTCACCCAGCCCACGATGTTCGAGCGGCTCGCGGAGCAATACGGCGGGCGCGTCCTGCGCACCAAAGCCGACCTCTATAACCTGATGAGCGCCTCCACCAAGGAGGGCGTCATCCTGGCCGGCGACGGCGGCGGCAACTTTATCCTGCCCCAGTTCCAGCCGGCGGTGGATGGCCTGATGGCGACGGCCAAGCTGCTGGAATACCTGGCCACCCAAAAGACCAAGCTCTCCGAGGTCGTCGCCGGGCTGCCGCCCTACTATGTGACCTCGCGGCAGGTCTCTTGCGAGTGGGAGAACAAGGGCACGGTGATGCGCCTGCTGAACCAGCAGTTCCAGGAGCAAAAGATCGAGCGCACCGATGGCCTCAAGATCTATCTGGGCGACGAGTGGGTGCTGGTCCTGCCGGACCCCGACCGCCCGGTCTTTCACGTGTTTGCGGAGGGCTCCTCGCCCAGCTCGGCCGAGTCCCTGGCCGCCAAGTACGTCCGCATCGTGGAAAGCCTGCAACACTAACTCAAAGCGGGCCTGCGCGCCCATTGGGCGCGCAGGCCTCGCTCAGAAAGCCCTTGGCCCGATGCATCCCATCCTGTTCAGGATCGGCTCCGTCCCGTTCTACACCTATACCGCCGCGATCTATATCGGCGCGCTGGGCGCCCTCGGGCTGATGCTTGGGCAGGCGCCCAAGCGCGGCCTGTCGCCGCAGAGCGTGCTGGGAGCCTACCTCTGGGCGCTGGCGGGGGCGATCCTGGCGGGCCGAATCGCGCACGTGGCGCTGAATTGGGCCGCCTACAGCGCCCAACCCGCCGCCATCTGGCGGTCCTGGGGCGAGGGGCTCTCCTGGCCTGGCGCGCTGCTCGGCGGGGCGGCGGCGCTGGCGGCCTATGCCGCCCGGCGCGGGGAGCGCTTTTGGGCGCTGGCCGACCTGGGGGCGCTGGGGCTGGCCCTGGCGTTGGTCTGGGGCTGGCTGGGCGCGCTGATGCACGGCGCGGGCTATGGCCGCGCGGCGTATGCGGGGTGGGCCTGGGAGCTCCCCGACCTGCATGGCATCGTCTTGCCGCGCTTCCCCACCCAGGCGGCGGCCCTGATCGCCAGCGCGGGAATCTTCGGCACGCTCTGGGCGGCGCGGGGGCGGCTGCGGCCCGGCGGGTCGCTGGCGCTCTTCCTGGCGCTCCATGGCCTCGCCCTGGCGGCGTTGCAGCCGACCCGCGGCGACGCCAGCGCGGCGGGCCCGGCGCAGGCGCTTTACCTGGCCGAGGCGGGCGCGGCGCTCGTCATCTGGTTTGCGGCCCGAGTGACCCACGCGAGGCGCCCCGGCCTCGCTGAAGGCGAATACCCTCTATCGGAAGGATCGTGAGCGCCATGTCCATTCTAGAACAGCTTGCCATCGACACCGCCGTGGTGCGGGAGGCGATCGTCCGCTTTATCCACGACGAGGTCACCCAATCCGGCCATCGCCGCGCGCTGCTGGGCCTCTCCGGCGGCATCGATTCGGCGCTGGCCGCCTATCTCGCCGTTGAGGCGCTGGGCCGGGAGAACGTGCTGGCCCTGCTGATGCCCTACCGCAGCAGCAACCCCTCCAGCGAGGCCGACGCGCGCCTGGTGCTCGACGAGCTGGGCATCCCCCACCGCCTGTGCCCCATCACCCCCATGGTGGACGCCTTTATCGCGCTCGACCCGGGCATGGACGCGCGCCGCCAGGGCAACCTGATGTCCCGCTGCCGGATGGTCATCTCCTATGACCAGTCCGTCCCCTTTGGCGGGCTGGTGCTGGGCACCAGCAACAAGTCCGAGATCCTGCTGGGCTACTTCACCCTCTATGGCGATAGCGCCGCCGCCCTCCGCCCCCTGGCCAACCTCTACAAGTGCCAGCTTCGGCAGCTTGCCCGCGCCGTGGGTGTGCCGGAGCGCATCGTCGCCAAGGCCCCCTCCGCCGACCTCTGGGAGGACCAGACCGACGAGGGCGAGCTCGGCTTTACCTACGACGAGGCCGACCAGATCCTCTTTCTGCACGTGGACCGGGGCTATGACGAGGGCCGCATCGTGGC
>JAAYEA010000036.1 GCA_012689325.1 Chloroflexota bacterium
AGGTCGGCAACTTTTCCCAGGCGCGCTGGGCCGAATGGAACGGCCGCTTCCGCGACGATGTGCGCCGCTTTTGGCGCGGCGACGAGGGGATGGTGGGCCAACTGGCCAGCCGCCTCTGCGGCAGCTCGGACCTCTACCAGCGCTCCGGCAAGGGCCCGGAGAGCAGCATCAACTTTATCACCTGCCACGACGGCTTGACCCTGCACGACCTGGTGACCTACAACCGCAAGCACAACGAGGCCAACGGCGAAGAGAACCGCGACGGCTCGGACGAGAACTATAGCCACAACTATGGGCTGGAAGGCGAGACGGAGAACCCCGCCATCCAATGGGTGCGGGCCCGGCAGATCAAGAACCTGCTGGTGACGCTGTTCGTGAGCCGGGGCGTGCCCATGCTGCTGGCCGGCGACGAGTTCCGCCGCACCCAGCGCGGCAACAACAACGCCTATTGCCAGGACAACGAGATCAGTTGGCTCGACTGGCGCCGGATGGAGCAGTACCCCGACATCCAGCGCTTCACGCAGGGGCTGATCGCCTTCCGAGGCGCCCATCCCGTCCTCCGCGCCGAGGCCTTTTATACCGACGCCGACATCCGCTGGCACAGCCCCGAGGGCCCGGTGCCCAACTGGCACGACCCGCAGGAGCGCCGGCTGGCCTGCCACATCCTGGGCTCCGAGGGCGGGCCGGACCTTTACCTGATGTTCAACGCCGGGCTGCGGGAGGAGACCTTCCAGCTCCCCAGCGCGCCGGAGGGCCGGGCCTGGCGCCGGGCGGTGGATACCTCCCTCGCCTCGCCGGACGACCTCCGCCCCGCCGGGGAGGAGGCCGAGCTATGGAGCCAGCACCTCTACCGCCTGGGCCCGCGCGCCTGCGCGATATTGGCAGCAAGATAGGTCCAGCTTCACAAGAGCCAGCAAGCTAGACAGGCATCCGGATAGGACTCGCCGATGCGCGAGCCCTATCCTTCCTGCGATCAGCGATAAGCGATAGGCGCTATGCGCCCACCCGAAAGGAGCGACATGTTCACACGCACATTGGGCAGAAGCGGCCTCGTCGTCAGCGCCCTGGGCTTGGGCTGCTGGACCATCGGCGGGGCCGCCTGGCGCGGCGAGCGCGCCAACGGCTGGGCCGGCGTCGATGACGCCGACTCGATCAAAGCGATCCACCGCGCCTTGGACCTCGGGCTGACCTTTTTCGACACGGCGGACGTCTATGGCGCGGGCCACAGCGAGACCGTGGTCGGCCAGGCGCTGGCGGGCAAATGGGACCAGGTCGTCCTCGCCACCAAGTTCGGCAACTGCTTCGTCCCCGCCACCAAGCAGATCGGCGGGGAGGACGCCAGCCCGGACTATATCCGGCGCGCCTGCGAGGCCAGCCTCCAGCGCCTGGGCGCCCCGCGCATCGACCTCTACCAGCTCCACCTCCCTACCCTGGAGCGGGAGGCCGCCATCGCCGCCCGCGAGACCCTGGAAGAGCTGGTGCGGCAGGGCAAAATCCGCTGGTACGGCTGGTCCACGGATAGCCCCGACAACGCCCGCCTCTTCGCCGAGGGGCCCCATTGCACGGCCATCCAGCAGCGGCTGAACCTCTTTGAGGGCGAGCCCAAGGTGCTGGACGTCTGCGACGAGTTCAACCTCGCCAGCATCAACCGGACGCCCCTTTCCAAGGGCCTGCTCACCGGCCGCTTCGACGCCGACACCACCTTCCCCAAGGACGACGTGCGTTACGGCTGGAACCTGCGGGACGGGCGCATGGCCGAGTGGCTGGCCAAGCTCGAGCAGATCAAAGCCATCCTCACCTCCGGCGGACGCACGCTGGCCCAGGGCGCGCTGGCCTGGATCTGGGGGCGCAACTCGCATACCATCCCCATCCCCGGCTTTCGCAACGCCCAGCAGATCGAGGAGAATGCCGCGGCCATGTCTTTCGGCCCGCTGACCCCCGCCCAGATGCGCGAGATCGCGGCGATCCTCGCCGGATAGGAGACAGGGGACGCAGGTTCGCCGGATCGCCGGGGTTGGAGCGGCCGATCCGGAACCTGCGTCCCTTCGCCTGACGAGTCCCCGGCCCCAGGGAGGCAACCATGGCCACGGTCATCACCGACGCTGCGCAGGTCACCCCGGAGTGGCTGACCGGCCTGCTCCGTGAGCGGCGAGCCCTCTCGCGCGGCGAGGTGCTGCGCGTAACGGCTGGCGAGCCGCGGCGGACCTTTGCCTCCACCGTGTGGCCGCTGCAAGCCAGCTACTCGCGCGGGGCGACCCTGGGCGCGCCGCGGCGGCTCTTCCTCAAGTCATCGAGCCCCGCCCAGGCGCCGGGCGAGTATGATCCCACGGGCCCGCGCCAGGAGGTCGTCTTTTACGACACCATCGCCCCCGCCATGGCCGACCCGCCGACCATCCCCTGCTACCATGCGGCCTATGATGCCGAGACGGGCGCCTCGCACGTGCTGCTGCGGGACCTCTCCGAGACGCACGCCGCCTCCCCCGACCCGGAGGACGAGCGCCACGCCGAGCAGGCCATCGAGGCGCTGGCTCGCCTGCACGCCGCCTGGTGGGACCATCCCCGGCTCGGGCGCGACGTGAGCCGCTTCCCCACCCGCCAGGAGCGGGAGGCCAACTGCGCCGACGCCGAGCGGCGGACCGCCGAGTTCATGGCCGCGCTGGGCGAGCGATTGCTGGCCTCCTGGCGCTCCGCCTACGAAGGCGCCCTGGCCGCGCTGCCACAGCTCTTCCGGCGCCACGCCAGCGGGCGCAACCTCACGCTGGCCCATGGCGACGCCCACCTGGGCAACTATCTCTATCCGCGCGACCCGGCGACCGCCTCGGCGCTCCTGATCGACTGGCAGTTCTGGCACGCCACCATCGGCGGGACGGACCTGGCCTTCATGATCGCCGGCTGGGAGACGGCGCTCCGGCGGCGGCGCGAGGGGCCGCTGTTGCGGCGCTATCACCAGGCGCTGCTGGAGCGCGGCGTGGCCGGCTACTCCTGGCCCGAGTGCTGGGACGACTATCGCCTCTCGGTGGTCCTGGTCAGCATCTTTATCCCGGTATGGCAATGGTCCATCTTCAAGTGGGAGCCCAACCTGGTCGCGCTGGAGCGGAGCATGACCGCCTTTGTCGACCTGCGCTGCTGCGAGCTGCTATAGGAGGTTTACATGAGCGGGCACAAGATCGTCCTCATCGGCGCGGGGAGCGCCATGTTCACCCGGGGCCTGGTCGCTGACCTGATCCGCGACGGCAACCCCTGGCGCGTCGGGCTGGTGGATATCGACCCGGCGGCGCTGGCCGTGGCCGAGGGGCTCAGCCGGCGGCTGGTTGAGCACGCCGGCGCACCTATCGAGCTCGCCGCCTCCACCGACCGCCGCGACCTCCTCCCCGGCGCCGATGCGGTGGTCACCACCATCGCCGTGGGCGGGCGGCGCGCCTGGGAGCAGGACGTCTTTATCCCGCGGCGGTACGGCGTCTATCAGCCCGTCGGCGATAGCGTCACCATCGGCGGCATCTTTCGCGCCCTGCGCATGGTCCCCGCCCTGGTCGAGATCGCGCGCGATGTGCAGCGCCTCTGCCCCACCGCCTGGTTCATGAACTATGCCAACCCCATGTCCGTCAACTGCCGCGCCATCCGCAAGGCCACCGGCGCGCCGGTGGTGGGGCTCTGCCATGGCGTGCCCGAGGTCCATCGTTACCTGGCCCGCTACATGGGCGTTCACCCCGACGATGTGACCTCCACGGCGGTGGGCGTCAACCACCTGACCTGGTTCACCGAGCTGCGCTACCGCGGCGAGGACGCCTGGCCGCTGGTGAACCGGCGGCTCGGCGAGGAGGGAGGCTGCTCTTGCGGCGACGCCTTCCCCGAGCTCGGCGCCCGCGCCGCCGATGCGCCGCGCTGGCGCGATAACCCCTTCTCCTGGGGGCTCTACCGCGCTTTTCGCGCCTTCCCCGCCGTGCTGGACCGCCACGTCTCCGAGTTCTTTCCCGCGCTGCTGCACGAGGGAGCCTATTACGGCCAGACCCTGGGCACCGAGTGCTTTTCCCTGGAGCAGACCATCGCCCGCGGCGACGCCATCTATGAGGCCATGCGCGCCCAGGCCGCTGGCGAGGTCCCGCTGGACGAGAGCTTGCTGCGCCGCCCCGCCGGGGAGGGGGAAAAGCTCATCGAGATTCTGGGCGCCCTCCGCAGCGCCAACGGCGCGACGTATTCCGTGAACTTGCCCAACGTGGGCCAGGTCGCCAACCTCCCCCGGGACGTCGTGCTCGAGTCCCCGGCCACGGCCACGGCGGCGGGATTGGTTCCGCTGGCCCTGGGCGAGCTGCCCGCGGGGCTGGCCGCCATCATGCAGCGCGTGGTGGCGGTGCAAGAGCTGACCGCCGAGGCGGCGCTGGCCGGCGACCGCAAGCTGGTGCGGCAAGCGGTCCTTGCCGATGGCGCGCTCACCGACCCCGCCGAGGCGCGGCGGCTGGTGGACGAGATGCTGGCGGCGCACGCGGCCTACCTGCCCCAGTTCTAGGCTCTGCGCGGCGGGCCTGGGCGCGCGTTCTGTTTGCGGAATCGGACGTACTGATATAACCTTAGTTGTCGCACAGACTCGGGAGGTGTGATATGCCGGTCGGCCCGCGCGATCCACTGGTCTGCATCCGCACCGTGCAGGTTTCGCCGGAGAACCAGGCCGCCTTTTTTGCCTGGATCCAGTCGAACCGAGAACTGCGCCAGCGGTACGGCATTCTCATGGAGCGGATCCTCCGGCCCGCCGATGGTCAAGGGGATTGGCTCATCATCACCATGTGGGAGAGCGAGGAAGCCTTCGAAAAGTGGCTCGTCGCTCCGGAAAAGCCGGCGGTGGATGCATCGCCGGGGCACGCCCTGGTCCAGTTTGGCAAGATCAAGCGGTATGACACGGCATCCGGCTACTGATCGACGTTTTTTGGCACACGGGGTAGGGCCGCTCCGGCCCAGGAAAGGCGCTGAGAACATGAAGTGGGTAACTCGTTCGCACGTCCATGTGGACCGCGTAGCCTGTCCCTGGCTCATCAGCCGCTTTGTAGACTCGGAGGCCGAGTTCCTCTTTGTCCCGGCCAGCCAGGTTGCCCGCGTGGCTGAGGAGCAGGGAGCGATCCCCTTCGATGCCCCCGGCGTGGAGCTGGGCCATCGCGACGGCCTCTGCTCCTTCGAGACCATCATCGCCAAGTACGGCCTGCAGGACAAGGCGCTGTTGCGCCTCGCCAAGATCGTCCACGCCGCCGACATCGCCTCCGAGCTGGGGACGGACCCGCTGGCCGTGGGACTGGAGGCCCTCGCCGTGGGGTATGGCCTGCGCTATCCCGACGATTTGGAGAATATCGAGCGCCAGGCCGAGGTCTATGACGCGCTTTATGCCTGGTGCCGCCTGGACGTGGTCCGCTCAGGCCGCGCCAATTGACCGTGTTCGATCTTGCCCAAGGGGAATTGCCGATGTATGTTTCTGTGGTCCGGCGGCCCGAGCCGCTCCCTGCCGACGCCCGCTACACGACCAACCGGCCTCCCTTGCTGCCGAGTCCGCTGGCCAAGCTGCCGCTGGGCGCGGTGCAGCCCCTGGGCTGGCTGGCGCGCCAGCTCGAGCTGATGGCGGAGGGGATGACCGGCCACCTGGAGGAGCTGAGCCCCTTCCTGGCCCCGGAGAACGGCTGGCTCGGCGGCGACCGGGAGGGCTGGGAGGAGCAGGCCTATTGGTTCCGCGGCTTTTACGACCTCGCCGCCCTCACCGGCGACGCGCGGCTGAGCGCCATCGCCGACCGCTGGATCGAGGCGGTCCTGGGCAGCCAGGACGCCGACGGCTATTTCGGCGCGCGCTACCACAAGGCCGTGGCCGGCCAGAACGGCCAGGTCGTCTGCGACCTCTGGCCCCACATGATCATGCTGGACGCCGTCATCCACCACCACGAGCGCACCGGCGACCCGCGGGTGATCCCCTTCTTGTCCCGTTTCTTTGCCTTTTGCCGCGACCTGCCCGACGAGCGCTTTGTCCCCGAGCCGCGGCCGGGCTTTGGCGGATGGAAGCCCTTCGTGCAATGGGCGCGGGCCGGCGACATGCTCCCTCACCTCTATTGGCTCTACAACCGCACCGGCGAGGGCTGGCTGCTGGACTTGGCGCGCCGCTTTTACCAGCGCATCGCCCCGCCGGTGAGCGAATGGCTCTCCGATCACATCGTGGACTTTACCCAGCGCTTCCAGTACGCGGGGACCTATATGGCCCAGGCGGGCGATCCCTGGTACCTGGCGCGGAGCGAGTACTGGTACGCCCAGCACCTGGGCACCTGGGGGCAGCAGCCGCGCGGCATCTTTGGCGCCGACGAGCGCATCCGCTCCGGCAAGGTGGATCCCCGCCAGGGCTTTGAGACCTGCGGCATGGTCGAGTTCGCCAAGAGCTTTTACCTGCTGGGGCGGCTCACCGGCGATCCCCTCTACGCCGATCGCTGCGAGGACGTCATGCTCAACCACTTTCCCTCCGCCTCGACGCCGGACCTGAAGGCGCTCCACTACCTCACCGCCGCCAACCAGCCCCAACTGGACGCCGGCGAGCAGCACGACTTTTACAACCGCGGGCGGCAGGTCAGCTATTCGCCGCACATCTATCGCTGCTGCCAGCACAACGTCGCCATGGGCTGGCCCTGGTACGTGCAAAACCTCTGGCAGGCCGCGGCCGATGGCGGCCTCGTCGCCTGGATGTACGCCGCCAGCCGAGTCGCCGCGCAGGTCGGCGCGTCGGGCGAAACGGTTGTCATCGAGTCTCGCACCGACTATCCCTTTCGCGGCGGCGTCGAGCTCGCTATCGAGGCGGCCCGCCCCGTGACCTTCCCACTCTACCTGCGCGTCCCGCGCTGGTGCCGCGGCTTTCACGTCCGCCTCAACGGCGAGCGCGTGGCAGCCGAGCCCGCGCCCGGGACCTACCTGCGCCTGGAGCGCGAGTGGCGCGCCGGGGACCGGGTCGCGCTCGAGATGGACATGGCCGTGTCGCTCACCCGCTGGCCGCGCAACGGCAGCGTCACCGTGGACCGTGGCCCGCTGAGCTACTCGGTGCGCATCGGCGAGCGGTGGCAGCGCTGCGGCGGCACGGACGAATGGCCCGAATGGGAGGTCTACCCCGCCACGCCCTGGAACTATGGCCTCTGCCTCGAGGGCGCCGACCCCGCCGCCGGCCTGGCTGTGGTGGATCGTGGCGAGGTCGCCGCGCAGCCCTGGACGCTGGAGGATGCGCCCATCGAGATTCGCGCCACGGCCAAGCGCCTCCCCGGCTGGCGCATCCTGGAGAACCAGACCGTGGACGAGGTGCCCGTCGGCCCGGCCCGCTCCGATGAGCCCGAGGAGGAGATCACCCTGATCCCCTTGGGCTGCGCCAGGCTGCGCATGTCCTGCCTGCCGGTCATCGCCGACGGCCTGGAGGCCCAGCCCTGGGAAGGCAGCAGGCCGCGCAACCACTTTGCTTACGACTGATCGCTGTTCAACGCCAATTGCACATCACGCACGAGGAGGCTGGAAACATGTCGAAACCCTGGTATGAGGGGCCCATGCGCATCGCGGCGCTGCAAGGCGTCGCCGATCCCTACGAAGCGCTGCAGGTGGTGGACCTCTGGGCCGAGATGGGCTTTAACGTCGAGCAAGGCTCGCACTTTTTCCGGGGCCTGGACGAGCGCCGCTTTCGTCCCGCCACCCACGGCCCCATCCTCGCCGCCTATGCCGAGCGCGCCCACGCCGCCGGCGTCCGCCTGATCCTCTACGTCAACGTGCACACGCTCCCCACCTCGACCATCGAGGATCACCCGGACTGGCTGCAGCACTCCCGCGACGGCGGCCTGCCCAAGCTCTACGACACCGCTTATGCCTGCTGCGTCAACAGCCCCTGGCGCGACGACTTTTTCGCCCTCCTGGACGACCTCGCCCCCTACGACATCGACGGCATCTTTCTGGACGGTCCCGTCGTGGTGGGCGGCGGCTGCTATTGCGAGAGCTGCAAGGCACGCTTCCGCGAATGGTATGGCGGCGACCTGCTGTCCGCCCAGGATACCTGGGACTTTTATCGGCGCAGCAAGGACGAGTTCCTGATGGAGGGCTACCAGCGCTTCAAGGCCAGCCACCCCGACGGCGTCTATTACATGAACCTCCCCGCCACCCACCCGGGCGCGTCTTATGTCAATCTCAAAACGGCGGTGCAGTATAACGACATCGTCGGCACGGAGGGCGGCTTTATGTTCTACTCGCCGCCCAAGGACGCTTACCTCTGGAAGCCCAGCGTCGCTGCCAAGATGCTCGAGGCCGTCGCCCCGGACAAGCCGCGGGTTATCTTTATGGCCGCCGATCAAAAGCCCTGGGGCTGGTACATGCACACCGCCGTGGAGACCAAGCTCTGCATCGCCTCCATCGCCGCCAACGCCTCCAGCCTCTGGTACGGCCCGCACAACTCGATGGCCTACATGGACACCCCTGGCGGCCAGGCCGCCCGCGACATCGTGGGCCTGATGGCCCGGCACGAGACCTACTACGACCAGAGCGTCTCCGCCGCCAAGGTGGCGATCATGTACTCCATCGACACCGACCGCTCCTATCGCCGCTCCACCGAGGTCACCGACCTCTATGGCCGCGAGCAGGGCGTCCGCGCCTTTGTCGGCAATTTCACCGACGCCTTCCACGGCCTCTGCGACGCCCTCTCCCGCTCGGGCGTCCCCTTCGATATCGTCACCGACCTGGAGCTGAGCCACCGCGACCTGGAGCCCTACGACGTCATCTATCTGCCCACCTGCGCCTGCCTCTCCGATGGCGCCATCGCCGCGATCCGGCGGTATGTGGCCGACGGCGGGACGGTGGTGGCCACCTTTGACACGTCGCTCTACACCCCCGACGGCCAGCGCCGCCCCGATTTCGGGCTCTCGGACGTCTTGGGGGCCTCCATGGGGGCCGGGCCCATCGACTATAAGAACTGGAACTATGTCTCGCTGGCCGGGCAGCCCTCCGCCGAGGCCCAGCCGCTCCTGGCCGGGCTCGACCTGCCCCTGTACCCCGCGCCCGCCTGGGGCCTCGACGTCAAGCCCCGCGACGGTGCGGAGGTGCTGGCCCAGCTCCACGGCGTGATGCCCGGCCGCTATGCCGCGCTCACCGCGCCGGAGCGCCCGGCCATCATCCTGAACCGCTATGGCGAGGGACGCTGCCTTTACCTGGCCGGCACCTTTGCCGAGATGTGCCTCTCCTACGCCCCGCCCGAGTATGTGCGGCTGCTCGTGAACGTCGTGGATGAACACGCCGGGGGCAGCGTCCGGCTGGAAGGCGGATTGGGCAACGTGGAAGTGGTGGCGCGCCGCCAGGGTCAGCGGTTGATCGTGCACTTGATCAACTATGCCGGGCCGACGCCGCGCCCCTTCACCCGTGTGCCCGTCCAGCGCGACCTGGCGTTGCGCTTTGCCCTGCGCGGCCAGCCCTACGAGAGCGCCCGGGCCCTCGTGGCCGATTGTCCCTGCGCCTGGCGGCACGAGGGCGACGACATGGTCGTCCACCTGCCCGACGTGCACGAGTACGAGGTGATCGTCATCGAGTAGGAGGGAAACATGAATAACGACATCAAGCTTGCCGTGATCACCGGCGGCCACGCCTACGACGTGGTCCACTTTCACCAGCTCTTTCGCGAGCTGCCCGGCATCGACGCCTATGTCCAGCACATGGACGATTTCGCTTCCTCCCGCCCAGCGGAGCGCGCGGCCTATGATGCGGTGCTCTTTTACATCATGCTGGGCGACAAGCCAACCGACGGCCCCAAGCCCTGGCTGGCTGGCAAGCACCAGGCCGCCCTGGAAGCCCTCGGCCAGTCCGAGCAGGGGCTCGTCATCCTGCACCACGCCCTGCTGGCCTACCTGGAATGGCCCGCCTGGAACGACATCGTCGGCATCGCGGACCGCCGGCTGGCCTCCTATAGCCACGACGAGCGATTGCGCCTCCACGTGGTCGATCCGGCCCACCCCATCACCTGGGGGCTGTCCGACTGGCCGCTGGTGGACGAGACCTACGAGATGGCCGACGCCGGGCCCGGCTGCGAGGTGCTGGTCACCACCGACCATCCCAAGAGCATGAAGACCATCGCCTGGGCGCGGAGCTATGGCCGATCGCGCGTCTTTTGCTTCGAGTGCGGCCACGACAACACCACCTGGCTCGACCCTGGCTTTCGCCAAGTGCTGGCCAACGGGATCCGCTGGGCCGCGCGGCGGGTCTAGCCACCCAGGAATGGGACGCGGATTCTCAGGATGAAGGCGGATCAGGAGTGGGCCCGCACCCGTCATGGGAATCCTTAGAGTCTGCGTCCCCTCTCCGAGCTGACAGGAGGTAACCGACACATGCCCAAGGAAGACGCCGCCCTCGGCCGCATCGAGAACGCCATCCGTACCGGCTCCAGCCCATCGCAGCTCAAGATCACCGACCTGCGCGCGGCGGTGGTGTGCAGCAATTATGACTATCCCATCATCCGCATCGACACCAACCAGGGGGTCTATGGCATCGGCGAGGTGCGCGACGCCGGCCACAAGGAGAACGCCCTGCAGTTCAAGAGCTTTCTCGTGGGCCAGAACCCCTGCAACGTGGACATGATCTACAGCGCCATCAAGCGCTTCGGCAACTGGGGCCGCGAGGGCGGCGGCGTCTCCGGCATCGAGATCGCCCTCTGGGACTTGGTGGGCAAGGTCTATGGCGTGCCCTGCTACCAGTTCCTCGGCGGCAAGTACCGCGACAAGGTCCGCCTCTATGCCGATACGCCCACCCCCGCCGACCCCACGCCGGAGGCCTACGCCCAGCGCGTGCTGGGGCGCAAGGCCCTGGGCCTCACCTTTATCAAATTCGACGTGGGCATGCGCGTGCTGGAAGGCCATGTCCCCGACGGCGTCGCCGGATCGCCCACCCAGCACGAGTTGAGCATGCCCGGGCGCGTCAAGGCCCGCGGCGCGACCCTCGGCGCGCAGCTCACGGACCGCGGCATCGCCCGCTTTGCGGAGATCGTCGCGGCGGTGCGGCAGGCGGTGGGCTGGGAGATGCCGCTGGCCGTGGACCACTTTGGCCCCGTGACGACCAACGACGCCATCCGCCTGGGCCGGGCGCTGGAGCCCTATGGCCTGGCCTGGATGGAGGACCTGATGCCCTGGTGGGACCTGGACGCCTGGGAAGAGGTCACCCGCGCCATCAATGTGCCCACCCTGGACGGCGAGAACATCTATCTCTGGGACGGCTTTCGCGAGATGATCGAGCGCCGCGCCGTGGACATCATCCAGCCCGACCTGCTCACCGCTGGCGGCATGTTGGAGACGAAAAAGGTCGTCGACTATGCCGAGCGCTACGGGCTGCCCACGGTGCTGCACTTTGCCGGGTCGCCCATCGCTTTCATGGCCAACGTCCACTGCGCCGCGGCCCTCTCCAGTTTCGTCGCGCTGGAGCACCATGGCCTGGACCTCCCCTTCTGGCGCGAGCTGGTGACCGGCCTGCCGGAGGATTACTTGCAGGCGGGCTATGTCGCCGTGCCGGAGAAGCCCGGGCTGGGCGTGGACCTGAACTATGAGGCCATCGAGGCCAACCTCCGCTTCCCCGGCCTCTTTGAGCCGACGGACGAGTGGAACGCGCCCAAGCTGGGCTTCTGGCAGCCCGACCGCCGCTGGGACAAATAGCGAGGCGCCTGCCCGCCCAGCCCCAAGACCGGTGGACGAATCGCCGCGAAGGTGCTATAATCACGCCCATGCTGCCGTAGAGCACGACGCGGAGAGGCCGATGAAAAACATGTCCGTGAGCTGGACCGACGCCGTGGAGGCCTTGGAGGTGCATTTCGCCCTTGACGCGGTGATCAAGGTCGCGGGCCGGCTCCAAGAGACGGGGTTCCACCGGGGCTGGCTGCAGGCCGCGCCGGTGATCAACGCCTTTGGCGATTGGGAGATCCCCTCGCTGCCCGCGGACGCGCCCTACCGCAGCTATCGCTGGTACGTCGACCAGAGCCTGGACGCCCAGCGTGGGACGGTCAACGGCGCCAAGCTCGCCGAGACGATCTTGAACGAGCCGTGGCAGCGGCAGAACCCCCACTATGACCTCTCGCTGATCGGCCAGCCGCTGGACGTGGCGCAGGGCGACGCCGTCGGCGAGGAGGCGCTGGCGCTGCTGGTGCCGGGGCGCGTGGCCGTGGTCTCGGTGGCGCCGTTGCGCCGGATTCGCGACGAGCGGGTGCGCCTCTTTGCCGTGCGCCGGACGGTGGCGCACCAGGTGGGGCACCTGTTCGGGCTTCCCCAGCCGGGGCGGCCCCACGCGTTGCCATCGCCCTCCGGCGAGCGCCACTGCGCCAACCTTTGCGTCCTGAGCGAGGCCCATAGCCTCGACGAGCTCGTCGAGATGACCATGCGCGAGCTGAGCGCCAACATCCTGCTGTGCGACGATTGCTGGCAAGACCTCTTGCGCGTGATGATGGATTCGCATTTGGGCGTCAACTAGGCGCCCCGAGGAGGCCCAACCGCCATGATCGATTTCCACACCCACCCGCTGCTGGTGGAAGAGATGATCGCCCGCTATCCCGACTTGGCGCGCATCGCCCGCGACGTCTTCTATATCCGCAACCGCGCCCAGCCGCTGGAGACCTTTCTGCTCGAGCTGGACGTGGCTGGGCTCGAGCGGGCCGTGCTCCTCCCCATCGACACCACCCGCACCCGTGGCTGCCAGATCTATTCCAACGAGCAGATCGCCGAGCTCTGCCGCATGTGCGACCGCTTCATCGGCTTTGCCAGCGTGGACCCCTATCGCCCCGACGCCCCTGAGGTGCTGGCGCGGGCCGTCGGCGACCTGGGGCTGCGCGGCTTGAAGCTGGCGCCCGGCATCCAAGAGTTCTACCCCGACGACCGGCGCTTCTTCCCGCTCTATGAGAAGGCCGCCGAGTTGGGCGTGCCGATCCTCTTCCATGCCGGCATGACCTGGGAGCCGGGCGCGCAGGCCAAATACGGCCACCCCTCCCGCTTCGAGGATATCGCCCACGACCTGCCGCAGTTGAACGTGGTGCTGGCCCACCTCGCCTGGCCCTGGGTGCTGGAGGCGGCGGCGCTGGCGGCTAAGTACCCCAACCTCTGCCTGGACACCTCCGCCCTCTATTTCGATAACCCGCGCGATTTCGTGCGCTTTGCCATGGCCGAACAAGTGCCCCTCACCCTCTGGGAGCGCAGCCTGCGCAAGCAACTGCTCTTCGGCTCCAACTATCCCCGCGTGGAGGTCAAGAACATGGCCTGGGCCGTCCGCGCCCTGGGGCTGAGCGACGATTGCCAGCGCCTCGTCTTTGCTGATAACGCCCGGCGGCTGCTGGGCGAGGAACAGGTGGCATGATGATCAAACTCACGAAACTGACCGTGCAGACCCGGCGCAGCCAGGAGCTGGTGGACGTCACCGACGAGGTGGAGCGCGTGGTGGCCGAGAGCGGCGTGGGCGAGGGGTTGGTCTACGTCATGACCTCGCACACCTCCTCTGGCGTGCTGGTGACCGAGGGGCTGGAGTGCCTGGAGCGGGACGTGGTCGCGCACCTGGAGCGGCTGGCCCCCGACCAGGGCGATTATTGGCACAACCGCTACCTGGATATCGATGGGCGGCTGGGCTTTAACGCCGGCGCCCACCTGAAGGGCGTCATCAGCGGCTATTTCGCCTACTTTCCTATCTCGGGCGGCAAGATCGTCAAGGGCGGGAGGCAGCGTGTCTATTTCGCCGAATACGACGGCCCCCTCTCGCGCGAGTATTATGTCCAGGTGATCGGGGAGTAGAGTAGCAGGAGGGGTTGGCGATGAACAGCTTGATTGAGCAGCATCGGCGGGAGCTGGCCCGCTTGTGCGCCAGGCACCGCGTGCTTCGGCTCGCCGTATTTGGCTCGGCCCTGCGCGACGATTTCGACCCGCAGCGCAGCGATCTGGATTTCGCCGTCGAGTTCGAGCCACTATCTCCGTCGGCCCATGCCGATGCCTACTTTGGTCTCCTGAGCGACCTGGAGGATCTCTTTGGCAGGCCGGTAGACCTGGTCGAGTATGGCCCTATCCGTAACCCGTATTTTCTGCGCTCCGTCCTGGACACCCAGGTGGCGGTCTATGGCTAGAGATGACCTGCGCAAGTACCTGTTTGACATCCTCGCCGCAGCTCAACTGATTGACACTTTCACCAAAGGGAAGGATCTCGACGCCTACTTGCAGGACCCTCTGCTGCAATCGGCGGTCGAGCGGCAGCTCGCGATTATCGGCGAAGCCATGAATCAGGCTCTTCGCGTTGCGCCATCTCTGGAGCAACGCATCCACAATGCGCGGCGGATCATCGCGCTTCGCAACCGCCTGATCCATGCCTACGCATCCATCGCACACGACATCGTGTGGAGCACAGCGTGCCACGATGTGCCGATCCTCTACACAGAGGTACGGGCTCACATGCTCGAGTTGGAGGGATCAGAGTGAGGCGAGAAAGGCTTCCCTACCGGAAGGTAAGCTCATGCGCAAGGTGCTGATGGTGATCGCCATCCTCTATGCCCTTGTCCGCGTGCCGGTGCACCTGGCCACGCTGGCGGGGATCATTCCGACCGGCTCGGCCGATTGGGCGGGTCAGGATTTGGCGCTCAACCTGGAGGCCGCCCGGCGGCTGGCGGCGCGCCAGGACCTCTACTGGGTCGGCCCCTTGCCAACCCCCGACGTCTATCACTACTCTCCGCTATACGCCGCCGCTTGCGACCCGGCCAGCCGGCTGCCCTTCCCCGTCGTGGCCGTGGCCCATAGCCTGCTGACCCTGGCCTCCGGTGTAGCCCTCTATCTGCTCTGGCGGCAGCTCTTCAAGCGCTGGCAGATGGCCCGCCCCCTGGCCATGCTGGAGGCGCTCCTGCCGCTCTGGCTGATCTACGGCGCCTTCTATGGCGACCTGAGCTTTCTGAATGTCTATACCATCCTCTGCTTGCTGGCCAGCCTGCTGATCTATGCCGTGGTCGAGGAGCGGCTGCCCCTCGCCGTGGCGGTGGCCTGGGTCATCTTGCAGGTCAAGCCCCATTGGGCCTTCGCCCTGGGCGTCCCGCTGCTCATCGGCCGCTGGCGCTTCGCCCTGCGCCTGTGGGCCTGGACCCTGTCGGCTTACCTGGGAACCGCCCTCGCCTGGATGCTGCTGGCCGGCTGGGACTATGGCCTGGCGCAGTACCGCGACTATGCCAGCTTTCTCCTGGGCATGACCGACAACTTTTTCTGGGCCGGCGCCGAGCCCTCCCTGGGCTACAACCACTCGCTGTTGCAGATCGCCTATCACTCCTTCGGCGTCAGCCCGGCGGTGCGCGTGGTGGTCACCGTGGTCAAGGTC
Organism: Chloroflexota bacterium; assembly: GCA_012689325.1. GTDB lineage: Bacteria > Chloroflexota > Anaerolineae > JAAYEA01 > JAAYEA01 > JAAYEA01. The sequence goes on from JAAYEA010000036.1 coordinate 15,328, forward strand.
ATCCTCGAGCTCCCACTGATCGTGCTGGGCGTGCGCTCCATGGTGCGCCGCTGGAACGCCCCCGCCGTGGACCGGGCCGCGGGAGTCGAGATGGCTTGGCTGCTTTACCTGGCCGCCTTCCTCTGGCTGGACGTGATCTGGGAGATCACGCTGGGGATCGTGGTCTTTACCTGGCTGGCCGCCGAGCTGCCCGTCCGCCGCGAATACCACGTGGCGACCTGGCTGTTTGTGCTATACGCGCTGCAGGATGTCTGGATGGTGGCTATGTATGCCGCCGTCGGCGACCGGCTCATGGAAGGCTACTTCTGGCTGGACCCTGCCACCCATATCCCCGTGGTCATGCTGGCGCTGTTGGGCCTGGTGGGCGGGTTCCTCGCCATCGAGCTGACCAGGCCCAAGTTGGCGCCGTCTGGCCGCCACAACCTTGGGGAGACGCCATGACCAAGCTCTTTCTCTTGCGCTACGATACCGAGCGCGATCCCGCGCAGGGCATGGGCGGGTTCCTGGACAAGGTGATCCAGGTCCACCGCAAGCACGCCATCCCCGCCACTTTCTTCTGTTGCGGCGGCACGTTGGACGGCGACCGCGCGCTCTTTGCCGCCTTTGGCCGCGAGGTGGCCGGCGATCCCCTCTTTGACCTCCAGGACCACAGCCACACCCACATCGGCCTGGGCTACGAGCGCGGGCGTCCGCTCGAAGAGCTGCGCGCCAACTATGAGCGCTCCTTCGCCGCGCACCGCGCCGTGTTCGGCAAGGCGCCGGTGGGCGTGAGCATCTGCGGCACCGGCGGCAAGGACGGCCCGCGGCTGCAGGGCTTTGACCAGACTGCCAAATCCCGCGCCGAGTTCGAGATGATGGCGAGCCTCGGGCTGCGCATGATCAATACCTTCCTGATGGGCGAAGACGAGTCGCGCGCGTTCGTCGACTATGGGCGGTTGGGCCACCCGGAGATCATGGGCTTCCCCAGCGGCCACGGCGACACCAGTTGGATGTACCGACGCGAGCACGGCGACCCCATGGAGTACATCCTCGCCGCCATCGAGGAGCGGGCGGCCCGCGACGAGCACATGCCGGTGATGCTGCATGACTGGGTGGCCTGGCTCCACGCCGGCGACCAGGAGCTGACCCACGTGGTGCGCATCGCCGACCAGGCCCGCCGCCTCGGCTACCGCCTGGTGACGCATCTGGAGTGCTTGCAGGACGAGGCCCTTTGGCGAAGGTAGAACGCAAAACGGGGAGCGGTAGGGGCGAACCTTGTGTTCGCCCTCCCGGTGTTCGCCCTCCCGGTGTTCGCCCTCCGGCCCTGCCAGCCGCCCGAACGACGGAGGACCCATGACCACCGAGACGATCTACAACCGCATCCGCGTCAGCGACGACCTCCTCACCGGCGGGCAGCCCACGGAAGCCGAGCTGCGCGCCGCCGCCGCGGAGGGCGTTCGCACCGTCATCAACCTGGCCACCCACGACCCGCAGCGCTCCCTGCCCGACGAGGCCGGGCTGGTCCGCTCGCTGGGGCTGAGCTACCACCACATCCCCGTGGACTGGGGCACCCCCACCGAGGCCGATTTCGACGCCTTCGACCGGCTCATGCAGTCGCTGCCCCCCGGCAAGCTGCTCATCCACTGCGCCGCCAATTTCCGCGTCACCACCTTTTACGCCCTCTATGCGCTGCGGCGCCTGGGCTGGAGCAAAGCCCAGGCCGACGCCTTCCGCGCCCGGATTTGGCAGGGGAGCAACTATCCCATCTGGGAGGCGTTCTACGCCCGCCTGAAGGCGCGTCTGACCGATCACACGGACACCCCGGCGCCAGGTGGCCGTTCGCAGCGGCGAGAATAGGCGCACATACCGCCCAAGGAGACCTGAATGAGCAATCTTGAGTACTCGATGATGGACATCGCCCCCACGGTCAGCGCCCTCTTGCGGGTGCCGGCCCCGGCGCAAGCCAAGGGCACGCCAATTCTGGAGCTGGTTGGTGACCTCGCCGGCGCCAGCAGGGTGGCGATTCTTGCCCTGGACGCGTTTGGCCAGCATGCCTGGAACCTCTGGAAAGGCGAGATGCCCTACTTGAGCTTCCTGCATGCGCGCCGCAGCGTCACGCTGCGCTCGGTGCTGCCCTCCAAGACGCCGATGAACTTTGCCGCCATGGTGACGGGGACCGATCTGGCGGGGCATGGCGTGACCAGCTTCAAGGCCGACTTTGCCTGCGAGACCCTGTTCGACGTGGTACGCCGGGCCCAGGGCCGCAGCGCGGGCGTGGGCATCAATGGCTACACCGGCAGCGAGCTCCTGGGGCGCTTTGCCGACATCTGGGGCAACGCCGGCGACGGGTCGGACGACGACGTGGCGGACAAGGTGATCGAGATCGCCGAGAACCACGGCCCCCAGTTCGTGATCGCCCAACTCGGCCGGGTCGACGACATCCTGCACATCTATGGCCCGTCCTCGCCCTCGATCGTGCCGATGCTGCAGGGCACCGACAGGCGGCTGAGCAGGCTGAGCGAGCGCCTGAAACCGCTGGGATACGCCATCGTGATCCTGTCCGACCATGGGCAGCACGACATCGTGGACCCGGCCACGGGAGCAACCAAAGGCACCCACGGCAGCGAGATGGACGAGGATTGCCTGGTGCCCTGCACCTGGTTGTGAGCGGCTAGAAGAGA
>JAAYEA010000303.1 GCA_012689325.1 Chloroflexota bacterium
GGGCGAGTACGTCCAGGTGCCGTACATGACCCAGTTCCTGCGCGATCAGGGCTGGCTATAACCGGCTGACGGTCTGGGCCTAGACTCGAGCCCTCAGGGCCGGCGCGCGCCGCACCCTGAGGGCTTTCTCTGTCTGTGGCGCAATCCTCCGGATTGCGTCCTCCGGTCATCGCGCGGGTGCGCAACCGGCGCCCGAGGACGGGCGCTTGGGGTTGCGCCACGGGTTGCGCCGCGGTAGCGAGTATGCTACAATGGGCGCAGCCAGCCTGTGGCCAAGGGGGAAATCCATGCCCGACGAACCGATCATCGCCTATTGCGTCAAGTGCCGCCAAAAGCGCGAAATGTCCGCGCCGCAGCCGGTCTATACCAGCGGCGGCGTCCCCGCCACCCAGGGGCCCTGCGCCGTCTGCGGCACCAAGCTGACCCGCATGGGGGCCACCCCCGCCCACGAGGGGCTCCCCAAGCCCGCGCGCGCGCCCAAGGAGACGCCAGCCCCGAAGGCGGCCAAGCCCAAGTCGGCGCCCCGGCGCGCCAGCGCTTCCGGCGAGGCGGGCGAGGCCCCGGCCAGCGACGCCCCGGGCGGCGGCGCGGGCAAAAAGCTGGTCATCGTCGAGTCCCCCGCCAAGGCCCGCACCATCGGGCGCTTCTTGGGCCGCGCCTATGCCGTCAAGGCCTCCGTCGGCCACGTCCGCGACCTGCCCAAGAGCAAGCTGGGGGTGGACGTGGAGGCCGGCTTTGCGCCGCAATACGTGATCCCCCGCGACAAGTTCAAGACGGTGGGCGAGCTCCGCGAGGCCGCCAAGGACGCCGGCGAGGTCTATCTGGCCACCGACCCCGACCGCGAGGGCGAGGCCATCGCCTGGCATGTGGCGGCGGCGCTGGGGCTGGCCCCGGCGCGCTATCGCCGCGTGGTCTTTCACGAGATCACCCCATCCGCCGTGCAGGAGGGCTTTGCCCACGCCCGCGACCTGGATATGGACCTGGTGAACGCCCAGCAGGCCCGGCGCGTGCTGGACCGCCTGGTGGGCTACCGCCTCAGCCCGCTCTTGTGGCGCAAGGTGCGGGGGCGGCTTTCCGCCGGGCGCGTCCAATCGGTGGCGGTGCGGCTGGTGGTGGAGCGCGAGCGCGAGATTCAGGCCTTTGTCCCGGTCGAGTATTGGTCCATCGAGGCCGAGCTGGACCAGCGCCACGCATCGCCCCCCGACCCGCGGGTGGGGTTCCTGGCCAAGCTGGCCCGCCTCGACGGGCAGGAGGCCGAGCTCAAGAACGAAACCGACGCGCTGGCCGCCGTCCGCGAGCTGGAGCGCGCCGCCTACCTGGTGGAGCGGGTCAAGAGCGGGCAGCGGGTCCGCCGCCCCGGCGCGCCGTTCATCACCAGCACGCTGCAACAGGAGGCCAACCGCCGCCTGGGGTTCACCGCCAAGCGGACCATGGCCGTGGCCCAGGGGCTCTACGAGGGCGTCAAGATCGCCGAGGGGACGGTGGGCCTGATCACCTACATGCGCACCGACTCGGTGAACGTGGCGGCGGAGGCCCAGGCCGAGGCGCGCGGCTATATCCAGCAGGCTTTTGGCGAGGCCTATCTGCCCGCCACCCCGCCCGAGTACAAGACCCGCGCCAAAAAGGCCCAGGAGGCCCACGAGGCGATCCGCCCCACCTCCACGCTGCGCACGCCGGAGCAGGTGGCGCCCTACCTGGACGGCGACCAGCAGCGCCTCTACGAGCTGATCTGGCGGCGCTTTGTCGCCAGCCAGATGAACCCCGCGATCTATGACACCATGACGGCGGATATCCTCGCCGGCGCGCCCAAGGAGCCGCTGCGGCTGGCCGTGGGCGAGACCCTGCCCGAGCCCGCGCTGCGCCAGGCGACCCAGGGCTGGCGCTACGGGCTCCGCGCCACCGGCTCGACGCTGCGCTTCCCCGGCTATTTGGCCGTCTACCCCGACCTGCGCGAGGAGGCCGAGGCCGAGATGACGCTGCCGCCGCTGGCCGCGGGCGAGTGGCTCGACCTGCTCGATCTGTTGCCCAAACAACATTTCACCCAGCCGCCGCCGCGCTATACCGAGGCGACGCTGGTGCAGGCACTGGAGGCGCTGGGCATCGGGCGGCCCAGCACCTACGCCCCGACCCTGTCTACCATCCAGAGCCGCGGCTATGTGGAGCGGCTGGACCGCGCCCTGCGCCCCACCGAGACCGGCTTGACCGTCAACGACTTGCTGGTGGAGCATTTCCCCGCCATCCTGGACTATGACTTTACGGCGCAGATGGAGGCCGACCTGGACCGCATCGCCGAGGGCGAGCAGGACTGGGTGGCGCTGCTGAGCGCGTTCTACGGCCCCTTCGAGCAGACGGTCAAGACCGCCGAGCA
>JAAYEA010000304.1 GCA_012689325.1 Chloroflexota bacterium
AGGTTCCAGTGATCCCTGAAGCTGATCTTGTACCCTTACCCGAAGGGCTCATCCTAGACCGGAAGGCGCGCCATGCACAACGCAACTGTGGCCCACGCTAACCTATGCCAATTAGTTGGAGCAGATGATACAAGGTTCGCCCCTACCCGATGCTTGTAGGGGCGAACCTTGTGTTCGCCCGGGTCTTGTTCGCCAAGAATGCTTGACATGATTCTTATTTCGGTCTATAATACGTCGCACATGGGCGAATAGCTCAGTTGGGAGAGCGCTTCCCTTACAAGGAAGAAGTCACGGGTTCGAGACCTGTTTCGCCCATCTCACGACGAGTCAGGCAAGGCTTCGGTCATCGGGCATGGCTGGGGCCTTCATTGTGATCAGACCTAGTGCACAGGAGGCCATGTTGGCACAGCTCTGGCGGCGTATGCGCACGCAAACCGAGGCGTTCTGGCGCGAGTTCGCGGTGTCAGACGAGGATATCGAGGGGCTGTACAGCTCCTTCTTGGAAAAGGAAGAACCGCGGACCCTGGACGAGCTGGCCCTGCAGTTGGTGCGGCGCTATTGCGAGGCGGACAAGGCGCGCCTCCTCGCCGAGTTGGAGCGCGGCCCCGTCTATCGTCCCTCGGACAAGCACGAGGTGGGCCAGGAGATCCTCTTCCCGACGCGGGACTATGTGCTGGGCAAGGTCGAGTCCGCGCGCCCTGGGCGCAACCCCAAGTATGGCCCCTTCGAGGTGATCGGCGTCCGTTTCCCCGGCAAGGCCGAGGCGATCGAGTTCGCCAGCAGCTTTACGCAGCCGCACCCGCTCAACCTGAGCGTCGCCGACGATGGGTCGGGCGGCCAGGGCGAGCAGACGCCGGAGCGGCTCTTCGAGCTCTACGGCGATCACATCCGCGCCAAGCTGGACCAGGCCCTGCGGGACGACCCCGAGGTGTGCGCGGTGGACGGCCGCTGGTTCCTCAAGTCCTTGCTGCCCGAGGTGCATATCGGCCACCTGAACCTGGCCGAGGCGATGATCACCATGTCCCAGCGGCCGCTGACGGTGGACGAGCTGATGGTGGAGCTGGACCTGGCGCCGGACGCCAAGCCCTCCGCGCGGCGCTTTGCGCTCGAGCTGGCGCTGGATCAGGACGAGCGGTTCGATGCCATCCCCTCCGATGATGCGCAGCGCTGGTTCTTGTTCGCGCTGGAGCCGACGGCGGTGGTGGACGTCCCCTGGCGGCTGCTGCCGGAGCGGGGCATGGGCCGCGCGCCTCGTCACTTGTTGAGCGAGTTGGTGGGCTTTGCCCGCGAGATCAACGACGAGCTGGACGATCTGCCCGGCCAGGCGCCGGCGGGGGACAGCGTCTCGTTCGTGCTGAGCTACGCCCACTGGCGCGAGGGGACCCTGCCGCTCTGCAAGGCGGTGCGCGCCTTTCTGCCCGATAACGCGGGCGACCGCTTCCCCATCAACATGACCTTGGGCCCGGATGGCAAGCGGGTCGCTGGGTGGGCGCTGCTGAAGGAGCGCTATGCCTGGGGCCTGGGCGACTGGTACCGGGCGCAAGAGATCCCCGTGGGCGCCACGGTGAACATCGCGCGGGGCGCCGATCCTCGGACGCTGGCCGTGAGCTATGAGCGGAGGCCGCGGCGGGGCGAGTGGGTGAAGGAAGCCAACGTGGTGGACGGCGCGCTGGTGTTCGAGATGCAGCGCCGCGCCTACACCTGCGAGTATGACCGGAACCTGGTGCTGACCGTGGTGGATCAGGAGGCGCTGGACAAGCTGGCGTTGCAGTTGCGCGAGCGGGAAGCGACGCTCTTTGACACCCTCCTCAAGATCGTGCCCGAGCTGACCAAGTTCAGCAGCAAAGCCACCTTCCACGCCACCACGCTCTACGCCGCGGTGAACGTGCTGCGGCGCGTGGGCGCGGCGCCGGTGTTTGCCGAGCTGACCACCCGCGCTTGTTTCGACCCGGTGGGCGCGGGCAACTGGACCTTCAACGCCGACCTCAAAGATGTGGTTTATGGCACCGAGGAAGAGATGCGGGAGCGACCCTTCTCGCAACAGGCCGAGTTGGTCCGCGACACCCCGGTCGCGATCTAGGTCCATTGCGCCGAGTCCCGACGCCGCGGCCAGGCCGGACGCTGGGGCCGCCGAGATGCTCACGGCGCGGAGCTCTGCGGGGACCCGTAGTGCCCTGACGAAGGCACGGCGCCTTCAGCACCGAAAAACAGCCAATGAGGGGAGCGCCCATGGCGATTCGTTTGAGACCAGACATCAACACCAAGTTCCACATCGACATGAACTGGTGGGAAAAGAACCATAAGGACATCCGCATCTATATGCGGAACGCGCTTTGCGGCGAGTGCAGGAAGGACTTTGCCGACGCCGATCTGACCGAGGCCGTGGATTGGGTGGACGAGGAGACGGCGGAGGTGGCGCAGGTGGATCCGCTGTGGCACAGCATCCGCACGTGTTGCAGCCTCAAGCCGGGGTATATCACGCCGGATACGCCGATCATCGACGCGATTTTCATGACCTTTCTGGCCAACGGCAACAAGCCTCTCTCCATCGTCGAGCTGCACGCCAAGCTGGACAAGCGCCCGCCGGAGACGATCCTGCGGATGCTGACCGGCGGGACGGTCTATCTGGGGCTGCGGCCCGCGCCAACCGAATAGCAGCGGCAAGAGCGAAGAGCCTGGCGGATGAGCCGGGCTCTTTTTCGTTGGTCAGGCGGAGAGCCCACCCGCAACCTGCCCGCAACTAGCCTGCCGATGGCTCGCCCGAACTCCAACCCAACCAGCCCCCACTCCAACCAAGCCCATCTATTGCACCCTATTCCCCCGCGCTACAATGGGTAACGATTGGCAGCCATGAGCGAGCCGCAACGGGTCACTGGTTTGACGCCCCGCAGCGGCCGGCGAGGGACACGGACGGGACAGGAGGGCGCAGATGAACCGGAGGCAGTTTCTGCTGTGGACGGCGGCGACGGGCGCCGCCTTTTGGGTGCGTTGGAAGCTCGACCTGCACGGGACGCCGCAGGTCTGGGCGGCGCCGCTGCCGGGCGGCACGTTGGACCCCACGACCATCGCCAAGTACGCGGCGCCGATGGTGATCCCGCCGGCCATGCCGCGCGCCAGCGCCCTGACGGCGGGGGGCGAGAGCGTGGACTATTACGAGATCGCCGTGAGGCAGTTCCAGCAGCAGATCCTGCCGCCGGGGCTGCCGCCGACGACGGTCTGGAGCTATGGCGCCGTCCAGGCGCCGGGGACCGTGGGCGAGGGCGGCTCGTTCAACTATCCGGCGTTCACCATCGAGGCCGTACAGGGGAGGCCGCTGCGGGTCAAGTGGATCAACGACCTGGTGGACGGCGAGGGGCGCTACCTGCCCCACCTGCTGCCGGTGGACCAGACGCTGCATTGGGCCAACCCGCCCGGCGGGATGCACCATCGCGACCACCACGGCATGGACCCGATGTCCTACACGGGCCCCGTCCCCATCGTCACCCATGTGCACGGCGCGCACACCCACGAGGAGAGCGATGGCTACGCGGAGGCCTGGTACCTGCCCGACGCGAGCAACATCCCTCAGGGCTATGCCGAGGTGGGGACCTGGTACGAGCCGTTCAAGGCGCGGTTCGCCACGCGCACCGGCGAGGCATGGGAGCGCGGGTCGGCGACCTACCAGTATCCCAACGACCAACGGGCCACCACCCTCTGGTACCACGATCACTCGCTGGGCATGACGCGCTGCAACGTCTATGCCGGGCCGGCGGGGTTCTACCTGATCCGCGGCGGGGCCGACGACCAGGTGCTGGATGCCCAGACGGGCGAGCCGGCCGAGCTGCCGGGGCCGGCGCCGGCGCTGGGCGATCAGCCCGGGACCAAGTATTACGAGATCCCCATCGCCATCCAGGATCGCGCCTTCAATAGCGATGGCTCGCTCTATTACCCCGATAACCGCGCCTTTTTCGAGGGGCTGGACCCCAGCCAACTGCAGATCCCGTTCATCCCCGAGAGGGCTTGCGACGGCGAGCGCAGCGACGTGTCGCCGATCTGGAACCCCGAGTTCTTTGGCAACGTGATGGTGGTCAACGGCGTGGCCTGGCCGCACCTGGACGTCGAGCAGCGGCGCTATCGCCTGCGGCTCCTCAACGGCTGCAACTCGCGCTTCCTGATCCTCAAGCTCGATCACCCCGACGTGGCGCTCTGGCAGATCGGGGCGGAGGGCGGCTTTCTGGCGGCGCCGGTGGAGATGAACAGCGCCAACGGCGGCAGGCTGCTGCTGGCCCCAGCGGAGCGCGCCGACGTGATCGTGGATTTCGGCGCGGCGCCGGTGGGCGCGACCATCACGCTGCTCAACCTGGGCCCGGACGAGCCCTTCGGCGGCGGCGAGCCGGGGGTCGATTTCGATCCGTCCGACCCGGCGACGACGGGGCAGGTGATGCAGTTCCGCGTCGTCGAGGCGGCTGGCCCCGACACCTCCACCCCGCCGGAGCGGCTGGTCTTGCCCGCCATCGACGCGCTGGCGGCGGGCCGCACCCGCCAGGTGACGCTGAACGAGGAAGAGTCGCGCACGGTGCGCGTGGTGACCCACGGCGACGACGTGGTGATGGATTGCGACGACCCGGAGGCCGTGCCGTTTGGCCCCACCTCGGCGCTGTTGGGCACCCTGGATAGCGAGGGGATGTCCACCCCGCTCAAGTGGATGGAGGAGATCAGCGAGACGCCCGCGGAAGGCGACACGGAGACGTGGGAGATCTACAACTTTACCATGGACGCGCACCCGATCCACATCCACCTGGTGCAGTTCCAGGTGGCCGGCCGGGCCAGCCTGGTCACGGACATGGAGGGCATGGCTATGCAGCCCGCCGAGTTGATCCCTGGCACGGAGCGGCCCCCGGAAGCCTGGGAACTAGGCTACAAGGACACGGTGATCGCCTATCCTGGCGAGGTGACGCGGGTGATCGCCCGGTTCGACCTGGCGGGGCTCTATGTGTGGCACTGCCACATCGTCGAGCACGAGGACAACGAGATGATGCGGCCCTATCGCGTGTTGAACAAGCCGATCCACCTGCCGCGGGTGATGAGCGGCGGGTAGGGTGGGTTCGCACAAGAAGAGCCTGGCTCATGAGCCAGGCTCTTTCTTGTGCCGCTATCGGTCACCGGCCAAAGAGCGAGAGTTGGCGCGGCCTATCGGGGTTCTCGGGATCGAAACGACGAGGGATCAACCCTTGTGTGGTGAGGCCA
>JAAYEA010000305.1 GCA_012689325.1 Chloroflexota bacterium
AGGTTCCAGTGATCCCTGAAGCTGATCTTGTACCCTTACCCGAAGGGCTCATCCTAGACCGGAAGGCGCGCCATGCACAACGCAACTGCGGCCCACGCTAACCTATGCCAATTAGTTGGAGCAGATGGCCCCCGTGCCCGCCCCGCAGAAGCAGATCCCCTACCGCCCCAGTATCTCCCCTAGCGCCGCCAGCAAGAGCGCCACGTTCTCCCGTCGCGACGAATGGCCCATCAAGCCGATGCGCCAAACCTGACCCTTGAGCGCACCCAGCCCGCCGGCGATCTCGATTGAATAGTCCGCCAGCAGGCGCTTGCGCACGGCTAGCTCATCCACCCCCTGCGGCACCCGCGGGGTGGTCAGCGAGGGAAGCCGCCGCTCCAGCGGGACGTGCAGCGACAAGCCCATCTCTTCTAGGCCCGCCCAGAGCAGCTCGGCGTGGCGGCGGTGCCGGGCAAAGCGGGCTTCCAGCCCCTCCTCCTGCACCATCCGCAGCGCCTCGCGCAAGGCATAGACCATGTTGATCGGCGCCGTGTGGTGATAGACCCGCTCCGGCCCCCAATACTTGGCCAACAGCGTCAGGTCCAGATACCAGTTGGGCACCTTGCCCTTGCGCTGGCCGAGCACCTCCCAGGCCCGCGGCGAGGCGGTGAAGGGGCTCAGGCCGGGCGGGCAGCCCACGCATTTCTGCGTGCCGCTATAGGCGATATCCACGCCCCAGGCGTCGATCTCCACCGGCGCGCCGCCCAGCGAGGTCACGCAATCCATCAAGAGCAGCGCTCCATTGCGGTGCGCCAGCTCGCCCAGCCCCGCCATCGGCTGCAAGGCGCCCGTGGAGGTCTCGGCCTGCACCAGCGCCAGCAGCTTGGCGGGCTTTTTCCTCAGCTCGGCCTCAAGCTGCGCCGGGGCATACACCTCGCCCCAGGGGATATCCAACCGCCGCACCTCGGCGCCGTAGCGGCTGGCCATGTCGCACATGCGGTCGCCGAAATAGCCGTTCACGGCGATGACGACGCTATCGCCTGGCTCGACCCAGTTGGCAAAGGCCGCCTCCATCCCCGCCGTGCCGGTCCCCGGCAGCGCCAGGGTCAGCTTGTTCCGAGTCTGGAAGACGTAGCGCAAGAGCTCTTGCACCTCGTCCATCAGCGCCAGGAACTCGGGGTCCAGGTGCCCTTGCAGCGGGGTGGCCATGGCGCGCAATACGCGCGGGTGGATATCGCTGGGGCCAGGGCCCAGCAGAATGCGGGGCGTCGGGTTCAGATCGGTGAACATCAGCACACCTCCGTGATCTGTGCTGTGGCCAGGAGCGCGACACCAAACCGCGCTCGCAAGTATCAGGGCCAAGTATAGCGCAGGTTGGCGCATTGTCCAAGCGGGGCGACAGGTGCGCGATTCGATTTGACCCCGGCCCTATATATGGTATAATACCCCCTTGTCAATCGGCCATTTCGTGCCGAGACCATTACCACCCTCGGTCGCCTGCCGGGGAAAAATCTGGAGCAAGAGAGCCTATAAGAAAGATGAGCGCACAATGACCATGCCATGGGAATCCGGTAACCTCCTCGTCACGATCCTCTTTGGCCTTGTGGGGCTAGCCATCTTGGTGCTGAGCTCCAATGAGGCTGTCAAGCGCCTGATCCGCTTGGCCGAGTATTTCAACCTTTCCACCACCTTTATGGGGATGACTATCGTTTCCGTCGCCACCAGCATCCCTGAGATCACCTCGCACATCACCGCCTCGGTGAACATCCTCCTGGACAAGATGGACCCCAAGGTCGCCGCCGGGCTGGTCCTGGGAGCCAACATCGGGTCGGATGTGGTGCAACAAACCTTTATCCTCGGGTTGGTGGTCTTTCTCTCGGGCGGGTTATACTTCCGGCGCTACTTCTTATGGAAGAGCATGATTCCCATGATCGGCACCACCGTCATGTGCATCATCTTGGGCCTGGACCGCACCTATTCGCGGCTGGACGGCTTGATCCTGTTTGGCACGTTCATCGCGTACCTCTATTACCTCTACACCGATGAGCGCAAGCACTACAAGAAAGAGGAGCAGCCCCCCGTGGAGGACGCCTGCTCCTCCCCGCAGGAGGCGCTCAAGGACGCGTTGGTCGCCCTCGCCATGATGGGCTTTACCATCCTCTCGGCGCAGATCGTGCTGGGGATCGGCGAGCGGATTGTCGCGGTGACGGGCATCGGGGGCTCGCTCATCGGCGTGCTGACCCTGGGCGTCGCCTCGGCGCTGCCCGAGTTCACCACCGCCATGGCCGGGGTCCGCAACAAGGACCACGGCATCCCGCTGGGCACGCTGGTGGGCAGCAACATCACCAACCCACTGGTCGCCATCGGCGGCGGCGCGCTGATCTCCACCTACTGGGTCCCCGGGCCGCTGATCAACTGGGATCTGCCCTGGGAGACGCTCACCGGCGCGGCGCTGTGGATCATCCTCTGGTTCACCAAGGGCCGCATGGGCAAGTCCGGGGCCCTGGCGCTGATGGGTATGTACTTTGCTTATATCATCCTGCGGACGCTCTTTTTCGCCGTGGATTAGCACGTCCACGCAGCCCTAGCCCTGCAATAGAGCTCGTTGTCGCGCAGCAGCCAGCATCGAACGCGACGGGCGGCTGCGCGACAACTTCGCTCAGAGCGGCATACTTGACCGATACCCGGCCCTCGCTAACAACGCCGGGCCCAAAACTTCAATGCGGAGCAAAGAAGCCTATAGAAAGAGCAAGAAAATGGTCATGCCGTGGGAATCCAGCAACTTGTTCGTCATCATTTTGTTCGGGGTTGTCGCCCTGGGCCTCCTTGTCGTCAGTGCCGATGAAGTCGTAAAGCGGCTGATACGGTTGGCTGAGTATTTCAACCTCTCCACTACCTTTATGGGGATGACTGTCGTCTCCGTTGCTACGAGTATACCCGAGATAAGCTCGCACCTGATCGCCTCGGTGAACATCCTGGCCGACAAGATCGACTATCGCGTTGGCTCTTCCATCGTGCTAGGGGCGAATATTGGCTCCAACGTCGTCCAGCAGACGCTGATTCTGGGCATAGTCGTCTTGCTGGCGGGCGGTCTATACTTCCGGCGTTACTTTCTGTGGAAGAGCATGTTGCCCATGATCGTAACGCACGTGCTATGCATCATCCTGGGCATCAGCGGCATGTACTCTCGCATCGATGGGATGATCCTGTTGGTATCTTTCCTGGCGTATAACTATTTCCTTTATTGGGACGAAAGAAGATTCTATAAGAAAGAGCCTGAGCAGGCGGCAACGCCAGACGCGCCCGGCACCTGCCAAGCAGCCCTGAAAGATGCCCTGCTAGCCCTCGCCGCCATGAGCATCACTGTCATCTCGGCGCAGATCGTGCTCAGCATATCTGAACGGGTTGTGGAGATAACGCGCGTTGGCGGCTCGCTTGTCGGCGTGATCACGCTAGGCGTCGCATCCGCGCTGCCGGAGCTGATGACCGCACTGGCTGGAGTCAAGAACAAAGATCAGGGCATCTCCCTGGGCACGCTGGTAGGCAGCAACATAACCAATCCGTTATTGGGTGTGGGCCTTGGTGCACTGATCTCCACCTACTGGGTGCCAGCCCCGTTACTTCAGTGGGACTTGCCATGGGAGATTCTTACCGGCGCTATCCTATGGGGAATCTTGTGGTTCACGAAAGGCAAGATCGGCAGATCCGGTTCGTACATCCTGATGGGCATGTATTTCTTCTATATCATTGCCAGGGTCCTGTTCTTCGCCGTAGACTAGGTCGGACCACCTCCCACGTAAAGCGGAAATCAGACCTTCGGGTTCGGCGAGAGCTCGGAGGTCTTGTTCAAGAAAGAGGATACCATGACCAAGCGCAGCATCTATACCACCGCCGTGCACGCCGGGGAGCGCGGTCCCGCGCCCGACTTTACGCCCGTGACCACGCCGATCTACAACTCGGTGGGCTACATCTATCCCGAGATGCAAGAGCTGGACGATGTCTTTGCCGGGAGCAAGGCGGGGTACAACTATGCCCGCTTTGGCAACCCCACCAACCACGCCCTGGAGGTCGCCCTGGCCGCGCTGGAGGGCGGCGAGGAGGCGGTGGCCTTTGGCTCCGGCATGGCGGCGCTGCACGCGGCCTGCTTGGCCGCTGGCGTCAAGGCGGGGGCCAGCGTCGTGGCCGCGCAAGACCTCTACGGCGCCACCTATGCGCTGCTGGCCCGCTTTTTCGGCGGCATGGGCGTGCGCAGCCGCTTTCTCGACCTCACCGACCTGGAGGGCGTGGAACGGGCGCTGGCCGAGCTGCGCCCCGTCGCGCTGGTGCTGGAAGTGATCTCCAACCCCCTGCTCAAGCTCGCCGACGTGCCCCGGCTGGTGAAGCTCGCGCACGCCTACGGGGCCAAGGTCATCGTCGATAGCACCTTCACCACCCCCTACCTCTATCGGCCCCTGGAGGATGGCGTGGATTATGTCGTGCACTCCACCACCAAGTATCTGGCCGGGCACGGCGACGCCCTGGGCGGCGCGGTGATCTCGTCCGCGGCGGACGCCAGGCCGGTGCGCGAGGCGCTCAAGCAAGTGGGCGGGAACCTCGGGCCCAATGAGGCCTACCTGGCCCTGCGCGGCCTCAAGACCTTCCCGCTGCGGATGCGGCAGCATTGCGCCAACGCGGCGCTGGCGGCCGAGTGGCTGACCGCCCACCCCGCCGTCGCGCACGTCAACTTTCCGGGGCTGGCCGCCCATCCCCAGCACGGGCTGGCCCGGCGGCTCTTTGGCGACCGCGGCTACGGCGGCATGATCTCGTTCGAGCTGCGGGGCGGCGATCAAGCGGCCGTCTTTCGCTTCTTCGAGGCGCTGCAGCTCTGCCTCCCCGTCACCTCCCTGGGCGACGTCTATACCCTGGTGCTCTACCCTGCCCACTCCTCGCACCGCTCCATGACGCCGGCGGAGCGCGCCATCGCCCAGGTCGGCCCCGGGCTGGTGCGCATGTCGGTGGGCATCGAGGACCCGCAGGACATCATCGCCGACCTGGATCAGGCGCTGGCGAGGGTCTAGACGATGGAACCCGAGCCTCCCATCCGCGCCGTGGTGATCTCGTCGGCCAACTCGGAGTGGCGGGCGGTGCGCGCCGCCTATGCCCACCTCCCGGCGCAGAGCTCGCCACTGGGCGAGTGGTTCGTCGACGAGGTGGCGGTGCACGGCCAGCCCGAGCCGGTTGTCTTTTTCCACGGCGGCTGGGGCAAGATCGCCGCGGCCGCCTCGGCCCAGTATGTCATCGGCCGCTGGCGGCCCGAGCTGCTGGTCAACCTGGCCACCTGCGGCGGCTTCGCCGGCTGCATCGAGCGAGGGACGCTGGTCCTGGCCGAGCGCACACTGGTCTATGACATCGTGGAGCAGATGAGCGACCCGATCGCAGCCATCGCCCACTATACCACCGAGATCGACCTCTCTTGGCTGCGCGAGCCCTATCCCCAGCCGGTTCAGCGAGCGCTGCTCGTCTCCGGCGACCGCGACCTGGTTCCCGCGGATATCCCCTGGCTGCGCGAGCGCTACGGCGCGGTGGCGGGCGATTGGGAGTCCGGCGCCATCGCCTGGGTGGCGGCGCGCCAGGGGGTGCGCTGCCTGATCCTGCGCGGCGTCACCGACCTGGTGGGCGCTGACGGCGGCGAGGCTTACGCTGATCCCGCCATCTTTCACGACAACGCGGCCCTGGTCATCGCCGACCTCCTGGCCCACCTCCCCGCCTGGCTTTCCTGCGCGCTGTGAAGGATCGCACCGCAGAGGCGCGGAGACCGCAGAGAGGAAAGGGCCAAGGAGAGGGGGCGCCGCTGGCGGCATTGTCGCGCTATCTCTGCGCATCCTCTCCTCCCAGATTCCTATCCTCTGCGCTCTCTGCGCCCCTGCGGTGGCCTGCGATTTGCGCGGGGCGGCGCAATTGCGTACAATGGCGGAATCTGCAAGAGTGGAGGCTCCCAGCGTGAAACTAGCCATCAAGCTGCACGACAAGGACAACGTCGCCACCGCCACGGCCACCCTCTCCGCCGGGGAGGCGGTCTCGGTCCTCTCCCACGAGGGCAAGCCCGTGGACCAAGTGGTGGCGTCCACCGATGTCCCCCTGGCCTATCACAAGATCGCCTTGGTCGACCTGGCCGCGGGCGAGCTGGTTTACAAGTACGGCGAGGTGGTTGGCCGGGCCACCGCCGAGATCAAGCGCGGCGCGTGGGTCCATGTGCACAACGTGGAGAGCGCCCACATCCCCGAAAGCGCGGCATGGAGATGACCATGAGCAACGCAACCGAGTTCTGGGGCTACCTGCGTCCCGACGGCCAGGTGGGCACGCGAAACCACCTGCTCGTCCTGGCCGCGGGCAACTGCGCCTATGAGGAGGCCCGGCGCATGGCCGCCGCCGTCCCCGGCGCCGTGGCCGTCAGCCAATGGCACCATTGCACCCGCGACGAGATGGTGGAGCGGGGCATGATCGGCATCGGGCGGAACCCCAACGTGGGCGCCGTGCTGGTGGTCGGGCTGGGCTGCGAGAGCCTCACCGCCGAGATCCTCTTCGACGGCATCCAGCCCTGCGGCAAGCCCATCGCCCAGGTGGTGATCCAGGAGGTGGGCGGTTCCCTGCGCGCCATCGAGGCCGGGACGCGGATCCTGCGCGAGATGGCCGCCGAGCTCAGCCGCCAGCGCCGCCAACCCTTCCCCCTCTCCGAGCTGACGGTCGCCGTCGAATGCGGCGGGTCGGACGCCACCTCCGGGCTGGCCGCCAACCCCGCCGTGGGCAACGCCGCCGACCGCCTGGTGGACGCGGGGGCCACGGTCTATTTCGGCGAGACCATCGAGATGACCGGCACGGAGCACATCCTGGCGCGCCGCGCGGTGGACGCCAAGACGGCCCAGGATATCTATGACATCATCCAGGAGCAGGAGAATTTCGCCAAGGCCAGCGGCATCCCCAGCCGCCATATCCAACAGGGCAACATGGATGGCGGCCTGACCACCATCGAGGAAAAGTCGCTGGGCGCCATCCTCAAGGGCGGCACCCGCCCCATCCAGGGCGTGCTGCACTACAACCGCACCCAGTTGGAGCTGCCCGCCCGCCCCGGCCTCTACATCCAGGAGGGCACCGATTCCGATGTCCCCTCGGTGACCAGCATGGCCGCCGCTGGCGCCACGGTGACGCTGTTCACTTCGGGGCGCGGCTCCACCACCGGCCACGCCATCCTGCCCGTGATCAAGGTCACCGGCAACCCGGCCACCTACGAGTGGCTCAACGACAACATGGACGTGAACGCCGGCAAGATCATCCTGGGCCAGGCGGGCATCACCGACCTCGGCCAGGAGATCTATGACCTGACGCTGCGGGTGGCCAGCGGGGAAAAGACCAAGGCGGAGATCTTGGGGTTCGAGGACTTTCTCATCTACCGGGTCGACCCCGTGGCCCAGAACCTACTCCGGCGCTGCGAGTGGTAGGCGCGGCGCCCTGTTGGGCCAACTGCCCCACCAAAGTGGGACGAATTTGCAATCTCGTGTGATTACCTACTTGACAAGCGGAAAAATCTGTGTATAATAGCCCATAGGATAGAGTAAGTTCCGAGTTCGTGCAAGATAGCAACGCCTGGACCTGAACAGTCCAGGCGTTTTTCTTCGATCCGCAACCTCGGCTCCTCCGTCCACGGCATATCTTGTAGCAAGTAGCAGAAAGAGGAAGAAAAGTGAGCAATCGGGAAATTGGAACGGTCAAGTGGTTCAACGAGAGCAAGGGCTATGGCTTTATCTCCCGTGAGGGCGCCCCGGACGTGTTCGTCCACTACTCGGCGATCGCGTCGAGCGGGTTCCGCACCCTCAAGGAAGGTCAGCAGGTCGAGCTTTCCGTTGAGCAAGGGCCCAAGGGCCTTCAAGCCACCAACGTTGTTCCACTGTAAGCATTCGCAAAAGGAGCGGATCGAAAATGGCCAAGAAACTTTATGTTGGTAACATGAGCTACAGCACGACCGAGGCCCGGCTTCGCGAGGTCTTTGAGGCCTACGGCGAGGTCACCTCTGTCAACGTGGTCACTGACCGCGAGACCGGCCGGCCCCGTGGTTTCGCCTTCGTCGAGATGGCGAACGACCCCGAGGCCCAGGCAGCGATCGCTGCCCTGAACGGCAAGGACCTGGATGGTCGCGACCTGAACGTGGCCGAGGCTCGGCCCTCTGAGGGTCGTGGCGGCGGCGGCGGGCGCGGTGGTTTCGGTGGCGGCGGCGGCGGTGGCCGTGGCGGCTATGGCGGTGGCGGCGGGCGTGGCGGCAGCGGCGGAAGCTCTGACCGCGGTCGGCGCAGCAGCTGGTAACCCTGGCGCCTGCTGGGGCTAGCCCCAGTTCGCACAGCTAACCAAGGAGCCGTCCCTTTGCAGGGACGGCTCCTTTCGTTTGCCTCGCGCGCGCCCTTCGACCGACCTACCCCTGGTCGACTGGACGAGCCCGCACGGCCCCCTCGCCGCTACCCGCCTTTTCCCGACGCAGCGCCGCGCTGATGTGCGCCCCGAGCAGCGTCACCCAGCAGCCCAAATAGATCCAGAAGAGCAGCGCCACCACCGTCGCCAACGAGCCGTAGATCAGATCATAGTGAGCCAGCCCGCTCGTCACATAGCGGGCAAAGCCCCACTTGACCACTTCCCAGGCCACCGCCGCCACCACCGCGCCTCCCAGCGCCTCGCGCCAGGCCACCCGGGTGTTGGGCACCCACTGATAGATGGCATAGAACATCCCCAGTGTGAAAAGCCAGGGCACCATCACCGATGCCACGGACCACAGCGCAGTACGATAGGGCAAGAGATCGGCCCAGATCGGCGCGAAAAAGCGAGGGAGCACGGTCAGCAGCGTGGTGGAGAAGAGGGAGAGCAGCAACAAGATCACCACCGTCCCCACCATGCCCAGGGCGATGAGCCGACCGCTGAAAAAGCTGTGCGGACGCGCCTGCCGCCAGGCCCGGTTGACGTTGCGCACCAGCGTCGTGAAAAAGCCTGACGACGACCACCACGCCCCCAATAGGCTGATAACGCCCACCGGCCCGCGCAGCCCCAGCACCTGCTGGAGGTTCACCCGAATCAGCTCCTGCGAGATGGGGATCGCCTCGCTCATCAGGCGCACCGCCTCCTCGAAGGCTTGCTCGCGCTGGATGACAAAGCTGCCAATCACCACCAGCACCAGCAGCAGCGGAAAGAGCGAAAAGAGCGCA
>JAAYEA010000306.1 GCA_012689325.1 Chloroflexota bacterium
GAGGGTGATGGTGATCTCGTAGCGGCAGCCGGCGCTGGGGATCCGGTACAGCCCCAAGAGGATCTGCCACCGCCCGGGGTGAATGGGCCCCGGCAGATAGCCCGGCGTGGCCTCGGAGGGGCCGATCTCGAAAGCGCTCCGCGCGCCGCCGCTCCAGCCGCGAAAGCCGAGCCCTGCCAGAAAGTCGCTCCCCCGCGGGTCGAAGGCGCCGATATCGAGCACCGGGCGCTCGCCGAAACCCCCGGCGGCGGGGTCGTTGCCCGCATAGGCGTACTCGACGCGCAGCCGCTGCGCGCCCGGCGGGACGTCAAAAGGGACCAGCCGGTAGTCCGACGCCTGCTTGTCGGCGCGGGTGACGGTCCCGGCGAGTTGCAGCACCAATGGCTCGCGCGGTTGTGCCCTCATGATGCTCCTCCTTCGGCGCCGGGGCGCTCCTCCGCCGCCAGTTCGGCCAGCAGCTCTTCCACCGTGGACCGCCACTCCCGCGCCCGGCCCCGCTCCTCGGCGGCGCGCACGGCCTCCGGCGGCAGCGCCGCGGCGGCCTCGCCCACCGGCCGGCCCATCACGTCCTCGTGCCAGACCGAACGCGCCACCCAGGGATGCTTCTCGGCCATGGCGTATAGCTCCACGGCGCGCTCCGCCTGGCCCAGGCGAGCAAAGTAGAGGGCAATGGCAGGAACCACGTACGGCACAGCGGCCGGCAGGTCGCCCGCGTTGGCGTAGGCCCGCAAGGCAAAGAGCAGATGGTCGCGAGCCTCCCCCAGGCGGCCTCGGGCCGCCGCCAGCAGGGCCAGCTCCACGGCGTCGTTGCCCCCGCCATGCGCCGAGGAATGAGGGTTCGGCTTAAGGGCCTGGCTGGCCCAGCGCTCCGCAGCGGCGAGGTCGCCCCGAGCCAACACCGCGCGAAAGAGCAGTTGCGCAGTGTCGTCGCGATATGGGTTGTAGAGACCCAGCTCTCGCTTCACGACATTTACCTTCTCAAGGTTGGCCATCCCCTCCTCGTACTGACCGGCATGAACCTGGGCCCTGCCGAGGGCGAAGAGCCAGCCGGATGGGCTGTTGTGTTCCCCCGGGCCGAGCATCTCCTCGGCGAGTCGCTGGCACTCCGCGAGCCTGCCGGAGGCAAAGAGAACATCGTCAACGAGGCCGCCACCGCAGGCGATGCCGCCTGGGCGACCTGGATCGGCCAGCGCCGCCCGCATTTCGTGGATAACCTCGTCCATGCCTGCGGCGCAAGGCTCTCCCCAAGGTATCCAGAAGAGATGCCACAGCGTGTTAGCGAGCGGAGCGGGGCCACCCAGGGATCGGGCGATGTCCCGCGCCTCCATCAGGGCCTCTCGCGCCTGGTCATAGCGGCCCATCCCCATCAGGATGAACCCATAGAGGGGCAATACCTGCCAGAGAGCGAACGGCTCGCCAACCTCCCGGGCCAGGGCCAACGCTTGCTGGGAGACAGCCAAGGCTTCCGTGCGATTTATAGAATTGCTCAAACACCGGGCCAGACGCTGCAGCGCCCTGGCCCTCGCCAGCCGGACATCCTCGCCAGCCTCCTCCGCTTGCTCCAAGATCTCCAAACCTTGCTCCAGCAGAGCGCGGCCGCGCTCCAACTGCCACTGGATGGCGCCAAAGTAGCCCGCCACCGAGGTCAGGCTGCCCTGCAGACGCAGGAGGTGGCCCCGCGAGGGCGCCTTGGCCGCCGCGCTGGCGGCCCCCAGCCGTTCCGCAGCCAGCAGGAACAGCCTCTCCGCCGCCGAAGGGCGGCCCAGCCACCAATTATGGAGAAACTCCAAGCAGTCCGCCACGCCTTCGAGCCAGTCCACGCGCAGCAACTCGGCCGCCCAGGACCATGCAGCATGGAGGTTGTCTGCCTCCGGGGCTATCTCGCGCAAGACGGCAACCTGCCGCGGGCCCAGCAGTTCGCGGCCCGCCGCCAGCACGAGCCGGACGAAGAGCTCGGCGTGCCGGTCGCGCGCCGCCGCGCCTCCGTCGGGCTGTCTGGCCAGATGGGCCGCCGCGTATTGGCGCACCAGGTCGTGCTGGGTATAGCGGCCCATGCTTCCTCGCTGCAAGAGCGAGCGGTCGGCCAGCCGCAGCAGGTCGCGCAGCGTCGCCCCCGTCGCCGCCTCTGCCGAGTCGGCCGTGAACCCGCCGCGGAAGACCGACAGCCCCATCAGGATGCCCTGCTCTCGCGCCGTTAGCATTTGCCAGGATTGGTCAAAGACGCTGCGCATGGAGCGTTGCCGCTCCGGCACGTCCGTCCAATCGGCGGCGAGGAAATCCAGAGCGTAGGTGGTGTCGCGGGCCAAGTTAGCGGCGATTTCCGCCGGGGAGAGCAGCTCCATCCAAGACGAGGCCAGCAGCAACGCCAGGGGCAGGCCCTGCACCAGCTCGCCGATGCGGGCCAGGTGGGGAGCATCCTCCGCGGGCGGCTCGTATCCCGGACGCACCCGCCGCGCCCCTTCCAGGAAAAGCTGCACCGCGACGGGATAGACCTCGGAGGTCTTGCTTCCACCGTCCTGCGGGGTCAGGGCCAGCCCGCCTACCGGGTAGAGCTGCTCGCCCTGCACGCCCAGCCGGGCGCGAGAGGTAGCCAGCACTTTCACCCCTGGCGCGATCTGCGCGATCTGCGCCGCCAGCGTTCCCCCCTCCAGCAGGTGCTCAAAGCTATCCAAGATCAGCAGCATCCGGCGGCCGTGGAAATAGCCGAGCAATCGTGCCTTCGATTCCACCGGTTGTCCCTGCTCGCGACCTGCGTCGCCCAACCCTAGCTCCTGGGAAAGAGTGGAAATCAGTCCTTCCACGGAAGTGGTGTGCGAGAGGGAGACTAGGTGCACGCCATCGGGAAAATGCAGGGCCGCTCGTGTGGCCGCCTCGATGGCCAGCCGCGTCTTGCCCGCGCCACCAGGGCCCAATAGCGTCAGCAGCCGGCAGCTCGGTTCCCGCAGCCGCGCTGCGACTTCGGCCAACTCCCGCTCCCGGCCCACCAGCGGCACCAGCGAGACGGGTAGGTTGAGCGGCTTGGCTTGGGACGGCGGGCCGACCTCCCCGCGGCGGATCCGCTCGCAGAGCTGCGTCGTCTCCACCGAAGGCTCGATCCCTAGCTCCTCCCGCAGCACCCGGCGGCAGGCTTCGTACTGCGCCAGCGCCGCCCCGCGCTCCCCGCTCAGCGCCAGCAGCAGCATGACCTGCTGCTGAGCCTCTTCGCGCCAGGGGTCCAGCTCTAGCGCGCGCCGGGCATACAACAACGCATGCTGATATGCACCTCTTTGTTCGCGCGCATCCGCCAGGGCCGATAGCGACTCCATCAGGGTTTGGTGCAGCCGCTCCCGTTGCCGCGCCACCCACTCCTCGAACTCGGCGCTATCGGGAAGGGAGAATCCGCTCAGGAAGGTGCCGCCATACAGCGCCGCCGCCTCATGCAGCCGTTCCAGACATTCGTCGCAGTCCGCAACGCTGGCATGCTTGTGCCGTTGGCAAGCCGACAGCAGCTCGCGATAGACAGCGACGTCCAGCCAGTGGTCGCTGTCAGGGTTGAACTGCAGCGTTTGCGGGGTGACAAGCAGGAAGGGAGGACTGGCTGCCTGGTCGCCGAGTGTGCGGCGCAGGGCGGAAAGGGCCTGGCTCAGGCTCTGGCGCGCATTCGACTCTGGCCGTTCCGGCCAGAGCAGGCTGGCTAGCGCCTCGCGGCGATGGGGACGATCCGCCTCCACGGCCAGATAGGCCAGCAGAGCTCGCACTTTGTCCGACTCGAAAGCAACAAGGGGCTGATCAGCGAGGGAGGCTCGGAACCCACCGAACAGAGCAAGCGACAGGCGCGCCATCTCTGCACCTCCTTGAGGCTTTCTTGAGGATGCCTTGAGGCTCACACGCTATAGTGTAGCTCAGGAGGGTGAAATGGTCAAGGAACGGCTGCCATATCTGGCCTACCTGCTGCGCTTGTGGGCAGTGCGCGGCGAAGGCCAGGTGAGTTGGCGAGCCTCCCTGGAGCGCATCCCAGACGGCGACCGCAAGGGCTTTGCCGATCTGCGGGACTTGCTTGGCTACTTGGAGCGGGCCATGGCAGGGACTGAGGATGCAAGCGCTCAGCCGACCAATGACGGATCCGCGCAGTAGGATCAAGGAGAGAGATACTGACGAGAGCCGGTAACGGGCAGTCTGGTTTTCAGCAGCGAAAGGAGAGAGCCATGAAACAGATCGTGGTCACCATCGGACTGATTGCAGCGGTCCTCTTGGCGGGTTGCGCCCAGGCAACGCCAGCAGCCACGCCAGCGCCGAAGCCAACGGTCGCCATCCCCGGCCAGGAGGGCTCGCGCATGGTGGATGTGGGCGGACACAAGCTCTTCACCCGCCTGAGGGGCCAAGACCATCCGGGGCCGCTGGTGGTCCTGGAACACGGCTACGGCAGCAGTTGGTCCGCCTGGGACCGGGTAGCCATGCTGGCGGAAGACTTGGCCCCCGTGCTCGCCTATGGACGCGCCGGCTACGGGACATCGGAGGTCGGTCCCGACCCGCGCACCGCGGAGCGCATCGCCGACGAACTGCACGCGCTCCTCGCCGCGACGAAATTCCCCCCGCCCTACGTTCTGGTGGGTCACTCCTTCGGCGGCTTCATTCTCCGTGCCTTCGCCGCCAAGTATCCGGCGGACGTGGCCGGGCTCGTCTTGGTGGACGGAGCGCACGAGGACTTGGACCAGGTGTTCAAGGAAATCGCGCCGGCCAAGTTCGCAGAAAGCGAGGCCGCTGCGGAGACATGGCGGGCTACCAAGGCGCCCAAAGGGGCCATCCAGGAGTACGCAGCCATGGAGCAGACCCGCGAGCAGATGCGCCAGATCACGAGCCTGCCTGATGTTCCGGCAGTGATCCTGAGCGCCGGGCTTGGCGAGGCGGGGGATCCACCAGAACTCCGAAAGGAGTTCACCGCGCTGCAGTACCAATGGCTCGCGTTGCTGCCACACGGCCGGCAGGTTGTGGTCGAGGATTCGGGACACCAGATCCCCATGACACACCCCAAGCCGGTCGTCGACGCCATCCGCGAGGTGCTTGACGCCGTCAGGTAGAGGAACCAGACGCCACCGCGTGGTGCGATGCCAACGGGGCCGGGGTCATTTTGACCTCGGCCCCGTTGTCATGGTATAGTGAGGCCAGGAAACGCTGCGCCAGCCAGCGACGCTGCCAAGGCCCGGCCCAGCGTCGCGATCGCCCAGGACCGAGGAGAGATGCGGAGGCACCTGCCATGTCCACCGAAGCCGCCCAGATCATCCGCGATGCCCTGAACGAGCAGATCAAGCAGGACCACTACACCGCCGAGTTGTACTATGCCATGGCCGTCCATTGCGCCTCGATGGGCTTGACCGGCTTTGCGAGGTGGTTTCGCGCCCGCGCCGCCGACACGCAAATCCGGGCCATGCGGCTGACCCAGTTCATGTCGGAGCGCGGCGAGGCCGCCGTGTTCAAGGCTTTCCAGGACCCGCCCGCCCAGTTCGAGGCGCTGCCGCAGATGCTCCGGCGCGGGCAGCAGCGCGAGCAACTCGCCACCGCCTGGCTGGAGCGCCTGGCCGCCTTTGCCGCCAAGGCGCGCGAGTTCGTGGTGGAAAGCCTGGCCCGGCGCTACCTGGAGGAGCAAAAGGCGCAGGAGCAGCGCTTCACCCAGGCGCTGCAACTGGTCGGCGCGCTGGGCGAGGGGAAGCAAGTGCCGGCGCTGCTGGATCAAGAGATGGGACGGGGAGCAGACGGTGGCGCGGACTAGCTACCAAGGCTAGGGCCGGTCACGTTCCGCTGGCAACCGGTCATAGTCCGGGTGCAGAGGGTAGTACTGGCGGATAAAGTCGCCGGGCGTCAGAATGACCAGACCCGAGCCCATCCCTGTTGCTGCCGGTGCAGCAGCCAGGACATGGCGGCGGTCCAGGCTCAGCAGGAACTGCGACCCCGCCTCCACCGCCGCCGCCAACACGTGGGCATCTTCGCGATCGATATAGCGCTCATATTGCGCAAGGACCGCCGCCGGCGGGACTGGCACCAGCTCCCAAACGATCTCGGTCAACCAACGCCTGAATCGGGCCCGCGCCTCGTTGGTAAAGCCCTGCAGAGCCAGCCAGCTCTCCATCAGCACCGCGCCCGTAACCTGAGGGCGAAAACCACGAACGAGACAGGCCTCAAGGAGAAGAGCTGAACCGCCCGTGGATGAAGCAGACCCCGCCACCAGCACAGAGGCATCGAAGAAAAGCGTCGTGGCGCGGCTGATAATCATCGCCGGGAAGATAGACCATCAAGCAATCGCTGGCCAATCTCCCGCGTGGCCTCGCTGATCTGGTCCTCTTCGAGCCAGCCATCAACGCGGCTCTGCGCAAAGCTCCGCATTTGGGCATCCCCAGCCGTAGAAGTCGCCAGCAGAAACGCCTCCACGTTACGCCTGGAAATGCGGTAATGCCTGCCCATACGTGAGGCGACTAGCTTGCCCTCGCGAATGTAGCGATAGACGGTATCCGGCGCCAGTTGCAGATACTCGGCAACCTGCAGAGGCGTGAGCACTTCGGGCACAGTAGACATCTCGGCTCCTCCCATCATCTCGAGTAGATTCTAGACGATTTGAGGCCGGTTGTCAAGCCCTGACCTGCTTTCGGACGCTGTTGGGCTACAGCGTCACCACATTGAACCCAGCCGCCAGATAGGGCACCAGGCTGGCGTGCCCCGACGCGTCGCTCAGGAGCGGCAGCCCCTCGGCGACGGCCGCGTCCAAGGCCCCGCTCACCGCGGCGCAGCCCTTGCACACGCCGTCGATCAGCCCCGCCTCCTTGACGCGCCGGTAGAGCTTGTGCCGCCCGTTGGCCGGGTCGGGAAGCTCCAGCAGCCAGCGCGGCGACTCGCCCTCCAAGACGATCTTGGCCTCGCCGCCCCGCTGGACGATGTCCAGCGCCCAGATCAGGGTGTGCATCAAGCGGCAGGGCATCTCCGGCCCCGCCATGAGCACGATCGCCACTTTGTCGCTCATCAGAACTCGTCTCCTGTCCTCGGTTGGCAAGCAGGCCTCACGCTCACCCCTCCACTCGCTCGGTGGCCATGCGCCGCTCCATGCCGCGCGTGGCCATCGCCACATAGGCCGTCACCAGGGCGAGCATCACGCCCGTGATGGGAAAGACGCTGCCCAAGCCCCATTGCGTCACCGCCACCGTGCCGATGACGGGACCCACCGCGCGGCCGGCGCTGGTCAGGCTCGAGCTGAGGCCATAGATCGCCCCATGGCGGCCCTCCGGCGCGCGCTCGGCCAAGATGGCGCTGGAGACGGGGACCAGCCCGCCGCCCGCGAACCCGGTGATCGCGCGCAGCAGGAGCAACTGGAGCGGGGTGGTGGTGAGCATCTGGGGCATATAGCCCACCGCCGCCAGCCCGAGGCAAGCCAGCAACACCCGCCGCCGCCCCAGCCGATCGGCGGCCTTGCCCACGGCCACCGCCGCGATGGCATTGGCCAGCGAGGTGGCCCCCGAGATCCAGCCCGTGGCGGTGGAAGCCTGCTGCTCGGTGGCGACGAGGGTCTGCACATAGAGCGGGAGCATGGGCAGGGTCACCGACGTGCTCAGCCGGTTCATCATCATGAGCACCAGCATGGTGACCACCATAGGGTCCATCCGGGCGCCGCGCAACGCCTTGAGGGAAAAGCGCTGGCGCGGACGGGGCGCGGGCCGCTCAAAGGTCTCGTGGACCAGGAGCGTCACCACCAGGCCGGCGATCATCAGCAGGACGCCCGCCCCGACGAAGGGGACGCGGTAACCCCACAGGCCGCCGGCCGTGCCGCCCAGCATGGGGCCCAGCGAGTGCCCGGCAAAGATGGCGCTCTGCAGCAGCCCCAGGGCATAGCCGCGCTGCTCGGGCGGGACGCAGGTAGCCACCAACACCGTGGCCGCGGTGACGCTCCCCGAGAGCGCGCCCTGGATGATGCGCAGCGTGGCCAATTGGGGGACGGTCTGCGCCAGGGCCATCAGGATCATCACCACGCCGCCACCGACAAAGGCGCGCACCAGCATGGGCTTGCGGCCGTAGCGGTCGGCCACGGCGCCCCACACCGGCGAGGCCAGCGCCATCACGATCGGTCCGGCGGAATTGATGAAGCCGACCCAGAAGGCCAGCTCCTCAAAGCCGCTGGCCCCCAGCTCTTCCAGGTAAAAGGGCAAGAACGGCACCGCCAGGCTAAAGCCCAGGATGCCGATGAGCTGGGCCAGGATAATGATATACAGGTTGCGCTGCCAGGGCTCGATGCGCAGCGAGAACCGGCGGCGCGGCTGCGCCGGCGGATCCTGGCAGGCGGGCTCGGCCGGGCTGGGAGGGGAGGGTGGCTTCATCATACGCTCAAAACGCCGTCTCCATGGCGATGGCGCGGCCCTCGGCGGCGGCCACCGGCGCCTGGGTCATCACCTCCACCAGGTGGCGGCCCAACTCGCCGGTGAGGAGCAAGGGCTGGCCCTCGCGCAGGCAGCCGACCATGTGCCACACGCCCAGGTCCTTGGTCGGCGGCGGCGCCTCCACCGGCACCTCGCGCCAATCCTCGCCCTCGCGGAAGTGGCGGATGACGATCTCGCCGCCCTGCCGCGAGAGGCTGAGCGTGCCCGCGCTGCCATAGATCTCGCAGAAGGGCGCGGCGGAGGCCAGCACGCAATAGGTGGCATCCAGGTAGCCCAGCACCGCGTCGCCAAAGTCCAGCATCAGGAGCGAGTTGTCGTCGATCTGCACGTCGATGCGCTTGCCCTTGTAGGGCCCGGCGGTGGTCAGACGCGTCGGCAGGTTGCGCCCCGAAAAGCAAGCGAGCCGCCGCACCGGTCCCAGGATGCTGGTGATCATGCTCAGGCCATGCACACCCAGGTCCAGGATCGGGTTGGAGCCGGGCCGGTAATACCAGGTGGAATCGCGAGGCACGTCGTGGCGTTCCGGGCCGTCGTGCGAGCTGGACATGCGGGCAAAGGCCACCTTGCCGATGGCGCCCCCGTCCACCAACTCGCGCACCTTGCGGATCACCGGGCGAGCCGGGTGCTCCGGGGCGCAGCCCAACAGCAGCCCGCGGCGCTGCGCCTCCTGCACCAACGTGGTGGCCTCCGACACGGTGGTGGTCATGGGCTTTTGCGTATAGACGTGCTTGCCCGCCTGCAGCGCCGTCAGGTTGACCGCAAAGTGCTCGGGGATGCGGGTGCAGTTGACCACGAGGTCGCAGTCGGCCTCGGCCAGCATCCGCTCCATCTCGGTATAGTGCGTCTGCGCGCCGAACCGCTCCCCCACCGTGCGCGCCAGGTCGGGCACCACATCGCACACCGCCGTCAGCTCGGCCAGCCCCGCCTGCACCAGCCCCTGGATGCCCGGGAGGTGCATCCCCTGGGCAATGGAGCCGCAGCCCACCACCGCGACCTTGACCTTATCCATCATCCCTCCTAGTTGATCGTATCATCCAGCGGGCGGCCCGCGGCCTGCCAGGCCAGCAGCAAGGCGCCGATCACCACCACCTGCTCGCCCAGCCCGGCCGGGACCAGCTCATAGCCCTCGGCGAAGGGGCCATACACGTAGCGCCGCGTCTGCTCGCGCAGCGGCTCCCAGAAGAGCGGCCCCATCAACGAGACGCCCCCGCCGAGGATGACCCGCTGGGGGTGATAGAGGTTGATGGCGTTGCCCAGCCCCATGGCCAGCGCGTCGCAGGTCCCAGCGAGGATATGCGCCGCCAGGGCATCGCCCTGCTCCGCCGCGCGATAGACCGTCTCCGCCGTCACCTCGCCCACCTCGCCGCCGGCCAGCTCGCACATGCTCGAGCTGGCGCCCTGGGAGAGGGCCAGCCGCGCCCGCCGGCCGATGGCCCAGCCCGAGGCCACCCGTTCCAGCTCGGCCAGCGCCGACGTGTCGGGATAGGGCACCCAGGTGTGGCCGATCTCCATCGCCCCCAGGCCCTGCCCGTGGTCGATGGCCCCGTCCACGATCCAGCCGCCGCCGATGCCGCTCCCGATGGTGACATAGAGCACCCGCCGGCAGCCGGTCCCGGCGCCGATGGCGGCCTCGGCATAGCCCGCCGCGTCGGCGTCGTTTTCCACCACCGTGGGCACGTGATAGCGCGCCTCCAGCCAGCGCTTCAGTGGAAAGTCGGCCCACCCCTCCACCTGGTTCGAGATCACGGTCACGCCGCGCTCGGCGCGCACCGGGCCGCCAAAGCCCACGCCGATGGCGACTGCCTCATCCGGCGATAGCCCGGCCAGCAAGAGCGCCTGGCTGATCATCCCCGGCAGCGCCTGGCGAATCCCCGCCGCGCCGCCCGCCCGGTCCACCTGCTGGCGCGCCACGGCCAGCACCTGGCCATCCTGCCGCCCCACGCCCGCCTGCAGCTTGGTCCCGCCGATCTCGATCCCAATGGCTACGCCCATCCGCCTGCCTCCGTGCAAGAGGGCGAACACGAGGTTCGCCCCTACTCTGACTGAAATATCTCGTGCAGCGCCGTCACCAGATGGTGAAAGACCACCGCGTGCGCCGCCTCCACCGCGCCCATGTCGTGCGAGGGGACGTGCAGCCCAGCCTGGGCGATCCGCCGCAACTGGCCGCCGTCATAGCCGGTGATCCCACAGGTGCGCAGGCCGTGGGCGTTGGCCCATTCCACCGCGCGCAGCACGTTGGGGCTGTTGCCCGAGCCGCTGATGGCGATCAGCAGCCCATCCGGCTCGGCCAGGTTCTTGAGCTGCTCCACGAAAATGCGGTCGTACCCCTCGTCGTTGCCCCAGGCCAGGATATAAGGGGTGTTGTCCGTGAGGCTGAGCACCTTCAGGCGGCGCTGGCGCTCGAAATCGTGCAGCGTCCCCTTGCCCAAATCCTCGCAGAGGTGGGAGGCGTTGGCCCCGCTCCCGCCGTTGCCGATGATATAGACGTAGCGCCCCTCGCGCCAGGCGGCGGCGATGGCGTCGATGAGCCCCTGCACCTCCGCCGGGTCCACGGCGCGGAGGAGGTCGGCGATGTCGGTCAGGTAGGATTGCCAGGTCATGTCGGCCCTCAGGTGATCGAGTCTTGCCCCCAAGCACGGGTTCCAGTATAACCGCATCGCCCGCTGGGCACAAACAAGACCTCCGAGCGTTGGCGCCCGGAGGTCTGGCGATTGGGCCCCTGCAAGAAGCCACTATCCTGGAATCCACCGCCGCAGGTTCTGGACGCTCTCCCGCGCCCAGGCCTCTTCCAGCGCGATGGTCGCCTCCACATCCGCTTGCGGCGGGGTCCACAGCTCCAGGATGGCGTTGGGGTCGCGGCCGCTTCGGGCCAGCGCCTCCAGCAGCCAGGGCACGTCCAGCCGCCCCTGCCCGGCCGGCGTCCCCTCCACCACAAAGCCCATGGCGTGGCCCACCCGCCGGATGGCGAAATCCTTGATGTGCAAGCTGACGGTCCAGGGCGCCAGCGTCTCCACCACCACCCGCGGCCCCTCCAGCGCGCCGAACGAGTTCACCGTGTCCAGGCAGATCCCCACCCGGTCGCTGCCCACGCGCTCCAGGATGCGGACGAACTCGACCGCGGTGAAGCGGTCGTGGTTCTCCACCGCCAGCGTCACCTCCGCGCGCTCGTAATCGGGCATCGCGGCGCGGAGCGTGGACACGATCTCGTCCAGGGGCGGGTGGTGGTCGGACGTGTCCAAGACCACCCGGCAGATGGGCGAGCCAAAGCGCCGCGCCAGTTGCAGATAGACGTCCAGCCGGTCATCGGCGATGCCGCGGGCGCCCACCTCGACGCGCAGGCCCAGCTCTTTGGCCTGGCGTCCCAGCGCCGCCAGCTCGCCCAGCGGCAGCCGATCCAGCGGCAGGTTGTCGCAGATCTGCACCACGCCGACGCCCAGCGCCGCGGCCTGGTTCAACAGCCCCGCCGCTGTCAGCGGCTGCCGCGGCGGGTAGCCCGACACACCGATGGCCCAGGTGTAGGTGTAGGAGCCTATTCCCAAATGCATGGCTAACTCTTCTTGACTGCGGTGCCTTCAGTAATGGCCTTGACTTCGCGGATCACATTCTCTAGCTTGAAGACCTTCTTCCAGTCCTCCTGAAAGATCGCCTCGCGCCCGCGCTTCGCCGCCATCTTGGCGCCATCCGAGGGAATCACGTCCACGTAGCCAAAGAGCATCCCCACATTCACGCCCATGTGCCCCAGCGCAAAGTCGAGGGCCGCCTGCTCCGGCACGCCGCAGCGGATGGCCTCATCCACCGCCTCGCGGATGACCATCATGCAGGTGAGGATCACCGTCTCGGTGAGCGCCGGCTCCAGGATCGCCATCTGCTCCACGGTCACGCGGTGGGCGCGCAGCACCGGCGCGAACATCTGCCGGGCGATCCCGACGCCGCGCTCGTAATCCTCCTCCGGCCCCTGCATCAGCGCGCAGACGATGCTCTGCTGGGCCACGCCCCCGAAAAAGTCCGCCCGCGCCGCGGGATCCGTCTCTTCCTTGATGATCGGCGGATGGCAGGGGTGCACCACGAAATAGGTGATGTCCAGCCGTCCCGGCAGGTCGCCGCTATAGGGCGCGGCGGGGTCCAGGCAGATGACCATGGCGCCGCTGCGCATGAGCGGCACGATCTCCTCCGCCACCAGGCCGATCAGCTTGTCGGGGATGGCCAGCACCACCACGTCGGCCTGGCGCGCCGCCTCGTCGGACTGGGCGGGCGCGATGCCACGCTCGCGCAGCCGCGCCTGCCCCACCTCGCCCGCCTCCACACACAACATGCGATAGGCGCCGTTGCCCTTCATCGCCTCCCAAATGCGCGTGCCCATCTTGCCCGCCGCGCCAAACAAGGCAATGGTCTCAGTCATGGTATCCCCTCCTTGGTATCCTTGGGTCGAGCGGCGGTCTCGAGTTGCCGCATCGCCCGCAGTCAGCTAGAATGAGCATAGCCAAATGCGCGCGGGATGTCAAAGCCCGCGGCCCAGGTCATCGTCTTTCTGCAGCATCTTAACCCAAGGAGGGTACACATGAGGACCGTTCGCGAGCCCGCCCGGGAGATCCCCGTGGTGGCCGAGGCTGACGTTATCGTGGTTGGCGGCGGCGTCGCCGGGATGATGGCCGCGCTGGCCGCCGCCCGGGCCGGCGCCAGCACGCTGCTGATCGAGCGGTACGGCTTTCTCGGCGGCACCGCCACCGCCGGGCTGATGACCAGCTTTAACGGCTTTCGCAACGAGCACGCCCCCAACCACGTGCAAACGGTGCGCGGGCTGGCGCAAGAGCTGGTGGACCGGCTGCTGGCCGCGGGCGGCGCCTGCGCCCATACCCAGCACGGCTACTTTGGCCCGATGAAACCAGGCGAGAGCCCCTATGCCGTCAGCTTCGACCCCGAGGTCTTGAAGCAGGTTGGGCTGGAGATGCTGCAAGAGGCCGGGGTCCGGCTGATGCTGCACACGCTCTTTGCCGACGCGCTGGTGCAGGGGCGCGAAATCCAGGCCATCCTCGTGGAAAACAAATCGGGGCGGCAGGCGATCCTGGGTCAGGTCTACGTGGACGCCACCGGCGATGGCGACCTCTGCGCCAGGGCCGGGGCGCGCTACGAGATAGCGACAGGGGCCGACCAGCGCCTGATGCGCATGACGCTGATGTACCGCGTGGCCGGGCTGCCCGATCCCGCCGCTGACGAGCGCCGCCTGTGGATCAATGGGATCACCACCAAATGGGGGCCAGGCGTGGGCGGCGTGGATGGCTCCAACGCCGAAGACCTGACCCGCGCCGAGATCGAGGCCAACCGCGCGCTGCGCGAGCACCTCGCCAAGCTCCGCGAGCAGTACCCCCAAGCGACGCTGGTCGCCGCCGCGCCCATGATCGGGATTCGCGAGACGCGGCGCATCGTGGGGCTCTATACCATCAGCGAGGAGGACGTGCAGAGCGGGCGGCCGCAGCCGGATTCCATCGCCGTCAGCTCGAACCCGGTCCCCAACTATTACGGGCAGCGGGTCTTTTTGGAGCATCTGGGCTTCGAGATCCCCTATCGCTGCCTGGTCCCCGCCGACCTGGACAATGTGCTGCTGGCGGGGCGCTGCATCTCGGCCTGCCAGCCCGCCTTCCAGTCGGCCCGCAGCATGGCCCCAAACATGGCGATCTCGCAGGCCAGCGGCGCCGCCGCGGCCCTATGCGTCCGGTCCGGGCGCCGTCCCGCCGACCTGGACGTGCCGAAGTTGCAAATGCAGTTGGAGGCGGCGGGAGCGGTGGTGCGCGTGCCGCCGGAGGAGCGCGCCCAAGTCGAGTAGGAAACTGGCTCTAGGCCCTCGTCTTGAAGAGCAAGTCGAGGGCCTTTTGCAGGTTGCGCTCGCGCTGCTCGGGGTCAGTCTGGGCCAGGCATTGGCCCATGTGGTGGCGAAGCACGATCTGGGCGGCGCTATCCAGGGCCGCCCTGGCCGCGGTCATTTGCGTGATGATCTCTTCGCAGCCGCGCTCCTCGTCGATCATGCGCTGCAGGCCCCTGATCTGCCCCTCGATGCGCTTGAGCCGCGCAATGATGCGCGCCTTTTCCTCATCAGCCATGTTGATAGCCCTCTCGTCTCACTCGGGTGGTTGGACCTGCCGTGGTGTGGCCGCCGCGAGGACGGCTGCCGCTGCCTGGGCGCTGCTCTGGTTCCCCGCCAGCACGTCCTGCAGGGCCGCAAGGAGCAACGGCGCCAGGGCGGCGTCCAGGCTCCCGACGCTGGTGGACTCTAGCCCCAAGAGCAGCTCGCAGGTGGGCAGGCAGGGCGAGTCCCCGATCAACGCCAGCGCTCCCTGCCGCGACGGCAGATAGCCAGAGGCCACGCAGCGCGCAGCCAGGTTATCCTCGTCCATGAGCCAGGAGATCAACGCCGAAGCCGCTTGTTGCCTATAGTCGTCGCCGGTCAGGACCGCCCAGGCCCAGCCGTCCAGGACGGGCGCCGCGATCCCGCCGCGCGTCGGGAGGGGAGCGCATCGGACGCCCGCCCGGCCCTTCTCGTCCGCCAGGACCAGGTGCGCGGTGGTCTCGGTCAGGTCAACCTTCCCGCCGACGAACAGCTCCCAGCAGTCCGCCAGGTTGGTGGTGGTGAGCGCGGCGGTGTGCAAGAGCTCCTGCTCATGGCGCGCCCGGTAATACTCCAGGGCCGCCGCGAGCGCGCCCTCATCCAACACCAGCCGCCCCGCCTCATCCAGGTCGCCCCCTTCGGGGTATTGCAGGAGCAACGCTTGCGCCGCGGCCTCCGGGCTGCCCAGCGGCAACAGGTACGGCGCAGGCCAGGCCTCGCCATCCGGCCAGGCGGCGGGCATCTCGGCCAGCTTGGCATCGTAGGCCAGCAGGCGGATGTCCAGCTCGTACGGGACGGCGAGCAGTCTCCCCTCCACCCGGCTCTGCCGCGCCGCCGCCGGGTAATAGTCGCCCCAGGGCTCGCTCTCCCAGAGGCCGTCGAGGGGCTGCAACAGCGCCGCCGCCTGCGGCAGGTCGCGGAGGTCGAGCAGGACCAGGTCCGGAAGGCCGACAGGCAGCACCTTGCTGGTGGCTAGCAAATAGTCCAGCAGGCCGCCCGGGCCGCTGGCCTTGAAGCGCCGCCCGGCGATGCGCACGTCGGGATACATCTCCCCAAAGGCCCTGTACTGCTCCGCCAACGCCGCGCCGCCCGGCAGGTCGCTCAGCGGGTCCAGGTGCTCCGGGTACCAAACGGAGAGGGTGATCGTCCCGGTGTCCGTGACCACCGCCTCAGCGGTGGGAGCTGGCAGGGGGGTAGCGGTGGGCGCCGGCGGGCGCGTCGCCGTGGGCGCCAGGGTCGCCAGGTCCAGCGCGTCGCACCCGGCCAGCGACCCCGCCAGCAAGCCGACCATCAGCAACCATAGCCAGGCCGCCACCCTAGGCGAGCGAGGGCATTCGGAGATGAAGCGAGCAGTGTGTTGAACGTGTTCCCGCATGGCACGCCTTTGCCAGATCAGTGGATAACCTCTGCGCTTTCCATTCTACCATTCCCCCGGCCCCGGCGCAACTTGTCAGCCCCCGGGCGTTATGCTATACTCCCTTTGCCCTGCCCGTTGCGCAGCGGCGATCCGAATCTGGCAAGGGAGAGGACAAGCTCATGAATGCGAGAGAGCGCTACGTGGAGACACTGCTATTCGGCAAGCCGGACAAGGTGCCCCTGACGCCGGGCGGCCCGCGCGATTCCACGCGCCGCAAGTGGGAGACCCAGGGCCTGGCCGAGGGCGATAAGTGGCATCAGACCCTCTGGGATATGCTGGGGCTCCAGCCGGAGAGCACGCAGGTGCACGTGCCGGTGGGCGCCGATTTCAAGATCATCCCCCAGTTCGAGGAAAAGGTCATCGAGCACAAGGATGGCCACTATATCGTCCAGGACTGGATGGGGGCCATCACCGAGATCTCGGACGAGTTCGACTATACCTATATCCGCCAGGCCAGGGATTTCGTCACGCGGAAATGGCATCGCTTCCCAGTGCTGAACCCGCAAGATTTCGAGGAGCGGATCAAATGGCGCTATAACGTGGACGCGCCGGGGCGCTTTCCCGCCGATTTCGACGAGCGCGCCAGGGCGCTCAAGGAGCGCGACTATCCCGTGAGCGTCAGCATCGACGGCCCCTTCTGGCAGCTCCGCGAGTGGGTGGGCATGGAAAACCTCTGCATCTTTATGGCCGAGCAGCCCGATTGGGTCATGGAGATGTGCAACTTTTGGGGCGACTTTGTCTATGACATGCTCGACCGCATCCTGGACAAAATCCAGCTCGACAGCGTCCATTTCTCCGAGGACATGGCGTACAAAGAGCACCCCATGATCTCCCCGGCCATGACCCGCAAGTTCCTGCTGCCGCAGTACCTGCGCTGGGTGGGCCTGATCAAAAGCAAGGGCTGCCCCATCGTGGACATGGACTCGGACGGCCGCATCGACCTGCTGATCCCCATCTGGATCGAGGCGGGGATCAACGTCTGCGACCCCATCGAGGTGGCCGCGGGCAACGACATCGTCGAGTTTCGCCGGCGCTTTGGCAAAAAGATGGGCTACACCGGCGGCATCGACAAGCGCGCCATCGCCGCGGGCGGCGACGTGATGCGCCAGGAAGTGCTGCGCGTGGTGCCCCCGCTGTTGGTGGATGGCGGTTTCATCCCCAGTTGCGACCACGGCGTGCCGCCCGACATCTCGTGGCCCAACTTTATCGAATACACCAAGCTGCTGGCCCAGTTGACCGGCTGGCTGTAGGGGGAGCACCGTGCGGCAGAATCAGGTCCTGGCGCGGCTGCGCGCCGGCGAGGCCACCATGGGCCTCTGGATGTTCTCCGGCTCGCCGCTCATCGCCGAGGGCGGAGCGCAAGCCGGGTTCGACTGGGTGCTGCTGGACACCCAGCACGGCCACTGGGGCACGGCGGAGCTCTTGGCCGCGACGCAGGTCGTCAGCGCCTCGCGCACCGCGCCCCTGGCGCGGGTGCTGCGCAACGACCCCGGCCTCATCGGTTCCCTGCTCGACATGGGGATCATGGGCATCATCGTGCCGCTGGTCAACTCGGCGGAGGAGGCGGCGCTCGCCGTGGCCGCCATGCGCTACCCGCCCCTGGGGCAGCGTTCCTTTGGCGGGCAGCGGCTGAGCTACTATGGCAGCGACTATTACCCCGCCGCCAACCATGAAGTCATGGCCGCGGTGATGATCGAGACGGGGGAGGCGGTGGAGCGCGCCGAGGAGATCCTGGGCGTGCCTGGCGTGGATCTGGGCTTTATCGGCCCGCTGGACCTGGCGCTCTCCCTGGGCGTGCCGTTCGGCAGCGCCGAGCACGAGGCCGCCATCCAGC
>JAAYEA010000307.1 GCA_012689325.1 Chloroflexota bacterium
CTGGCCGTGAGGTGGGTGAATTACTTGGCCAAAACCCCCTCAGCCTGGGTGAATTCCTTGGCCGCGGGGTGGGTGAATTACTTGGCCACAAAAGGCCTCAAGCGGGTGAATTGTCTGGCCGTCGACAATGCATCGGCCTCGGCGTTCCAATGATGCGGCATGAAGCAAGCTCGGCAGCTAAATCTGCTGGTAGCGGGAGCGAAGAATTCGCGGATCAGGATAGAACTATCACAGATGGCGAGATGAGCCGGGATACCGAGTGCATTAGCCGTGAGTGGGCCACGAACGCAGTAGAACCGCCACTGCGGAGTGATAGTAGGGGGCAATCCATAACCATGACCAGCCCCGAATACCACCTTCTTTTGCGGCTTCGCAGGCACATGCTGGTTTAGTATCGTCCCTATACCCAGAAAGAGCGTCCTGTCATCAAAGCACTCGGAGATGGGGAGCGGCAAGAGGCGTGGCCACAGCCATGCATTCAGATCGTCGCCAAAGTTGCCACGCAAGTCATGGTAGTAGTAGAGGTCCATCTGTAGTTCCCGTGTTAGGAATTACTTGATCATTCGAAGTGACGGCGGCCAAATAGCCCTGCCCAAAAGGCCCGGTGGACGAGTCCGGGAGCGGCCAACCTCAATGCTGCCACAACCCGGCTCAGTGCGACCAGGACGGCGGCGTCGCAAAATCTGAGAGCGGCTGATAGCATATAGGCGCGACATACGCGCCCGCGCAAATGGTGTTTTCCGTGCAGCGAGTCTCGTATACGGCGGTTCGCCCCTTCGGCGTTAAGGATCCGTTCCCTAATACGTCGGCTATCACGGATCATCTGGATACGCGTGCCGTCTTTCTGAGCATCATAAGCACTATCTTGTGTACACGATACTCTTGCACAAGCCACCATGGTTTCCGTAGAGCCGAACTCGCCCACCATGGCCATTCGCCATTCTAGTTCCCGGTCTTCGAACATCCCAACCGAGGCATCAAACCCCCCCACCTTTAGAAAGTCCTGGCGCCGAATCAGCGACCGGCTAACGTGGAATATCTCGCCAACCACGAACAGCGCGGCTAGATTGCCCTCATCTTGACTCGTCTCGACATGCAGCAGTTTTCCCTGAGAGTCCACGACCCGCATCGCCCCCACAATCCAACAGCTGCCGGACGACTCGGCCTCTGAGATCAATGACCGTAGAGCCCCATCAAGCAGATAGTCATCATCATGCAGAAACTTCAGGTACTTGCCTCGCGCCGCTGCTGCCCCAGCATTTGACGCAAAGCATACCCTGCTCCGGTTGGTATCCATCACCCTGATCTGTGTGGAGTTCATCCAAGCAGAAGCGGCCAGGGGAGCACCAGAGTCGTTTACCACGATGATTTCGTGCTCAGTTGGGTCCAGGTCCTGCGACAGAGCGGACTCTACAGCACGTGATAGTGTGTCCCGGCCAATTGTAGGAATAATCGTAGAACACAGCATCTAGGCAACTCCCCCAGTGCGCAGACTCTGCTCTAGCGCCACCAACCCGCCCCAAAAGAGCCAGACCAGCAAGCTAGCCTGAAAACCTGGAAAGCCGATGTTGTACACGAAAGGCAGCATCCAGTCGGCGAACATCATGACCACCAGCGCCCCCGCCCAGGCAGCCAGTATCCCAGCAGCATAGCCACCGATGAAACCGTGGCGAAGCCTCGCGCAGATACGCCAGCCCAGCAGCCCCAGCTCGATCATGAACCAGAGAAACAATCCCAGGCCCAATAGCCCCGTGTGAGAGAAAATATCCGCATAGTTGTTGTGCGACGAAATCAGAGGATTGACCCAAGTCGTGGGGCCATAGGTCAACGGCTTCACCAGGCCATAGGGCCGATATGCCGCTGGCCCCAGGCCGGTGATGGGGTTGCGCATGGTCAATTCGACGACGCGGGTAATGAGCGCCAGCCGCGAGCCGCCGCTGAGTTGCCACTCGTCATCACCGCCGGCAAACTCGTATAACGAAGGGAACAGTATCCCGAGTGTGGACAGGATCAACATCACGGCAACGACATATCTACGCGCGCGGGGCCAGCGCTGCCAGGCCAACACCCCACCCACCGCGGCGATCGCCACCCAGTTAGATGTGGACTCGCGCTGCAGGAAGAAGGCATAGGCCAACACCGCGCCTATCACGGCCACCAGAAACAGCCGCCAACCCGGGGATAGCTCCTGGTTAAAGAGCAACTGCCCCCCTGCCAGCGCCGCCAGCAGCACCCAGAAGGGGGCGCGAATGAAGGCGATGGTAGTAAGGGGGGATACCAGGGCGCCAGCGCCTGGCAACAATCGTAGAATGGCGAGCCCGCCGCCCAGGCCGAGAAACAGGAAAGTCAAGCGCTGCAACCAGACCTCATCTCGTACCCAGTTGGCCATCAGCCAGTAAGCGCCGGCGGCGAAGGCAAAGATCGCCCACTGTGCCAGCTGCACCCAGATAAAGTTGCTGGAACGCGGCACACTGGGGTCCCAGAGAACGTTGCCTACCAACAGGGAAAGCAGCCCCGCAAGCAGAAACAGGAGCAATGGCAAGTTGGCTCTGGAGCGGACGATCCTCAGGTCGCGGCGCAGCGTGGCCTCCAGCAGCCAGAGGGCCAGCAGTGCGGGAACTAGCAGGGTAGCCGTGTTGAGAGTCACGGCAGTGCCGGTGCCAAACTCCAGCGGCAGCGCCAGCGCCGCCAGAATAAGCACCGCCAGGCCCAACCGCCGCTCGCGCAACACCGCAGCGCCCCCAACCAAAGCGACAAGGAGCATCAGGTAACGACGGGAGGGCTGCTGTCCCAGGTAGGCAGCGCTGGCCAACGCGCCGAGGACGATGAGCCACTGCAACAACCTGGAAGTGAGCGAGACGCGACGGAGCACGCCTATCAAGGCGAACCTCCCGCATTCCGATGGACGACCTCTTCCACCAGATCCACGAAGCGCTGACCAATGCGCTCCCAGTCGTAACGCTCCTCCACCAGGCGACGGGCGTTGGAGATCAAGCGCTGGCGGAGGGCATCGTCACGCAATTGGCGCACTGTGCGCTCGGCAAAGGACTGCGGCTCGTCGGCGATAAGCAGGTGCTCTCCATCCACCGCCTCCAATCCCTCCACACCTTTGGACGTGGCCACCACCGGCGTGCCCAGCGCCATGGCCTCCAAGATCTTGAGCCGGGTGCCGCCGCCCTGGCGCAGAGGCACCACGCAGACGGCGCTCCCCGCCACCGGCAGGCGAATGTCGTCCACATAGCCGGTGAGCCGCACGCTCTCGTCCAGCCGGAGCCCGGCGAGGTCTACGCCCTTGGTGGAGCCGGTAATAGACAGGGAGACGTCAGGGATCTGTTGGCGGATCAGGGGATAGATCTCGGAGAGAAAGTAGCGCATGGCATCGTAATTGGCGCTGTATGTGAGCGCGCCGTTATAGACCAGAGCATTGGGCTGGGCCACGACCAGGCCCGGGCGGTTGCGGCGGCAATCCACACCATTGGGAACCACTTCCACCTTGCCACGATAGGCCGGGAGGGCCTGACTGGTCTGGCGATCTTGCTCGGAAACCATTGTCACCAGATCGAAACGAGGAAAAAGCCGCGCTTCATAGTAGCGTGTCTTCTGCCAGCTTGCCCAGCATCGCAGGCGTTGCAGAGATGACGTCTGCTGCTGATATCGTTCGTACATCATGCGCGCGAACGAATTATGCTCTTCAAGAATCGCAGCCGCACCGCGCACCCTAGAGACATAGGTAGCCATGGTCTCAGTGGAAGCGACCACAACGTCGAACTTGGTCTCCGCCGCAAGGGCGCTTACAGCGTCCGACATTGCGGGCACCGGCGCGGCAACGATGGGGGAGAGCGACAGATAGCGTAACCCTCTCATTAGGCGGCTGCGCTGGCTCGGATCCTGCTGAACTACCTCGACACGGCGGCACCACGCGCGTAGGTCTGCTTCCTGGGGTCGCGCGGTGCCAAAGGCAAAAGAGGCGAGCGATACCTGAT
Source organism: Chloroflexota bacterium (assembly GCA_012689325.1). GTDB lineage: Bacteria > Chloroflexota > Anaerolineae > JAAYEA01 > JAAYEA01 > JAAYEA01. The sequence goes on from JAAYEA010000307.1 coordinate 3,984, forward strand.
GCCGCGCCGCCAGCGCCCGCAACAGATGATAGACTCGAAGCTTGGAGCCATTGTCAGGAGGGGATGGAAACCAGGAAGAGAGAAACAGAACTTTCATCGAGCTGCCTCAGGGCAGCACAGCTCAGCCACGTCCGCTCCCATCTTGCCCCATCGCCCTAACAGGGCGTCACGTAGCGCGACCAGGCGAGCATTGCGGTGAGGCGTACGAAGGCCACCATGAGGCTTGACAGTGTAAGCTGCGATAGTGAGCAGACTCCGCAGCACAATGCGCGCCTCCACCAAGACACGCTGCAAGCCGGACCAGTGGCGGCCAACGAGGCGCAAATGGTTGCGCAGCATATAGTAGTCGATGATCGGCGATGACTCTCCCAATGCCGCCGAGACCTTGTGCAAGATCAGTGATGAGGGCACGGCCACTATCCTGTAACCCGAAGCAGTCACTCGCAGGCACCAGTCAGTTTCCTCATAGTATAAAAAGAACTTGTCATCCAGGAGGCCGACGCTGTTCAGAACCTCTCGTCGTACCAACATGGCTGCGCCGGACGCGACCTCAACCTCAGCCGGTAGCTGCTGCCGAAGAGCGGCCACTTGTTCGCCTGCGTGCAACCGTCGCACATGGCCCGAGTATCTGTCCACCACAGAACCCAACGCCCAGACCCGCTCCGGCGCCGCCATCTCGGCGATCAGCGGCGTCGCGACGCCCACCTCTGGGTGCCCCTCCAACACGGCCAGCAGCGGCGTGAGGAAATCAGGAGCCACCACCACGTCGTTGTTCAGGATGCAAACATACTCGGCGCCGCCTTCTAGCGCGTGACGGATCCCCACATTGTTGCCGCCTGCGTAACCCAGGTTCTCTCCGGTCTCGAGCAGCTCGATCCATGGATACGCAGCACGGATGCGTGAAACAGAGTCATCCGTCGAGCCATTGTCGACAACGAGTATCTGGCAATTGGGGTAATCTGACCGTAGCACCGAATCCAGACAGATCAGTGTGTCGGAGGCATCGTTCCAGTTCAGAATGATGGTGGAGACACGCGGCGGTGTCAATGGGCCGCTGCTTCCTCAAGGCGCCGCTCCAGCGTGGCCACCGAACGTTCCCATGACCACTCCCGCTTCACGTATTCCACGCCCTGCCGTCCCATGTCGTCTCGTCGTTCCGGGTCTCGCAACAGGCTGCTGACCGCGTCCGCAAACAAGCGAGGATCGCGCTCCACCAGCAGCCCCGTCTCGCCGTGCACCACCGTCTCGCGTACCCCACCCTCTCGCACGCCCACCACTGGCGTGCCGCAGGCCATCGACTCGAGGGGCACCAGGCCGAACGGCTCCATCACCGGCGCGTACACTGTCAGCGCAGCCTGGTTGTAAAGCTGCACCAACTCGGCATCCGCTACCATCGCGCGCATCTCCACAGGCACCTGCAGTTCCCGTGCCAGGTCCCCGAGATAGGCGTGCTCAGCGGCATTCACATGATTGCTCACGATAACCAGCGGCGGGCGCCGCGCTTGGTCAAGCAACGCCAGGCTGCGGAGCAGGAAGTCGAAGCCTTTGCGTGGGTTCAGTGCCCCAACGGAGAGAACAAAGTCCTGCCGCGGCAGGGACAGCGGGTGGAAAACCTCAGTGTCAGCGCCCAGATAGCCCACCCGCGCGAAGATGCCATAGACTCGGTACAAGCTCTCCCGGGAATAGGCCGAGTTGACCAGGACCAGGTCAGCGGCCAGGGTGTTTTGCCGGTCGAGCCGGGCCAATGTCCGGCGATAGAGGCCCGGCAGGGGATCGAAGCAGTTGCCCAGGCGCTGCACGCGGCTGAAGCGGGCATACGGACGGTCGACGGGCGGCTCGTAGATCTGGCGAGGCGGCTCCTGGCAATAGTAGGCCGTAGACGTCGCTAAGAAGGGCAGAATGGCGGGGCTTTGCCCGAATTGGCAGTTGTGCGCGAAAACGACATCATAGCCCACCGCGTCGATCTGCTGGGCGATACGGCGCTGCAGAGCCCGCAAGCGCAGCAGATCCGCCGTGCGAATACCTTGGTTGAGACGGCCGAAAGGCCGACGCGCCAGGGATAGCGGCTGAAACGGGAAGGCCATGTGCCGTTGTGCATATGGCCGCAGATCGCCGAAATCATGTTCGGCACAGGAGAGCGTATAGACACCAATCTCGTGCCGGGCCGCAAGGCGCCTGGTCATTTCGTGAAGGGCCCGCTTGCCGCCGCCGGAAGGCAGATCATGACAGATAGCTATTCGCAAGGCCATCCACTCAACTAGGTCGAGTTCTAGACTTGGGCATGGCGCAACACCGTTCCCTGGGGATGAACACTCCTGGTTCTGGGCATGTTACGGGGTCAAGCGTAGCTGCGCTGACCAATGCCAGCCTGTCATATCCGGCTATGCTGCCCTGTCCTTTGCGGTCCAGATTCTTCGCAACGGTTCCGCGATCCGCTGAGCCCAGATTCGCCGTACTCGCTTTACCTGAAAGGCCGGTTTATACCAATCTGGCAGATGCGTACATAGCGTCCTACGCGCGACCTTCTGTACCAGCCAGCCTACGCGAATAGCCAGCCGCTGCGGCGCGCGCCACCTGCCAGGATAGCGATAGGACAGCCAGACCCTTACATACGGGCGCTCCGGTATGCGATGGAAGCCGGCCCAGTGGAGGTTGCGGATCGGCATCGCCTCAGAATCAACTACCCTGTCACCATCGACTCGTAGCGTGGACAGGCCGGCCCAGGCGTCGCCAGGAATCGCGGGGCTCAGCAGTCGAAGATTTGCTCGTCTCCTAAAGGCCTTTAGCGCCACATAGTTCAGCACTGGCTGATCCTGCAGATAGGGCACAAAAATATCACGGACTTCTGCAGCTTCTGCTAGCAGGGCGAAGAGCTGATCCCGGCTCAGTGAGTCTTTTCTTGAGGCAAAGAACCCAGTGTTGAACAGGTCATCTATCTCTGAACTAGAGAATAGTTGTCTATCCAGAACGCGTTCGGTGAAAACCTCTCGGATCCCCATTACGCGACCATCACCACAAAACACAATATCATGGTCGTCCAGCAGGCTAAACACATCGATCTGGTCCTGGAAGACGACGACGTCCGTGTCAAAGTAGACAAACTGATCGAAGGGGCCGAACCAGAAAGCGAACTTGCGATAAGCCGGGCAGACGCGACCCGTGATGGACAGACTGTAGGCCTCTAGCGCGGCAAAGAGATCCGGATCTGCAAACACATCAATGCCGAAATCGCTCTTCAGCCGGCTGGCGAGTCTTCGATACTCGTCATTGTAGGGGACCAAAAGGATGGGCCAAGATGGCGAGTGACGCCGCAAGCTGTGGACCAAAGCTAGAGCGTCATCGAAGACTCTGTCATTGCCAAGAATATAGATTCCTCGACTACCACTAGTCATATCGGCCTAAGCTCTCCCCAGAACTCGACGTTGCCGCAGACATTATCCAGAGCACTACACCCTACAGCACCAATCGCCGCTTCCTGCAACCGGCCACTATGGCACCCAGAAAAGGTACCCGAAATCAGGTCGATCAGTGGAGCTTGGCTGCACGGCGTAACACAGCCACAGCGCACAAGGGCGGTTATAGCCCTTGGGCTCGCAGCACCATGACCTAATGACACGAGCATAGCTTTCTAAATCGTGTAGCATCCTGGCTCCTTGATACAGCCACGGATGACTTCGGGTTTGCGCTTGAGTCGCTCCACTGCTTGCTCCAACTCGGAGCGTAGGCGAGTCAGATCATGAC
>JAAYEA010000308.1 GCA_012689325.1 Chloroflexota bacterium
CCCCGCGGTGCTCACCCCCCACCCCGGCGAGATGGCGCGGCTGCTGGGCTGCTCGGTCGCCGAGGTGCAGGCCGACCGCCTGGGCGCGGCCCAGCGGGCGGCGCGCGACTGGGGGCATGTGGTGGCGCTCAAGGGCGCCTACACGGTCATCGCCGCGCCCACGGGCGAGACGACCATCGCGCCCTTTGCCAATCCGGGGCTGGCCTCCGCCGGGACGGGCGATGTGCTGGCGGGGACCATCGTCGGGCTGCTGGCCCAGGGGCTGAGCGCGTACGACGCGGCCGTGGCGGGGGTCTATGCCCACGGGCTGGCGGGCGAGCTGGCGCGGCGGGAGCTGGGCGAGATGGGGTTGGTGGCAAGCGACCTGCTGCCGATGCTGCCCCGGGCGCTGAGGCAAATGCGAGGATAGCGTGGCGCAAGCCTCTGGCTTGCAGCCCGGTTCGGGCAACGCAAGCCAGAGGCATGCGCCACGGCGGGCTCGCAGGCCGGAGGCTTGCAGCCCGGTTCGGGCAACGCAGGCCAGAGGCTTGCGCCACGGCAGGCTCGCAAGCCGGAGGCTTGCGCCACGGCGGGCTCGCAAGCCGGAGGCATGCGCCACAGTCGGCTCGCGCCACGACGGAGACACAAAAAAGAGCCGCCGCTCGGATGAGCGGCGGCTTGGTTCTTGGCGGAGAGGGTGGGATTTGAACCCACGAGGCATTGCTGCCTACGGCATTTCGAGGGCCGCGCCTTCAGCCGTGCTAGGCAACCTCTCCGTATTTATGTCGAGTTTCCCTCGCGCAATCGGCGAAAGAAACGGGCCATCAGTTCCTCGATCTCGTCGGCCAAGACGCCGGCGACCACCTCCACGCGGTGGTTGAGAAAGGGCGTGTGCAGCAGGTCCACCACCGAGCCCGCCGCCCCCGTCTTGGGGTCGGCCACCCCATAGACCAGCCGCGGGATGCGGGCCTGGATGATCGCCCCGGCGCACATGGCGCACGGCTCCAGGGTGCAATAGAGCGTCACCTCGCTGAGCCGCCAGGAGCCGCGGGACTGGGCCGCCGCCCGCAGCGCCAGCATCTCGGCGTGGGCGGTTGGATCGCCCCACTCTTCCTTGCGGTTGCGCCCCGCGCCGATGACCTCGCCGCGCCAGACCGCCACCGCGCCCACCGGCACGTCGCCGGCATCCGCCGCGGCCTGAGCTTGCTGGAGGGCCATGCGCATGAACGTGTCGTGGTCCATCGCGCCAAGATTATAGCACGGACGCCGCAAATGGGCAAACGGCGGAAAGAAGGGCGAACACCAGGTTCGCCCCAACCGAGGCCAATCGCAGCCCTGCGAGGAATTTGTGCTATAATACGGGCCAGTATCGCGAGGCGAAAGGAGCCCAACCATGCGCGTGCTCATCATCGGCGGCACCGGCAAGTTTTCAGGGCGCATCACCGAGGCGGTGGTCGCGGCCGGCCATCAGGTGACGCTCTACAACCGCGGCAAGAGCCCCCTGCCCGAGGGCGTCCAGGTCCCCGTCATCCCGGGCGAGCGGGCCGACATCCGCGCGCACGCCGCCGAGATCGCGGCGCTGGCCCCGGAGGCGGTGATCGACTCGATCACCTACAAGCCGGAGCAGGCCGAGGACCTGGCGGCGCTCTTTCCGCGGGCGCGGAGGGTCGTGCTAATCAGCACGGTGGACGTCTATGGCGAGGACATCGGCGGCGCGCCGGTGACGGAGGAGCGCGCGCCCACGCCGGTGAGCGACTATGGCATCGGCAAGCTGGCCTGCGAGGGTGTGGTGCTGGGCAAGCTGGGCCGCAGCGCCACGGTCTTTCGCCCCAGCCACATCATGGGGCGCGGGTTCCTCACCACCAGCCTGTGGAGCCGCAGCCCCTATTTCGTCGACCGCGTGCGCCAGGGCAAGGTCATTCCCGCCATCGACGGCGGGCGCAACCTGATGACCCCCGTATATGCCGGGGATATCGCCCAGTGGATCGTGCGCGCGTTGGACAACCCCGCCGCCGACGGGCAGGTTTTCAACGCCTGCGGCCCGCAGATCATCCCGCAAAAGCGCTATTACGAGATCGTGGCCGAGGTACTGGGCGTCCCGCTCAAGCTGGCGTCGGTCCCCTCGCTGGTGTTCAAGCGGCATTTCGCCTCCCCGCCCCAGTTCAACTGGCACCGGCCCTACTCGTGCCAAAAGGCCGTCTCCCTGCTGGGCTACACGCCGCGCTTCGGCCCCGAGCTGATGATCCGCGAGACGGTGGAATACATGCTCGCCCACAACCTGGTGCGCGATTGCGCCGAGGATCCCTTCGACGACCGGCTGGTGGAGCTGCTGCTGCGCCACGAGGCCGAGCTGGGCGCCCTGTTCGCGGAGAAGGCCAAGTGAGCGACGCCCTCCGGCTCCCCGTCTCGTGCAACAAGGACTGCGGCGCGGGCTGCCCCCTGCTGGCCCACGTGGAGGGCGGGCGGCTGGTGCGCATCACCGACAACCCGCTCAAGGCGCC
>JAAYEA010000309.1 GCA_012689325.1 Chloroflexota bacterium
CGGTGACGTAGCGGGGGCGCATCTCGCGGGCGACCGCCTCCAGCTCGGCGGGGACCACGCTGCAGATGCCGGCCAGCTCGGCGTTGGGGATATGGTCGTGGATGTTGGCGGCGTGCCGCCTGCCCATGCGGCCCAGCCCGATGATGCCCAGCCTGGCTTTGTCCATGCGAATCCTCCTCGCGCTACGCGATCTCAACCAACTGGCGGGCGACCACGGCCTCGTCGAGCTCGACGCCCAGCCCCGGCCCGGTCGGCGGGGTGATCCAGCCGCCCTCGAAGCGCAGCGGCTCCACCAGGATCTCGCTGTGCAGCGCGTTGGCGTTGAACTCTTGGGCCAGGAAATTGGGCGAGCAGGTCCCCACCTGGACCGCCGCCGCCGCGGCGATGGGCCCGCAATACATGTGCGGCGCGATGAGGGCATAGTGAGATTCGGCCAGCGCGGCGATCTTTTTCGCCTCCAGGATGCCGCCGCACTGCCCCACGTCCACCTGGATGATCTGCGCCGCCTGCTTTTCCAGCACCTCGGCGAACTCGTACTTGGTCACCAGCCGCTCGCCGGTGGCGATGGGGATGTTGGTGTGGGCGGCGACGCGGGCCATCTCGCCTACGTTCTCCGGCGGGACCGGCTCCTCGAACCAGAAGGGGCGATACTCGGCCAGGATGTCGGCCACGCGGATGGCGGTGTAGGTGGTGAACTGGCCGTGGGTGCCGATGGCGATCTCCAAGTCGTTGCCCACCGCGGCGCGCATGTGCCTAAAGACCTCGCCCACGCGGGCGATGTCCTTGAGGTGAAAGTCGCGCGGCTGCGGGAAAAAGGGGGTAAAGAGGTCGAACTTGCAGGCGGTGTTGCCCGCGGCGACGAGCTGCTCGGCGATGGGCCCGGCCTTGGCGGGGTCGTCCCAGACGCCCTGGGTGGGCATGTAGGCGTAGGCGCGGAGCTTGTCGTGGCAGCGCCCGCCGAGGAGCTTGTACACCGGCTGGCCCAGCGCCTTGCCGACGATGTCCCAGCAGGCCATCTCGAGCGCGCTGAGCGCCGGGGTGGAGTCCAGGCTGGGGTGGCGAAAGTCGTGGCGGGTGGCGTAGGCGCGCTGCCAGAGACGCTCGATGTCAAAGGGGTCGCTGCCGACGACATAGAGCCGCGCCAGGTCGCGGATGGTCGCCACCAGCGCGTCGACCTGGTCGGCGGGGTTGCAGGGCCGCTCGCCCAGCCCGACGATGCCGGCGTCGGTGAAGAGCTTGACGATGAGCCAGAACCGCCCGCCGCGGTAGGGCTCGACGTTGCGGACGACGAGGATTTTGCAGTCGGTGATACGCATGGGGAGCCTCCCTCTTGACGATAGCGTGGGCAGACCGCTGGCGCGCATCCAGGCGGTCCATCAGCGCCGGCCTGGGCGCCTGGCCACGGTCATGCCCTTATTCCTGGTCAACAGCATCATCCTACCACCATTCCGCCCACCCCTGAAACGCGCGCATGCTTTGGCGCTGAGCGCGCTTTGGCGTATCATGAGATGCACGCAGAGTCGGGAGGAGAAAGATGAGCGACACGGTGGCGGTCACCTTTGAGTTGCGACGTGATCTCTTTGCCGCGTTGCGCCAGGATCCCGAGCATTTTGTGCCCGAGATGCGGCTGGCCGCGGCGGTCAAGTGGTACGAAATGGGCCTGATCTCGCAGGAGAAGGCGGCTGAGGTGGCTGGGCTTTCGCGCAGCGCCTTTATTGGCGCCCTGGGGCGCTTTCAGGTCTCCCCTTTCCAGTATGACGCGGACGAGATACTGAAAGAAGTGAGCGCATGAGCGAGCGCTGGGTGCTGAATGCCTCGCCGGTGATTACCCTGGCGCGTATCGGCTACGAGCGCCTCCTGTTGGATCAGCCGGAAGAGGCCGTTATGCCACAAGCGGTGGCCGCCGAGATTGGAGCTGGGCCGCGCTCCGATCCCGCACGTCAGGCCGTACAAGGCGGCAGGTTTCAGGTCGTGCAAGTGCGGCCGCTGCCACAGGTTCTGGCCTGGGACCTGGGCCAAGGCGAGACCGCGGTGCTTTCCTTAGCGCTGTCGGAGCCTGGCTGGACGGCGATCCTCGATGACCGCGCCGCACGCAAGTGCGCCAACAGCCTGGCCATCCCTGTCAAGGGCACGCTGGCCGTGGTGATCCTTGCCAAGCAACGCGGCCTGATCCCCTCTGCGGCGGAGGTGCTGCGCGCGCTGCAAGCCGCCGGGCTGCGCCTGGACACGCAGGTGATACGCAGCGCGCTGGAGCGAGGGGCTGGCGAGACCTGGGAGTAGCGGCGCGGCATTCCCCCAGCCAGGCCCACCGCCGCGTCAGGCCGCGAGATTCCTCCGGATATCCACCACGAAACACACCAAAGACACGAAATAGGAACCGGCCTTTTCCTTTTTCGTGTGGTTCGTGTATTTCGTGGTTCCAGTTCCTGGTTTTTTTCCAGTGCAGCCTTTCCTGTATTTCGTGGTTCCTCTCACCACCCATACACCGACACGTGCATCTCGCTGGCCGAGGTGAACGGCTCGCGGCGCCAGTTGCCCCAGCGCTCGCGCAGGCGCAGCCCGGCCAGCCTCGCCATCAGGTCGAGCTCGCTCGGCCAGGCGTGGCGCTGCACCACCGGGTTCAGGCGGATGCCCGCCGCCGAGAGCGAGACGTGGCTCTCCTCGATGATCTGCCTCGCCGCGTCGTGCCGGAGCAGGTCGAGGCGCACCTGGTCCACCTCGATCGCCTCGGCGTTCACGTACTGGTCGTCGCGCAGGCGATAGAGAAAGGCGGGGGTATAGACCTCCACGACGAAATGCCCGCCCTCGGCCAGGTGGGCGGCCACGTTGGCAAAGCACCGCAGCTCGTCCTCCTGGGTCAAGAGGTTGAACAGCGTGTTCCATACCACATAGATCAGGCGGTAGGCGCCCGTCACCGGCACCTCGGCCAGGTCGCCGAGGGTGAGCGCGAGCTGGGCGCCGCCGGGCCGGGCCCGCAACTGGTCGAGCATCGCTGGCGAGAGGTCCACGCCGTCCACGCGCACGCCCTGGGCGGCCAGCGGCAGGGCGATGCGCCCGGAGCCAATGCCCAGCTCCAGCGCCGGGCCGTCGCCGGCAAGCTGCTTCAGAAAGGCGACGGCGTCGTCCTCGTCGCCGCGCAGGGCGTGGCGGTCCCCCTGGGCAACGTCTGGGCCAAAACTCATGACCGGCTGGTATCCCCTCATAACCTCGTTGCTCCCCTGGGCAAAACGCTGGGCGTACCTGCCGCGCACCCCTTGCCCGAAATCGTAATCCTGCAGCACATCCGGGTCGGGCTCTGTCCCCACCCGCTCGTCCATCTACCCCCGCATCTTTCTCATCACGAACTTGCCCCGCCCCGCCTGGCCGACGAACTCGCCGTCCTCCACGATCGGCTCGCCGCGGGAGAGGACGTGCTGCGGGTAGCCCGTCACCTCCAACCCCTCGTAGGGGGTATAGTCCACGTGCTGGTGCAACTGGCGCGCCTGCAAGGTCACCCGCCGCCGCGGGTCAAAGACCACCAGGTCGGCGTCCAGCCCCACGGCGATGTCGCCCTTGTTGGCCAGGCCCAGGTGCCGCGCGGGGTTGGCGCAGCAGAGCGCCACCCACTGGGTCAGCGACAGCTTGCCCTTGCCGACGCCCCACTGGTGCAACAGCGCCAGCCGCGTCTCCACGCCAGGGACGCCGCCGGGGATCAGGGAGAAATCCTCCAGGCCGCGGGTCTTTTGCCCGTGATAGAGGAAGGGGCAGTGGTCGGTGGCGACCCAGTGCAGCTCGCCGCGGGTCAGCGCGCCCCAGAGCGCCTCCTGGTCGGCGCGGGTCCGCAGCGGCGGCGACATGACGAACTTGGCTCCCTGAAAGCCGGGGCGCAGGTACTCTTGCTCGGTGAGCCCCAGGTACTGCGGGCAGGTCTCGCCGCGCACGCGCTGGCCGCGCCGCTGCGCCTCCTGGATGGCGCGCAGCGACTCGCGGCACGAGACGTGGGCGATGGTCACGGGGCAATCGGCGAGCTGGGCCAGGTCGATCAGCCGGGCGGTGGCCTCGCCTTCCATCAGCGCCGGGCGGGTAAGGGGGTGGAAACGCGGCTCCAGCTTGCGCTGGGCGCGGTAACGGGTGGTCAGCTCTTGGATGACGTGGTGGTTCTCGCAGTGGACCAGGGCGCTGCCCCCGGCCTCGCCGATGGCGCGCAACACGGCCAGGAGCTGCCCGTCGTCCAGCCAGGAATCGGCATAAGCCATGTAGAGCTTGAAGGTGGGGCAGCCCAGGGCGATGACCTGGGGAATCTCGGCCAGGGTGGCGGGCGTCGCGTCCAGCACGGCGACGTGGAGGGCATAGTCCACGGCCACCTGGCTGCCGGCGAGCCCCCGCCGCTCGGCCAGGGTATCCAACAGAGACCGGCCGCGCCGGGACTGGGCGAAATCGATCAGGGTGGTGACGCCGCCGCAGGCCGCGGCGATGCTGCCGGTGGCAAAGGTGTCGCTGGAGGTGATATCGCCGAGGGAGAGCTCCATGTGCACGTGGGGGTCGATGGCGCCGGGAAGCACATACTTGTCGGTTGCATCTAGGACGATAGGAGCGCTAAGGGAGCGGCCGATGGAGACGATGCGGTCTCCCTCGATCCCGATGTCGGCCTGGTAGGTGCTGGTGGCCGTGACGACGGTGCCCCCTCGGACAACGAGATCCATCCACGCTCCCTTTCGTGGAATCTATGCGGTTGTGATTCTCAATATGCCGCTCCTGCCGCGGCGGCGCCCTGGCGGGAACCCCTCAGCTTGGCTCGCGGACGATCGCCTGACCATCATAATCCAAAAAGCACAATTTGACCAACGGCGCGGCGCCCAAAAGCCGCGCCACGGCGGCGCGATAGCGCTCCACCTGCGGACGAGCCTTGGCCTCGGCCTGCGCCAGCTCGTCCGGCCCGCGCAGGTGGTCAGTCTTGAAATCCACGATGGCCCAGCGCCCCGCCCCATCGCGATAGAGCAAGTCGATGACCCCGTGCGGGGGGTGGCCCTCGACGGCCAGGTCATAGGGCAGCTCGTGATAGCGCTCGGCGGCGGCCTCCACCTCGGCGCGGAGCGGATGCTCGCGGAAGCGGCGAACCAGGCGCGCGGCGCGATCCACGCCGTTGGCCAGCGTCCCCTCCTCCAGCAGCCCGAGGCCCAGGGCCAGCGGCCGCAGCCGCTCGCGCAGCTCCCTCTCGTCCAGCCACCAGCGGCGCAGCGCCTCGTGGGCCAGCACACCCACCATCCACGCGGGCGCCCAGGGGCGGCGCTCGGCGTCCGGCGCGACGCGCCAGGCCCGGCGGCGCTCCTCCGGCCCGTCCTCGGCGGGCGCGGCCGGGACGGCCGGCGCGGCCGGGAGCGGCGCCAGCAGCGGCGAGCGCGCCTCGGCGGGCTGCGCCGGAGGCGGCTCCGCGCTGGGCACGTCTCCCATACTAGCGGGTCCGGCGCAGATTGTCAAATCGGCGTGGGGAAAACGCGGCAGGTGCAGCCTGGCCTCCCCCGCGCTCAGGTCCACGCTCCCCCAGTCCAGCGCGTCCAGGCCGAGGATCGGCGCGAGGAGCTGTAACCAGCCTCGGAAGGCCAGGCCGCCGCCCTTCTTCTGGGACGTGGCGTGGCCGTTGAGGATGAGCTTGTCGGCGGCGCGGGTGGCGGCCACGTAGAGCAGCCGGGCCTCCTCGGCGGCCTCGCGGTCGGCCTCCTCCAACTGCTCCAGACGGTACATCACCGCCGCCACCTTGTCCTCGGCCAGGGAGAGGAGCGGGCCCCAGCGCGGCGAGAGGAGCAGCGCGCCCGCGTGGCCCCCGCCGCCGTGGGCCAGGTCGGCCAGCGCCACCACGGGGAACTCGAGCCCCTTGGATTGGTGGATGCTCATCAACTGGACCGCGCCCAACGCCTCCACGGGGGCCTCACCCTCGCGGGCGCCCGCGCCGCGCAACGCGTCCACGTATTCCAGGAACTCGGTAACGCTCACCAGGCCGCTGCGGTGGGCGTCCTGCAGGAATTTGGCAATGTTGCGCTGGGCGCGCTCGTCGCCGCCGAAACGCGCGATGGCGGGATAGCCGGTGGCGTCCAGGAAGCGCTTGAGCAGCTCGGCCACGGCGACGCGCCCGGCCAGTTGTTGCAGCGGCTCCAGGAGGTTCAGGGCGCGGGCGGCGCGGGAGCCATCATCGCCCTCCAGGCGGGGGCCCCACTCGCGCAGCGCCGCCCACAGCGGCATGGGGGTTTCCCCCGTCCAGCGCAGGCGATAGAGCGCGGCGTCGCTGAGGCCGAGGGCCGGGGAGCGCAGCAGCCCCGCCACGGCCAGGTCGTCGGTGGGGTCGGCCAGCGCCCGCAGCGCGCCCAGCAGGTCGCGAATCTCGGCGCGCCCGTAAAACCCCCGCCCGGCGATGGTGACGTAAGGGATGCCCGCGGCCTCCAGGGCGTCCTCGTAATAGTGAAATGTGGTGGAGGCGCGAAAGAGGATCGCCATCTCGCCATAGCCCACGCCGTCGGCGCGCAGCGCGCGCAGGCGGCGAGCCAGCGCCTGGGCGGCCAGCGCGCGGCCGGCGTCGGCGTCCTCCCCCAGCCCCAGCAGCGCCTCGATGTACGGCGGGCGGATGCCGTCGCGTGGCGACGGGCGCGCGGAGGTGAGCGGCTCGAAGGGGACGGCATGGGGCCGCGCGGCGTCGGCGGTCCCCAGCACCGGCGCCAGCAGGGCGTTGAGCCCCTCCACCAGCGCCGCGTGGGCGCGATAGGTCTCGGTGAGCGCCACGTGCTTGCCGCCGTCCCGCTCGATCTCGTCCTGCGTCTCGCGAAAGACGGTGACGTCGGCGCCGCGAAAGCGATAGATCGATTGCTTGGCGTCGCCCACCACAAAGCGCGTCCCGCCGCCCCCGCCCAGGAGGTCCACCAGGCGGCGCTGGCGCTGGTTGGTGTCCTGGTACTCGTCCACCAAGAGCGCCGAGACGCGCGCCTGCCAGGCGGCGGCCACGGCGGGGCGGCCCTCCAGCAGCCCCAGCGCCAGCCCCTCCAGGTCGTCATAGTCCAGCGCGCCCCGCTCCTCCTTGAGCCGGGCGTATTCGGCCTGCGCCTGGGCAAAGAGGTCGCGCAGGGGCGGGAGCAACGCCGCCGCCTGGCGGTCCAGCGCCCAGGAAGCGCCCTTGCCCGCCCACGGGGCAGCCTCCGCGTCGTACCGCCCCCTGAGCGCCTTGATCGCGGCCTTGGGGTCGGCGCGCCAGTTCTTGGCCGCGCCCACCTGGATGTTCATGGCGTCGCGCAGCTCGGCCAGGGCCGCCAGCGCCGCCTCCCCCTCCCCCGCCGCCAGCGCGGACCGGAGCCGCTCGCGAGCCGCCAGCAGGGCGTAAAGATAGGGGGGCAGCTTGTCGCCGGCGGCCTCGGCGCGGGCGATCTCGCCCCCGTCTCGCAGCGCCTGCAGGTCGTCCAGCGCGCCCTGCACCGCGGGGTCAGCGAGGAAGCGGGCCAGCCGCTGGCACAGCGCCGCCTCCCAGCGGGACAGCGGCTGATCGTCCAGCGCGGCAAAGGCCTCCGCCGCCTCCAGCCGCTGGGCCAACAGCGCCAGGAGGACGCCGGTGAGGTCATCCACGCCCAGGGCGCGAAAGAGCCCCAGCATCTCCTCGCGGCCGGCGGCCCAGCGCAGCGCCCCCTCGACGGCGCGCCGCTTGAGCAGGCCGCCCAGCCCCTCGTCCAGCTCGCCAAAACCGGGGTCCACCCCCGCCTCAGCGGGGTGGGCGCGGAGGATCGCCGCGCAGAGGCCGTGGATGGTGCCGATATAGGCGGCGTCCAGGTCGGCGTAGCATTGCTGCCAAAAGGCGGTGCGCTCGGGTTCGCCGGCGCGCGGCTGCCAGGCGCGGATCTGCTGGCGCACCCGGTTGCGCATCTCGCGGGCGGCCTTGCGGGTAAAGGTGATGGCAACGATGCGCCGGAGCGGCACGCCGGACTCGAGCAGCGCCAGGTAGCGGGCCACCAGGGTGCGCGTTTTGCCTGTGCCCGCGCCGGCGGTGACCACGGCATCGCCGTGGTGGGCGATGGCCTCGGCCTGGGCGGGGTTGGCCTGGATCAGTTGGAGGATGGTGGGCGTCTCAGCGGGCATGCGCTATCTCCATGAGTTGCGCTGGCCCAATCGCCAGCAAAAGGCGGCGGCCGGGCAATAGCCGGGGCAGCCGTCGGCGGGGGGGTGCGGCGGGAACTCGCCGGCGCGGATGGCGGCGACGTAGCGGCGGACGTGGTCGCTGGCCTGGCGCGCGGCGTCCTCCGGCCCCTCGCCGTAGCCCTCCAGCCTGAGGCTGCTGGCCTCGCCCTGGCGGACGAGCCAATAAAAGCCCGCGCGCACCTGGCCCAGCCCCAGCGCCTCCTGGGCGGCCAGGGCATAGAGCGGGAGCTGCAAGCGCGTCCCCTCCAGCAGGTGCTTGGCCGCAATGGACCCGGACGCGCCAAAGGACTTGTAGTCGATGACGCGCAGGTGGCCGGCCGGGCTGGCGTCGATGCGGTCGATATAGCCGCGCAGGCGGATCGGCTCGTCCGAACTCGCCGGGTCCGCCAGCAGCAACGGAGGCCATTTGCCATAGCCGTAGGGCTGCTCCAGCCGGA
>JAAYEA010000310.1 GCA_012689325.1 Chloroflexota bacterium
ACCCTGCACGGCTACCCAGATTTGGCCCGGGTGCAGGATGCCTTGGCGGGGCCTGCCGCCAAGGGGAGCCCATCGCCGCACCTGTTGGTCATCCTGTCCCGCATGGCCGAGCTCGGGGAGCTGCGGCTGGCCGAGTTGGCCGACCGCCGCGCCATGCATCGCCGGGTGCACCAGATCCGCATGCTGTTGGAGAGCTACCTGGCAGGCGAGCCTCTCCCAAAACCAGCCGGGTCGGACCGCCGGTGGTGGCGCTTTTGGCGGTAGCCGCTAGGGTCCCGCGGTGGAGCTGGCCCTCACCGGCGGCAGCCGCAACGCCAGCAGTAGCGTAACGATGTACACGCTCAGCGCGGCCGCGAACAGGACCGGGTAGGAGGTCGCCTGCAGCAGCGCGCCGCCCAGCACAGGGGCCACGATCAGCAAGCCGCCGATCGTGTTCGTGAGCCCCACGTAGGTCGGCCTCTCCTCCGGCGGGGCGATGTCCAGGACATAGTTGGTAAAGCTCCACATCAGCGTGTTGGCCGAGATGCCGATGAAGAAAAAGATCGCCGGGTACAGGAGGCGCAAGGTCTCCTGGCCAAACCAGGACGGACCGCCCAGCAAGAGCGCGAGCGCCGGCGCCATGGCCGTCAGCGAGATCGCCCCTAGGATCACTGAGCGGTGGCCCAACTTGGCCAGCCATACCCCCAACAACAAGCCCCCAACGATGCGTCCGATCACCTGCGCCGTGAGGCACGAGCCGACGATGCCGGCGCCCAGGCCCAACTGGCCAGTGCCATAGAGGATGAAGAAGGGCGTGCCCATGCCCCCAAAGCCGGCCAAGAGCCTCAGCACGATCGCCAGGGCAAAGCGGCGATCCGCTCGCAAGGATCGGGCCAACTGGGCAGTGTACTGCCTCCAGGAAGAGCGCTGCGCCTGTACGCTCTCCACGGGCTCCACGATCAGCCCCACGCCGAGGATCGAGACCGTAAAGAACGCACCGGCCAGCCCGAAGAGCAGCGCATAGCTCTTGGGGAAAGCCATTCCCGCCTGCGGATCCAGCACGCGCTGCACCAGCGCCCCTGCCCCCACCGCCAATAGCCCCCCCAGCACCTGAGACATCGCCAGATAGCGCCCGCGACGCCGCCCAGGAAACACCTTGGCCAGTACATCGAACCAGGGCACGCTCGCCAGCCCATCGCAGACCCAGAGCAGGGCGTAGCCAAGGTAGAAGACCAAGAGCGTAGCGGTTGGCATCTTTTCGGCTAGGAACAGCGCCGCCAGCGCCAATACCAGCATCATCGGCCGCCCAACCAACGAGGGCCAGATGATATACGGCTTTTTGCGCGGCCTGTGCCCCACATAGTTGGCTGCGAAAAGCTGCGGCAGGAGCCAGCCGCCCGACTGCAGCGTCGAGACCAGGCCGATCAGCGGCGCCGAGGTGGTCAGATGGCTAACAAACGACGGGACCACGGTGGACTGGTCCACAAACGACACGGCGATGGTGAAGGCCACATAGTCGGTGACGAGGCCGATCATGTTGCGTGTGTAATGCTGCGGAGTCTGGCTATCCAATGGCGTGAACCTCCTCATGGGCCAAGGAGCCATTGTACTCCATCCGCTCGTACCTCCAAACGGAAAAGTGGCCCCGATTTCACGCGACAGACGTATCTAATTCATCGAGGCTTCGTCTTGATATGCGAGCAGTGAACAAGCCTTGGGAGGCGCAAGATGACGATCATGGAAAGAGTGCGGACCCGCCCACACGAGCGCAGGACCACCGAAAGCCGCCCCGCAGCGAGCGAGCGGCCGCTTAGCCCGCTGGTTGAGCTGCGGCAGCAGCCGCCCCCGGCTCATGTCGCCGTGCGCGGCCGCGCCGTCGAGATGGTCGGGCTGCCGCCCCTCCGCGCCCCTGCGCCGCCGGACCTGGTCGACGCCAGCTAGCCGAAACCAGACTCTGCGCAAATAGATAGGACAGGCCCGCTCGGGAGCCTGTCCTGTTGCTTTCCTAACAGATCGCTCGGATGCGTTCGGCTCAGCTAGAGCTTCCAGCGCGCGCCGCCGAGCGCAGGGCGTCGGCCGCCTTTTGCCGGATCGGCAGGAATCGAATGAGGAGATGCACCCGCATCACCTGCCGCAGGCGCCGCCACGCATCCTCCGCACTGAGCTCCTCGAAAACCGACTCGTGCTCCTTGCTGTAACGCTGCTGCACATAGAGGTTGGCGATGAGGCGCGCGTCACCCGCACCGTCTTCCACCACCCGAGACACCTCGGCGGCGCACTCGTAAGGCGTCTGCGAGGGTTTGAGCTCGATGCCCAACCAGCGGGCGTAACGCACCATGTTATCAAAGGCAATGGTCGTCAGGCTCGATGCAGCTAGACGGCGCTTCCGCAGAATCCACATGACCAGCCAGCCCAGCAAGATGGGCGCCAGCGGGATCAGATACACCTGCCAATCCGTACGCTGCCACCACGGCGTCTGCGAGACCGACGGCCAGTTGGGCGCCACCGTGGGGATATAGTCAACACCAGGGTCCACAGGCTCCTCCGTGGGCTCCTCACTGGGCCCGCCAGGAAAGCCGCCGACGGAGCCAGCGGTCTCCTCCGGGTCCGGTGGACGGGTGAACAGCGGCTCGGAGGCGGTCGGCTCGAACTCGATCCAGCCGTATTCCGGGAAATAGACCTCCGTCCAGGCGTGGCCGTCGGATTCGCGCACCACGTAGGCTTCTTGCTCCTCGTTGTACTCGCCGGTGGCGTAGCCACGCGCCACTCGCGCCGGGATGCCCAGCGTGCGCAGCATGACGGCCATCGCAGACGAGTAATAGTCGCAGTAGCCCTTCCGAACCTCAAAGAGGAACCAATCGACGGCATCCACGCCCTCGGGCGGGGCGTCGATCTTTTCATCGTACTCGATCTCCCGGAGATTGGCCTGCAGCGCCTCCGCCTTGCTGTAGGGGTCAGCGGCCGCCTCGGTAGCCTGTTCAGCCCGCTGGCGCACGCGCTCAGGCAGGTCGGGCGGGAGCTGCAGATAGCGCTCCAGCACCCAGGCCGGATAGTCGGTCCCCGCCCGCCGCAGCGCCGAGGGAGGCGCGGTCGACACATACGAGGTGGCGACATAGGTCTCGTTTCGGCGAAAGCGCAGCTCGGTAGCCATGATCGAGATCTCTGCCGTGGCGCCCGTCACCGAGCCTGGTGCTGGGCTCTCGGCCGAGGTCTCTGGCGGCAGGTAGGTGAGGCGGGCCGTGGCAGGCCGGTTCACCTGAGCCACCTGGCTGGCGGCAAAGATCACTTTTTCCCCCGGACGGTGGAGCTGCACCTCCTGCTCCAGCCGCCTCCGATCCTTGTAGGGCATCGGATTGGGCGAGGCAGCATTTGCTTCTAGCTCGATCTCTTCCGAGTCCGTGTTGATCCATCCGCGGCCCGTATACTGGTCGAAGACCAGTGCCCGCCAATAGTGCGGCTCAGTCGTCTCGACCGCCATGATCGGATCCATGCTTAGGTCCACTGGCCCGCCCAGAGTCAGCGAATCGGAGAAAAAGCTAAATCGCGGTGGGCCATAGCCTGTCAGCGAGGCGAACATGCGGTTCCAGTGGAACTGGACCTCTTCCCAGGGATCCTCAAAGGCGTTCCATACCTTCCACTCGCGATAGTTAGCGGTGCGAACCGGGAAGAACCAGGCCACGGCGATGATGAGCACGGCTGAGACCGCCCCATCGCGCAAAAAGTCAAAGAGCAGCTCGGGGTTATAGCGGACCTTGGCGCGTTGCCACTCGTCTTCTTGCTCAAAGAGCGAATAGCGCACGATCAGCAACAGCGAGAGGAGCAAATAGCTGGCGAAATAGGGCAACAGCCGGGGGTTATAGTAGGCATTCATCAGAATCACGGTGCCGTTGGGGATGATCGCCAGCCACACCCAGCGAATCCGGAACACCGCGAACGCCGCCACATAGGAAAACAGCCAAAAGAGCAGCGTCGTGAACAGAATGAACATCAGGGCGTCATAGCTCTCGCCGCCGCTGGTGGCCTGCTGCCCCCAGTTGACGACCCGCAGCTGGATGCTTTGCAGCCGCTCCGTCCAGTCCATCTCTGCGGGGAGGAGCGTCGCCACCCAAAAGAGGCCCCAGGCCGCGCCGATCAGCATGCTGGCGAGATGCGCCAGCAGATCATGTAGCCGAGATCGGGCCAGCAGCACGCCCACCAGCGTCCCGGCCACCACCACCCACTGCAGCACATCGATCCCGTCGGCCAATTGCGCCGCTTGCAGCGTCCAGGCCAGACAAAGACCCATGGCCAACAACAAGAGCACCGAGACCCAGCCCTCGCGGAACCCCGAGTTTCTCATCGCTCGCACGCGCCGTTCATGGGCAACACCTTGGTAGCGGGCAACCTTTCATCACAAAGACAGCTTTGCCAGTGTCGTGCAACCACGCGCCCAAAGCTTGGCCGCACTATTCGATCTCGATGCAAGGCAGCTCACCAGCCAACGCTGCCTTCACCTGATCCCGCGCCTTCTCGAACTGGCCCTGCAGCGCGACGTCCGTCCCCTTGAAAGCCGTGATGGCGCGCCGGGCGCAGGCTTTGCAGCCGATGGACGCTTTATAGCTGTTGAGATCGCAACTCAAGCACCCGCAAAGGTCCACCAACAGCAGACAGAACCCCAGGCTGTCCGGGTCATCTTCCGGCAACTCGCAGATCGTCTGGACCAGCTTTTCCCAGCGCGCCGTCCGCAGTCCCTTGAGCGCGCTGGCATAGCGGTGAGGGAAAAGCAGTTCGCTACGCGCATAGATCATGGCGTTCGTGTGCTCCTTTTCGCGATCTCGTGGTGTCCCGCGCCGGGCCTTCCCCTGCGGTCCTGTCAGACGTGCAGCACGCCACGTAACCCATTATAGGCAGGAAACCAGCTTTGTCAACACCGAAAATCCAGCCTGGAGCCAGATTCTAACGCGGATCTAGCGCGAGTTGCCTCGCGTCCCGGAACGCGGGATAATGGGGCTCCAGATCCCATCTCCAGGAGGGTTGCCATGAGCAGGCTGAGGGTCGGTTACGTCGGCTGCGGCTTTATGGCGCAGCGAGTGCATCTTCCCAACCTGGCCGCCATACCTGATTGCGAGCTGGTGGCCCTGGCCGAGGTGCGTCCCCTCCTGGGCCGCAAGGTCCAGGAGCGCTACCGCATCCCCCGCTTGTATCCCAGCCACGTGGAGCTGGCCGCCGATCCGGAAGTCGAGGCGGTCTGCGTCTCCGCGGCCTTTCACGTGCAGGGCGAGATCGCCAAGGACTTGCTCCTCGCCGGCAAGCACGTGTTCATGGAAAAGCCCATGGCCATCAGCATCCCGCAGGCCGAGGCCATCCTGGCAGCCAGCCGCCAGACCGGCGCGCGGCTGATGGTCGGCTACATGAAGCGCTACGATGCGGGCAACGAGCTCTTCCGGTCCACCCTGGACGGGTTCCGCGCCAGTGGCGAGCTCGGCGAGATCGTCTACGCCCGCAACCATGGGTTCTGCGGCGACTGGACTGCCGGCATCGATACCCCTGTGGAGACGACGGATGAGCCGGCGCCCGCCAGCCCCGCGCCGATCCCCTCGTGGTTGCCGCCCGAGTTCTTCAAGGACTATGTCGGTTACTTGCAGCAGTACACGCACAACATCAACCTGCTCCGCTGGTTCCTGGATGCGGGAGACCGCGTCCAGGTCAAGCACGTGGATTTCGATAGCGACGGCTATACTGGGATCGTGGTCTTCGACATGAACGGGACGCGCGCGGTGCTCGAGTCCGGGCGGCTGAGCTACTACCGCTGGGACGAGCATACCCAGGTCTATCTGCGCCACGGCTGGCTGCGGACCTGGGCCCCGCCGCTCCTGCTGCGGAACGCCCCCGCCGAAGTGGAGATCTACCGCGGCGGCGAGACGCAAACCTTCACCACGCCGCTCCCCAAGGACCGCTGGTCCTGGTCCTACAAGCGCGAGCTGGAGCACTTTGTCCGCCAGGTGCGCAGCGGCGAGCCATTCCGCACTTCGGGCGAGGACACCTTGACCGACGTGCGGCTGTTCGAGGATATCTACCGCGCCTACTTGCGCAATCGAGACGCCATCTAGGCCAGAGGGAGTTCGTTCGTGCAGATCCAGCAGTACCACGTTCACAGCTTGCAGTCCTCTGCGAAAACCAACAAGAATCCGTATGATGTCAGTCTGAGCGCCCGGTTGCACGGCCCTGGCGGGGCCGAGCTGACCGTGCCCGGCTTTTACGACGGCGACGACACCTGGATCGTGCGCTTTTCCCCCACCCATCTGGGTGAGTGGACCTTCGAGACCATCTCGGACCTCTCCGGGCTCGATGGCCAGCGAGTGCGCGACCTCCAGTGCGTGCCCAACACGCACCCGCACATCCACGGCCAACTGCGTGTCGACCCCAAGCATCCGCACCACTTCATCTACGAGGACGGGACCCGCTATCTGCCATTGGGAGACGAATGCGACTGGCTCTTTGCGCTGGACCTACCGGTCGCCCGGCGTTACCTGGAGCGTCTACAAGCTCACGGCTTCACCCAGGTGCTGATGCAGGTCTACGCTCACGCCTGCTCCTGGAGCGAGGGGCAGCCCCACCGCCTCGTCCCGCCGCCGCGCTACCCCTGGCTTGGCGACAACCAGCGCCCCCAAC
>JAAYEA010000311.1 GCA_012689325.1 Chloroflexota bacterium
GCGGCTTTGCCAACGCCGCGGGACCGTACTAGACTGGGGATGGTATCTATTCTGCGAAATCCGCGTCTCATCTACAGGAGAGGTCTCCGATGAAGATCCTGGTCGCATCCATCGGCCACGAATCCAACACCTTTAGCCCCCTGCCCACCCGCTGGGCGGATTTCACCGTCCGCCGCGGCGACGCGCTGCTGGACACGGCGGCGCTGGGCGATAACGCGCTGGCCGGCATCGTGGACACGCTGCGCGGCGCGGGGGTGGAGCTGGTCCCCGCCATCCACGCCTCGGCGCTGCCCGGCGGGCTGGTCCAGCGCGACGCCTACGACCGGCTCCGCGCGGGGCTGCTGGAGCGCGCCGCCGAGGCTCAGGGCGCCTGCATATTCCTGCACGGCGCCATGGTCGCCGAGGGCGTCGAGACCGCCGACGCCAGCCTCGTCTGCGCGCTGCGCGAGGCGCTGGGGCCCGGCGCGCCCATCGCCGTGGCCATGGACATGCACGGCAACGTCACCGCCGACTGGGTCCGCTGCGCCGACGCCATCCGCGCCTACCATACCGCCCCCCACGTGGACCAATCCGCCACCGGCGCCGCCGCCGCGCGGATGATGCTGCGCATGCTCCGCGAGGGGTTGCGCCCCTCCATCGGTTTCGTCAAGCTGCCGCTGATGTACCCCGGCGAGTTCGCCCGCACCGACTCGGAGCCGATGGGGAGCATCATGCGGCTGGTGGCCGAGATCGAGGCGCTCCCCGGCGTCCTCTCCGCCTCGCTGATCAAGACCCACTCCTGGAGCGACGTCTATGACAAGGGCATCAGCGCGGTGGTGGTGGCCGAGGGGGCCGCGCTGGCGCAGGCCCAGGCCGCCCGGCTCGCCGCGGCCTTTTGGGAGCGCCGCTACGACTTTCCCAAGAGCGTGGAGGCCTACCCGCCCGACGAGGCGATCGCGGTCGCGCTGGGCGCCGCCGGGCAGCCGGTCTTTCTCTCCGATTCGGGCGACAACCCCACCGCCGGCGGCACCTCGGACGTGCCGGCGCTGCTGGGGCGGCTGCTGGCCCGCCGCGCGCCCAGCGCGCTGGTCTGCGGCTTTTGGGACGCCGAGGCCGTCCGCGCCTGCCATGCCGCCGGCGTCGGCGCGATGGTCCAGACCACCCTCGGCGGCAAGGTGGACCGCGCCAACGGCGCGCCGCTGCCGGTGACGGGGACGGTGCGGCGGCTGGCGGAGGGGGATTTCTACCGCGGCGGCTCGCGGCTGGCCGTGCTGCGCGTGAGCGGGGTGGACGTGCTCCTCTCGGAGGAGCGCATCGCCGTCACCGACCCGGCCCAGTTGCGCCGCCTGGGGCTGGAGCCGCTAGAGTACAAGATCGTGGTGATGAAACAGGGGTACCTGTTCCCCGAGTTCGAGGCGCTCAGCGTCCGCTCGATCCTGGCGCTCTCGCCGGGGGCCACCCATTGCGACCTGACGCAACTGCCCTTCCGGCGGGTGCGCCGCCCGATCTATCCGCTGGACGCCGACACGACCTGGTCGCCGGGGTGAAAGCGCGCGGGCACGGATCGGACCGGATATCCACCACGAAACACACCAAATACACGAAAGGTGACCCGGCCTTTGCCGGTTCGTGTGGTTCGTGTGTTTCGTGGTTCCAGCTCCTGGCTCTGGTGGACGTCGGGATTGGACCGGATATCCACCACGAAACACACCAAATACACAAAAGATGGCCCGGCCTTTGCCGGTTCGTGTGTTTCGTGGTTCCAGCTCTTGCTTTTCGCAGCGGAGCCATCCGGGGGCGGCGTTTGCACGCCGCATCCGTGTACGCATTTTGAGGGGAGGTTGCCATGTCCAACCAAGTTAGCGTTGGGAGCCGTGTCCCCGCTTCCGACCTAGGCGCGCGCGCAAGAGGCCGCAGCAATCGTCATGGCCGTATCTGGGCCTGCCTGCTGCTCCTGGGGATCTGCGCCGGGTTGCTTGCGCTCGCGCTTCCCGCGCCGGCCCTGGCCGACGGCGGCCCGGTCCTCGTCCTGCTGGACGGGCGATTCGAGGCCCGCGGGTACCGCCAGGATGGCGTCTATTACATCGCCATCACCGCCAGCCCCTCGGTCCAGTGGCCGCTCTACGACCTGCGCGCCTTGGGGGTGGACCTGACCCCCGCCCAGCTCGACCACCTGGCCATGAGCCCGTACGAGTGGACCGTGGACTCGCCGGACCCCGCCCTTTTCGCCGCCGTGGGACGCCAGTACGCCAACGAGTGGCTCCTGACCGGCGGCCTGGACCCCACCCTGGGCACGCGCTACCGGCTGCGGCACCAGGGCCTGTGGGCGGAGGCGCTGGGCTATTACGGCGCCGCGCACCCCGCGCCCGACACCACCCATGTCTTTCGCTTCGCCTTCGACCAGGAGATGGCCCTCGAGTCGGTGCGCGTGGCGATCGATGCGCGCGGCCCCTTCGCCGACGTGGATTCGCAGGTGGACGCGGGGCTGCTCCTCTTCGCGCCGCCGGCCACGCCCTCGCCCACCAGGACGCGCACGCGCCCGCCCACCACCACCAAGGTGCCGACGGGGACGGCCACTCGCACCGCCACCAAAACCCCCACCGCGACGCCGACGTCGTCCGCGACACCGACGTCGTCCTCGACACCGACGGCCACGCCCACCCGCACCGGGACCGCTACCCCCACGGCGACCGCGTCCGTCACGCCGACCTGGACCCACACGCCCACCCCCACCGCGTACAAGGCGTGCTATACCTCTCGCGCGGAGGAGGTGCTCCTGTACAAGGTGGAGGAGTCGCTCTTTAGGCCATACGCGGTCACGCCGGGGGTCCCCGCGGACGCCAGCCTGCTCGCGCTGACGCCGATCCCCGCGCCTCCGGCGCCGGCGGGCTGGAACCAGCCGGGCTATGCGCCGGGCGCGGGTTGGCGGCCCGCGGATCGGGTCTATTGGCCGGTCTGGGAAGCCTACCCCTGGCGCCCCTACCCGCCCCACGCCGACATCC
>JAAYEA010000312.1 GCA_012689325.1 Chloroflexota bacterium
ACCACCACATCAAAGCTCTCCGGGTCGCGGATCAGGCGCAGCGCCATGGTGTCCACCAGCACCTCGTCGATGGCGAGGCCGGGGAAATCGGCGGCCTCGCGCCGCACCGCGTCGCGAAAGAGCCCGCAGGTCTCGGGCAGGATGTTGGCCTTGTGCACGATGGTCAGGTGCTGGCGGCGCCCGGCGGCGAGCTGGCAGGCCAGCCGCCCGATGCGCTCCGAGGCGGCGCGGGTGATGACCCGCTCGGCGATGGCGGTCTCGCCATCGCTGCGCTCGCGCTGCACATAGAGCCCCTCGGTGTTCTCGCGCACGAGGAGCAGATCGATGCCTGGCCGCGAGCTAGCGATGGGCGCCGAGACCACGGGGCGTAGGTTGGCGTACAGGTTGAACTGCCGCCGCATGGCGACGATGGGGCTGCGGTAGCCCGGCACCTTGTGCGAGGGCGACGAGACCGCGCCGAACAGCGCCGCGGCGCAGGTTCCCAGCAGCTCCACGGTGGCCTCGGGCAGCGCCGTGCCCTGCCGCTGGAAGCACTCCCAGCCCACCTCGGCTTGCACGAACTCCCAATCCAGGCCGGTGGCTTGCAGGGCTTTCACGGCCCAGGGGGTCACCTCGCGGCCGATGCCGTCGCCGGGCAGGACGCCGATGCGCGGGGCCATCAGGCGCGCTCCTGGCCGGGGAACCGACCGTGCCGCCGGTAGTATTGCACCAAGTTGCCCTCGGCCCAAATCTCGCGGACGAAATCCGGCGGCTTGGGCAGGCTGTAGGCGCCATGGGGCGTCACGATCTGGTAATCGTCCAGGCGCAGCTCGACGATCTCGCCATCTTGCAGCGCGGAGGTCAGGTCCGCCTGGAAGAGGGGCAACCCCAGCGAGAGGGCGTTGCGGAAAAAGATGCGCGCAAAGCTCGGCGCGATGATGGCGCCCACGCCCACCACCTTGAGCGCCTTGGGGGCATACTCGCGGGAGGAGCCGCAGCCAAAGTTCTTGCCCGCCACGATGATATCGCCCGGTTTGACCTGCTTGGCAAACTCGGGACGGTGCTCGATGAAGGGGTACTTGCCCAGCTCGGCCTCCGAGGTCATATAGGGAGCGTACCGTCCGGGCACGATCTGGTCCGTATCGACATTCTCGCCAAAAACCCAAACCCTTGCCATTTATGCGCTCCTATATCGTGTTCGGATCGGTGATGATGCCGGTGAGGGCCGTGGCCGCCGCGGTGGCGGGGGAGGCCACATAGATGAACGCTTCCGGCGAGCCCATGCGCCCGCGAAAGTTGCGGTTGCCGGTGGAGAGGCAGACCTCGCCCGCCGCCAGGACGCCCATGTGCCGCCCGATGCAGGGGCCGCAGCCGGGGGTGCCCACGGTCGCTCCGGCTTCCATCAGCGCCAGCAGGCTGCCGTCCTTCATGGTGTCGGTGAGCACCTCGCTGGAGGCGGGGACGACGATCATGCGCACGCCTGCGGCCACTTTCTTCCCGCCCAGGATCGAGGCGGCGATGTGGATATCCTCCACGCGGCCGTTGGTGCAGGTGCCGAGAAAGACCACGTCCACCGGGGTGCGGTCCAAGAGGGCCACGTCGGTCACGTTGTCCGGCTCATGGGGCATCGCCACCTTGGGCGGCAGGCCGCTCAGGTCCACGCGCTCCACGCGCTCATAGCGCGCCCCTGGCTCCACCCGCAGCCATCCGGGGACGGGGAACCGGGCGGCCACCTCGCCGGAGGGCGGGATGATCCCGGCCTTGGCGCCCAGCTCGGTGGACATGCAGGCGAGGCACTGCCGCGAGGCCAAGCTAAAGCTGTCCACGCCGTGGTATTCCACGCTGCGATAGGCGGCGCCGTCGGCGCCCAGGAGCTTTTCCACGGCCAGGGCGAGGTCCTTGGCGGAGGCGCGCCCCTGGAATTGCCCGCTGACCTCGATCACGATGGTCTCGGGGACGCGTAGCCAGGTGTGGCCGCTGGCCCAGGCCAGGGCGATGTCGCTGGAGCCCATGCCGGTGCCCAGCGCGCCGATGGCGCCATAGCTGTTAGAGTGGGAATCGGAGCCGAGGGCGATCTGGCCGGGCTTGACCAGCCCCTCTTCCACCATCACCTGGTGGCAGACGCCGCGCCCGACGTCGAAAAAGTGGCAGAGTTCTTGCTCAGCGACGAACTTGCGGATGCGGGCCTGGTTATCGGCGGTGGCGACGCTGGAGGCGGGGGCCACGTGGTCCACAAAGACGGCCACCCGATCCGTGTCATGGACGCGCTCCACGCCCAGCTCTTTTTGCATCACGTCGATGATCGAGGGGGTCAGCGAATCGACGCCCATGGCCCGATCCACCTTGACCACCACCAAGTCGCCCGCCTGGACCTCGCGGCCGGCGGCGTGTCCGATGATCAGCTCAGCTAACGTGTGCGGCATCTGTCGTCTCCTCCGTGTGTAGGGTGCCATCGAGCCACCGGCGCAAGATATCGTCCACATCATCCAGAGTCAGCGGCTTTTCGTCGGCCACGGCCTTGATATGCTGCGTGGCCTCTTTGATCTCGTTATCGCTCAGTTGTAACCCCAATTGTTGCGCGCGGTCGCGGACGGCGTTCCAGCCCGTCAGCCGGTGCGCAATGGAGATATAGCGGGTGAGGCCGAAATCGTGCGGGTTCAAGATCTCGTAGGTCTCGGGGTTGTTCAGCAGTGCCTTGGCGTGGATGCCGGCCTTGTGGGTGAAGGCGGTGGCGCCGGTGATGAAATTGTTAAAGGGAATGCCGATGCCCACGATCTCGGCGACCATGTTGTCCAGCTCGCGCAGCACAGGCAGGTTGTATTTGCGCACGCTGTCCCGGTTGGTGGCGTAGAGGCGCGCCACCAGCCCACCTAGCGGGGTGATGCCGTTGCGCTCGCCGATGCCCATGATGCTGGTATCCACGTGGGTGGCCCCTGCCTCCAAGGCCGAAAAGCTATTGGCGATGGCGCAGCCCGAGTCGTTGTGGCCGTGGAACTCGATATCGGCCTTGACCAGGCGGCGCAGCGTGCTCACCAGCTCGTAGACCTGGCGTGGGGTGGCCACGCCCACGGTGTCGGCGATGCCCACGCGGTCCACGCCGATCTCGTCCACGGCCAGGTAGACGCGAAAGAGGTCTTTGAGCGTGCTGCGAAACGAGTCCTCGCTGCTAAAGCGGACCTCCAGCCCCTGCGACTTGACGTAAGCGATGACCTCCACGGCGGTATCCACGATGGCTGGGATGTCCTTGCCGTGGCTGAATTGCCGCAGAAACGACGAGGTGCCGAACAGGAGGTCTAGCCCATTCACGCCGGTATCGATGGCGATCTTGGCGTCCTCCAGCGCGCAGCGGGTGTGGGTGACCAGCTTGGCCTTCAACCCCAGCTTGGCCAGGGTCTTGGCGTCCTCAAAGCTTTTTGGCGAGGCGACTGGCGAGGTTACCTCGATATACTCCACGCCGAACTCGTCCAGTTTTTCGGCGATGCGAATCTTTTCGGCGGTGGTGAAATTGGCGCCGACGAACTGCTCGCCTTCGCGCAGGGTCGACTCGATTATGCTATAGTTGTCCAAGCTCATCTCGGGGCCTCCGTCTATCCTCGGGAAAGGGCAACATATCCGGGAAAACAAAAAGAGCCAGTGCTATCAGACGCGCGAAGCGATCTGGGGAGCTGGCTCTCGGTTCGTGTCTATATCAGGCCAACCTGCCCAGGCGCTAGGGCCCGGGCTTCTTACCTTCATGGGCAGCGATGAGCAGCATGCACAACGCGTGCACGCTGTGCGTGCTCCACGCGCGGCTGTCCATAAGCGATCGGACCTGCTGCTTGCCCACCAAAATCCTCCGTAACAAAAAGCGCTCACGAGAATGACCAATCTGCTGGGATCGGGTCTCTCCGAGCGCTCCGCATCGAGATGGGGCTATTCTAGCACCATATCCACGCAGAGTCAAATGGCCCGAGATCCCGAGTTCGGCGGCGGCGCGCGGGATTTAGCAAACTCACCCCCGAGAGTGCTAAAATGGGACTTGACAACGGGGCGTAAATGAGTATAATTACCGGCGGATTAGCACTCAGTCCAAAAGAGTGCTAACACAAAAAAGAGAAGAAACCACAAGGAGGTAGACCGAGATGTCCGTCAATCTCAAGCCATTGGCTGATCGCGTCGTGATCGAGCCCGTCGACAAAGAGGAAAAGACCGCGATTGGTATCTATGTCCCCGAGACCGCCAAGGAAAAGCCCCAGGAAGGTATCGTGGTGGCGGCTGGCCCGGGCAAGCTGTTGGATAATGGCACCCGCGCCCCGATGGAAGTCAAGGTCGGCGACAAGGTCGTCTACGCCAAGTATGCTGGCACCGAGTACAAGGTGGGCGACAAGACTTATCTCATCTCCACTGAAAAGGACATCCTCGCGATCGTCGGCTAACCCTGACGAGCCCGCTTGCAATCTCACTTTCTGATATTCTAAGGAGGATACAGTAACATGGCTAAGCAGTTGAGGTTCTCTGAGGAAGCGCGTCGCTCCCTGAAGAACGGTATCGATATCATGGCCACCGCGGTCAGCACCACCCTGGGCCCCAAGGGCCGCAACGTTGCCCTGGACAAGAAATTCGGCGCCCCCACCGTGACCCACGACGGCGTCACCGTGGCCAAGGAGATCGAGCTGGCCGATCCGTATGAGAACATGGGCGCTCAGCTTCTGAAGGAAGCGGCCACCAAGACCAACGATATCGCTGGCGATGGCACGACCACCGCTACCGTTTTGGCCCACAGCCTGGTGGTCGAGGGCCTGAAGAACGTCGCCGCCGGCGCCAACCCCATGCTCCTCAAGCGCGGCATCGAGAAGGCCAGCAGCGCCGTGGTTGAGGCGATCAAGAGCCAGGCTCGCGAAGTCAAGACCAAGAACGACATCTCGCACATCGCCGCCAACTCGGCCGCGGACGTCGAGATCGGCAACATCATTGCCGACGTCATGGAAAAAGTGGGCAAGGACGGCGTCATTACCGTCGAAGAGTCCAAGGGTCTGGCTTTCGAGACCGAGTATGTGGACGGCATGCAGATGGACCGTGGCTACATCTCGCCCTACTTTGTCACCGACCCCGAGACCATGGAATCCAACCTTGAGGATCCCTATCTGCTGATCACCGACAAAAAGATCTCGGCCGTCTCCGATATCGTCCCCATTCTGGAAAAGTTGGTCCAGATCGGCCGCCGCGAGTTGGTCGTCATCGCCGAGGACGTTGAGGGCGAAGCCCTGGCGACCCTGGTGCTGAACAAGCTGCGTGGCATGCTGAACTGCCTCGCGATCAAGGCGCCCGGTTTCGGCGATCGCCGCAAGGCCATGCTGGAAGATATCGCGATCCTCACCGGCGGCACCGTCATCAGCGACGAGATCGGCCGCAAACTGGATACCGTGACCATCAATGACCTGGGTCGCGCCGGCCGTGTCGTGGCCAACAAGGACGAGACCACCGTCATCGAGGGCAAGGGCTCCGAGAAGGGTATTAAGGGCCGCATTGATCAGATCAAGGCCCAGATCGAGACCACGACCTCCGACTATGACCGTGAGAAGCTGCAGGAGCGCATGGCCAAGTTGGCGAGTGGCGTGGCTGTTATTCGCGTCGGCGCGGCCACCGAGACCGAGCTGAAGGAAAAGAAGCATCGCGTCGAGGATGCTCTGTCCGCGACCCGCGCGGCCGTCGAAGAGGGCATGGTTCCTGGCGGCGGCGTGGCGCTGATCAACGCCATCTCGGCGCTGGACGACATGGTTGGCGACTATGAGGACGAAACGACCGGCATCGCCATCATGCGCCGCGCGCTGCAGGCCCCGATGCGCAAGATCGCCGAGAACGCGGGCCAGGACGGCGCCGTGGTTATCGAGACCGTCCGCCGCCTGCACGTGTCCGAGGGCAAGAACACCATCGCCTACGATGTGCTGGCCCAGGATTACGGCGACATGTTCGACAAGGGCATCATGGACCCGGCCAAGGTTGTGCGCTCCGCCGTGGAGAACGCCGCCTCTATCGCCGCCATGATCCTCACCACCGAGGCGCTCATCACCGACGTCCCGGAGAAGGAAAAGGCCGCCCCCGCTCCCATGCCGGAGTACTAGTCCGAGCGCGAGACCGTTTCGCACGCAGGCCCCCTGGATTCAGGGGGCCTGTTCTTTTTGCGGCAACAAAAAAAGGAGGCCGCCGATCCGAGTCGGCGGCCTCCTTGGTCAAGAGCCTATTTCTTGACGACTTTGATGCTCTTGGGCTTGATCTCTTCCGCCTTGGGCAGGGTGAGGGTCAGGACGCCATTCTCAAAGGAGGCCTCGGCCTTGTCCGTGTTCACGCCAGCGGGCAGAGACAGCGCGCGGCTAAAGGAGCCGTACCGTACCTCGCGATAGTAATAGTTCTCGCGTTCCACTTTCTCTTCGCCTTTGCTCTCGCCCTTGATGTTCAGCGTGTCGCCCTGCACTGTGATCTCGATGTCCTGGGGGTTCACGCCCGGAACCGCGGCCTTGATCACCACCGCCTCGTCGGTCTCGAACATGTCCACCGCCAAGGGGTTGGTGTCAGCGGGCTCTGCGGAGCGGTAGGGGCGAACAAAGCTCTCCTCAAAGAGGCGATCCATCGCGTCTCGCAGAGAGATCAAGTCGTTGAAGGGTTCCCACCGTACCATGCTACGCATCGTTGCACCTCCCATCATGCGTTTGTACTCGGATCAGGCAGTTCCAATATATCATATCCGCTGGGCGGTGTCAAGGTCTTTCTATTAGAGTTTTATAAGAATATTGAGCCCTTTCTTATAAAGTCTATTGACAATCCGAGGTGAGGCGTCTATAATAGGGCCATGCTGGCGGCGCACTGCTCGCCTCTGACAGCGCTTGGGGCCAGGGTCCAAGTAACCTTTGCGATGGGATATGCCGAGTATGGACTATAAGGACTATTATAAAATCCTGGGCGTCGACCGCAACGCGCCGGAAAAAGACATC
Source organism: Chloroflexota bacterium (assembly GCA_012689325.1). Classification (GTDB taxonomy): domain Bacteria; phylum Chloroflexota; class Anaerolineae; order JAAYEA01; family JAAYEA01; genus JAAYEA01. The sequence goes on from JAAYEA010000312.1 coordinate 6,948, forward strand.
AAAAAAGCCTACCGCAGCCTGGCGCGCAAGTACCATCCCGACGTCAACCCAGGCGATAAGGCGGCCGAAGAGCGCTTCAAAGAGATCAATGAGGCGTACGAGGTGCTGGCCGACTCGGCAAAGCGCAAGAAATACGACGAGTTCGGCAGCTCCTGGCAGCAGTATCAACGCGCGGGCGGGGATCCTGGCGGCTTTGATTGGAGCCAATGGGCAGGCCGGGCGCAGCCTGGCGGCCAGCGCGTTCACACCGAGTATGTGGATATCAACGATATCCTGGGCGGCTTGGGCGGCCGGGGCCGCGGCAACGGCGGCTTTTCCGACTTTTTCGAGGCGCTCTTTGGCGGCGCGGCCGGGCGCGGCGGCAACTGGCAGGCCCAGGCGCAGCCCGCACGGGGCCAGGATTTCGAGCAGGTGGTCGAGATCACGCTGGAAGAAGCGATGCGCGGCACGACCCGCCTGCTGCAGGCCGATGGGCGCCGCCTGGAGGTCAAGATTCCCGCGGGAGTTGACACCGGGTCGCGCATTCGCATGGCCGGCGAGGGCGCGGAAGGCATGGGCCGGGGGCCCAAGGGCGACCTCTACCTGCGCGTGCAGGTTCAGCCCCATCCGCGCTTTCAGCGGGAGGGCGACGACCTGCGGACCTCGGTCCCCGTGGACCTGTATACCGCAGTCCTGGGCGGAGAAGTGCGCGTGCCGACCCTGACGGGTAATATCATGCTCAAGGTTCCCCCGGAGACGCAGAATGGCCGCGTCTTCCGGCTGAAGGGGCAGGGGATGCCTCGCCTCAAGTCGCCCGATGAGCGCGGCGACCTGCTGGCGACGGTGGAGGTGACGCTGCCCAGCAACTTGAGCGGCAAGGAAAAAGAGCTATTTCAGGATCTGGCGCAGCTGCGCGCCTGATACCAAAGGTAGGGCAAGATGACGGCAAGGCGTGGAATGGCGGCTCTCTTGGCAGCATGGTTGACGATGCTTCTGGTCTCGGGCTGCGGCCTGGCCGAGTGGGCCGATCTGGCCCAGTCGCTGCTGGATGGGGCTACCCCTCAGGTGGTGGTGGTCACGGCCACGGAGCCTGCGCCGACCCGAGCGGTGACGGAGCAAGTGGACCTGGCCTTCCCCGTTACGGCAACGCCGGATGCGGCCAGCGCCCAGCCAACGCCGACGCCGATCGTGGTGGAGCGGATCGTGGTGGTTACGGCCACGCCCGATCCCGCCTCTGTGGCGCCGCTCGCTTCCGCGCGAGATATCGAGGAGGAGCTGGTCATCGCGGTGTACGAGCGGGTGGGGCCTTCGGTGGTCTTTGTGACCAGCGAGTTCTACTATTATGACCGCTTCTGGGGCCAGCAAACCGAGTCCGGCAGCGGGTCCGGGTTCATCCTGGACACGGCCGGGCATATCGTGACCAACAACCACGTCATCGAGGATGCGGATAGCGTCGAGGTCAAGCTGGCCGACGGGACGACGGTGCTGGCCGAGGTCATCGGGACCGATCCCTATAGCGACCTGGCCGTGCTCAAGGTCGATCTGCCGCCGGACAAGCTGCGCCCCGTCGAGTTGGGCGAGTCGGCGACGCTGCGGGTGGGGCAGCGGGCCATCGCCATCGGCAACCCGCTGACCTTGGAGCAGAGCGTCAGCGTGGGCGTGATTAGCGCGCTGGGGCGCGAGCTGGCCGGCGAGGAGGGCGAGCGCGCCTTGTACGACATGATCCAGACCGATGCGGCGATCAACCCGGGCAACTCGGGCGGGCCGCTGTTGGACTCGCGCGGGCGGGTCATTGGCGTCAATACGGCGATCCCTAACGTGACCGGCGCGTCCATCGGCATCGGCTTTGCCGTTTCGGTGGACACGGTCAGGCGCGTCGTGCCGGCGCTGATCGAGACCGGGCACTATGCCCACCCGTGGCTGGGCTTTGATGGCGCGACGGTGACGCCGGGGCTTGCCGAGCTACTGGAGCTGCCGGTGGACTATGGGGTGCTCATCCTGAGCCTGGATCGCACCAGCCCAGCTTATCAGGCAGGGTTGCGGGGCCCCAGCCGAGAGGTGATCATCTACCGGCGGAGGGTTCCTGTGGGTGGGGATATCGTCATCGGCATCGATGGGATCAAGATCCTGACCATGGATGACCTCAATCGTTACCTGGAGACCCAGAAAAGGGTCGGAGATACGGTCAAGGTCACCGTCGTGCGGGATGGAAACACGCTCGAGGTCGAGGTGCAGCTGGCGGATGTGCCGCCAAGCTCCTAGCGACCTGTGGAGGGGTAGGATCGTGGATAGCAGCGCTGCTTATGAAGAGCCTTTGTACTATATCAGCGTGGTGGCCAAGATGCTGGACTTGCACCCGCAGACGTTGCGGAACTATGAGCGCCTGGGGCTGGTTGGCCCCAAGCGCTCCGATGGCAATGTTAGGCTGTACTCCCAGCGCGATGTGGATCGCCTGCACAAGATCAATCGACTGACGGTCGAGCTGGGGGTGAACCTGGCGGGCGTCGAGGTGATCCTGAACCTTTTGGATCGTATCGATGAATTGCAGGACGAAATCTCGAGAAGCCAAGCGCAGTTCGAACGCGAATTGGGCGATCTGCGCCGGCGGGCTGGTTCTGGCCCAGCCGAGTCGTGAGCGTGTCGATCTAGTCCGGTTGTGGTGCTGGGGTCTAGGCTCTCAGGGGCGATAGAGGAGCGGCAAGGAAAGCCGCGAGCACGCACAAAGGAGACAGAGATGATCAGTCGACAAGACCTACAGGCGTTGGTGGATTTCCAGCAGAGCGAGAATCTGGTGTTGAGCGTCTATCTGGACACGGACCTGAGCCGGCAGGCCAAGGAGCGGTGCCGGCTGGTGCTCCGCGACAAGCTGCAGCAGGTGGCCGACAAGAGCCTGGCCCAGGACGTCAGCCGGATCGAGCGATTTCTCGATTATGAGTACGACTGGCAGGCCAAAGGGCTGGTGGCCTTTAGCTGCCACAAGTGTGACCTCTGGCAAGCGTGGCCGATCGAGGTTCCCGTGCCGACGCTGGTGTTCGCGGCGGAGCGGCCCTATCTGAAGCCTCTGACGGATTTGCTGGACGAATACGAGCCCTATGGCGTCATCCTGGTGGATCAGGAGGGCGCGCGGCTGTTTCGGGTCGAATTGGGTGAGATCATCGAGGAGAGCGAGTCCTTGGGCGAGGCGATCAAGCGCCACAAACAGGGGGGCTGGTCCCAGGCGACCTATCAGCGCCGTGTGGATAAGCAGATCATGCAAAACCTGAAGGCGGTGGCCGAGGCGGCCACGGATCTGTGCAAGGAGCATACTTGCGCGACGCTGATCTTGGCCGGGGCCGATGAAACCCTGGCGCAGTTCCAGCCGCTGCTGCCCACGCACCTGCAAAAGGCGATCATCGGCAGCGTTCCGGCCGATATGCAGTCCACCAGCGCTGAGGTTCTATCCAAGACCCTGGAGTTGGCGCTGGAGGACAAGCACAAAAAAGAAGACGCTCTGGTGCTCCAGGCCGTGACCGCCGCGGCGAAGGGCGAGGCTGCCGTGATGGGGCTGGCCGACACCGCCTATGCGACCCGCGAGGGGCGCGTGCGCGTCCTGGTGGTGGAGCAGGGCTATGAGGCCCCCGGCGCGCTTTGCGAGAACTGCGGCTATGTGGCCCCGACGCAGGGGCAAAAGTGCCTCTTTTGCGGCCACAGCATGCGCCCGGTGGGCAATGCCGTGGACTTGGTGACGCAAAAGGTGCTCGATTCCGGAGGCAAGGTTCGCGTGGTGGCGGGCAATGACAAGCTGGCGGAGAGCGGCCACATCGGCGCGCTCTTGCGGTACTAGCCTGGCGGCTCCCAGGGGCACGGCGACCACGCCCCTGGGAGCCTAGCTGATGGTCGCGAATCCGAGTTGACGAGGTACGTAACGATGAACATCAACAAACTGACCGAAAAGGCCCAGCAGGCCGTGCAAGCGGCGCAAGAGCTGGCCCAAGATCGCAATCATAATCAATTGGAGCCTTTGCATTTGCTGTCTGCCCTGCTCGCGCAGCCCGAGGGCGTGGCGCCCGAGGTGGTGCGCGGCATGGGCCTGGCCCCCGAGACGCTGCAGCAACAGGTGCTGGCCGAGATGAACCGGCTGCCGCGCGTCCAGGGCCTGACCCAAGTCTATATGTCGCCGCAGGCGGGGCAGGTGTTCAACGCCGCCGAGGATGAGGCCAAAAAACTGGGCGACGAATACGTCTCGACCGAGCACCTGCTGATCGCCATCCTGGAGGCGCGCGGCAGCAGCGCCAGCCGCCTGCTGGAAAACCTGGGCGTCACCCGCGACCGCATCCTGGCCGCGTTGACCCATATCCGCGGCTCGCAGCGCGTCACCGACCAGAACCCGGAGGACAAGTACCAGTCCTTGACCAAGTATGGCCGCGACCTGACCGAGATGGCGCGGCAGGGCAAGCTGGACCCCGTGATCGGGCGGGATAGCGAGATTCGCCGCGTGGTGCAGGTGCTCTCTCGCCGCACCAAGAACAACCCGGTGCTGGTGGGCGAGGCGGGCGTGGGCAAGACAGCCATCGCCGAGGGGCTGGCGCAGCGCATCATCGATGGCGACGTGCCGGAGAACTTGAAGAACAAGAGCCTGGTGGCGTTGGACCTGGGGGCGCTGATCGCCGGGGCCAAATACCGTGGCGAGTTCGAGGAGCGCCTGAAGGCGGTGCTGAAAGAGGTCACCGCGTCCGAGGGGAAGGTCATCCTCTTTATCGACGAGCTGCATACCGTGGTGGGCGCGGGCGCCGCCGAGGGCGCGATGGACGCCAGCAATATGCTCAAGCCCTTGCTGGCGCGGGGCGAGTTGCACTGCGTGGGCGCCACGACGCTCGATGAATACCGGAAGCATATCGAAAAGGACGCGGCGCTGGAGCGGCGCTTCCAGCCGGTGTTGGTGGACGAGCCGACGGTGGAGGAGACCATCAGCATCCTGCGCGGCCTGAAGGAGCGCTACGAGACGCACCATGGCGTCAATATCCAGGACTCGGCGCTGGTGGCGGCGGCGGTGCTCTCCAGCCGCTATATCACCGATCGCTTTCTGCCCGATAAGGCCATCGACCTCATCGACGAGTCCGCTTCGCGGCTGCGCATGGAGATCGATAGCCTGCCCGTGGAGCTGGACGAGCTAAAGCGACGCGTCGCGCAGCTCGAGATCGAGCGCGAGGCGCTGCGTAAGGAAAAGGATAGCGCTTCCAAGGAACGCCTGGGGCGGCTGGAAAAGGAACTGGCTGACCTGAAAGAGGAGCAGGCCGGGCTGACCGCGCACTGGCAGCGGGAAAAGGAAATCATCTCCAAGATCGGCGAGATCCAGAAAGAGATGGAGCAACTGCAAGTCCAGGTGGACCGGGCGCAGCGGGCGCAGGACTATGCCCGCGCCGCCGAGCTGCAATACGGCCGGACGCGCGAGTTGAACCAGCAAATGTCCGACCTGGAGGCGCAGCTCAAAGAGGCGCAGAAAGACAAGCGGATGCTCAACCTGGAGGTCACCGAGGAGGACATCGCCGAGGTGGTGGCCAGTTGGACCAACATCCCCGTCTCGCGGCTGACCGAGGGCGAGGTGGAAAAGCTGCTCAAGATGGAGGAGCGGCTGCGCCTGCGCGTGGTGGGCCAGGAGGAGGCCATCAGCAAGGTCTCCAACGCCGTGCGTCGCGCGCGGGCGGGGCTGCAAGACCCCCACCGGCCGCTGGGCTCCTTCATCTTTTTGGGGCCGACCGGCGTGGGCAAGACCGAGCTCGCCAAGGCGCTGGCCGAGTTCCTCTTTGACGATGAGAACGCCATGGTGCGCATCGACATGAGCGAGTATCAGGAGCGCCACACGGTGGCCCGGCTGATCGGCGCGCCGCCCGGCTATGTGGGCTATGAGGAGGGCGGTCAGCTTACCGAGGCCATCCACCGGCGGCCCTATGCGGTGGTGCTCTTTGACGAGATCGAAAAGGCGCACCCCGAGGTGTTCAACACCTTGCTGCAACTGCTGGACGATGGGCGGCTCACCGATGGCCATGGTCGCGTGGTGGATTTCAAGAACACCGTGGTGATCATGACCTCCAATGTGGGCAGCCAGTGGATCAAGGAGCTGGGCGGCAGGGATGACAACGCCATGCGCAACCGCGTCCTGGCCGAGATGGATAACCATTTCCGTCCCGAGTTCCTGAACCGGATCGACGAGATACTGATCTTTAGCTCGCTGACCATGGAGCACCTGGTGCGGATCGTGGATATCCAGATCGCGCGCCTGCGCAAGGCGCTGGCGGAGCGCGAGATCGACATCCAGGTCACCGAGGAGGCCAAGCGTTACCTGGCGGAGAAGGGCTACGACCCGGTCTATGGCGCGCGGCCCCTCAAGCGGACCATCCAGCGCGAGCTGCAGGACCCCCTGGCTCTGCGGCTCTTGCAGGGGGATTTCCGCGAGGGGGATACGGTGCGCGTGGGCTCGAGTGGCGAGGCCCTCACTCTGGAGAGAATAGCGACGCCGGAGCCTGTGGCGGCGTCATAGGAGTAGACCAGACAAGATGATGAAATTCGATCGTTTCACCGAGATGGCCCAGGAAGCGGCGGCGCGGGCCTATGAGATCATGCAGCGCTACTCGCACATGCAGCTCGATACCGAGCACATGCTGCTGGCGCTGCTGGAGCAGCCCGAGGGCGTGGTGCCGCAACTGCTGGAGCGGCTGGGCGGCGACGCCGAGCTGGCGAAGGAGCGTCTCGACGAGGCGCTCCGCGCCGCGCCCAAGGTCTACATGCCCAACCTGGGCCAGGTGGGCCAGGTGTATATCACGCCGCGGATCAAGGCCGTCTTTGACCTGGCCAACGAGGAGGCCAACAAGCTCAAGGACGAATATGTCTCCACCGAGCATATCTTTATGGCCATCGTGGGTTCGCGGGACGGCGCCGCCTCGCGCATCCTGAACGATTTCGGCGTGACCCGCGAGCGCGTGCTGGCCTCGCTGAAAGAGCTGCGCGGCGGGCAGCGCGTCACCAGCCCGCAGGCGGAGGGGCGCTACCGGACCCTGGAAAAGTATAGCCGCGACCTGACCAAAGAGGCCAGGGAGGGCAGGCTGGATCCGGTGATCGGCCGCGACGCCGAGATCCTGCGCGTGATGCAGGTCCTTTCCCGGCGCACCAAGAACAACCCGGTGCTGATCGGCGAGGCGGGGGTGGGCAAGACGGCCATCGTCGAGGGCCTGGCGCTCAAGATCGAATCTGACGACGTTCCGGAGAATCTGCTGGGCAAGCACATCGTCTCGCTCAACCTGGGCAGCATGGTGGCCGGCACGCGTTTCCGGGGCGAGTTCGAGGAGCGGCTGCGCAACGCCCTGGAAGAGATCGAGAAGGCGCAGGGCGAGATCGTGCTCTTTATCGACGAGCTGCACACCGTGGTGGGCGCCGGCGGGGCCCAGGGGGCCATCGACGCCTCCAACATGATGAAGCCTGCGCTGGCCCGCGGCGAGTTGCGCTGCATCGGCGCGACGACGCTGGACGAGTACCGCAAGTATATCGAGCAAGATAGCGCGCTGGAGCGCCGTTTCTCGCCCATCTATGTGGACGAGCCCTCCATCGAGGAAACCATCGAGATGCTGGAGGGGCTGCGCGATCGCTACGAGGCCCACCACCAGGTGACCATCGAGCAGAACGCCCTGGTGGCGGCGGCCCGCCTCTCCGATCGCTACATCAAGGATCGGCGGCTGCCGGACAAGGCGGTGGATTTGGTGGATGAGGCGGCGGCCAAGCTGCGCATCGCCATCTTTAGCCTGCCGGGCGAGCTAAAGGCCAAGAAGACCAAGCTGGAAAAGCTCGCCGCCGAGGAGGAGGCTGCCTGGGCGGCCCGCGACTATGAGCGCGCCGCCAACTATAAGAGCCAGCGGGCGCAGCTCGAGCTCGAGTTCGAACAGGCGCGGGAAACCTGGCAGCGCGAGAAGGGCCTGGATGAGGTGGTCAGCGATCGCGACATCATGGAGGTCGTGGCCAGTTGGACCGGCATCCCGCTGAGCAACATGCTCGAGAGCGAGTCGGCCAAGCTGCTGCAGATGGAGGAGCGGCTGCACGAGCGGATCATTGGCCAGGAGGAGGCGGTCTATGCCGTCTCGGACGCCATCCGCCGGGCGCGCTCGGGGCTCAAAGACCCCGGCCGCCCCATCGGCAGTTTCATCTTTTTGGGGCCGTCGGGTGTGGGCAAGACTGAGCTGGCCAAGGCGCTGGCCTGGTTCCTCTTTGACGATGAGGATGCCCTCTTGCGCATCGACATGAGCGAGTATCGCGAGCAGCACACCACCTCTCGCCTCTTTGGCGCGCCCCCTGGCTATGTGGGCTATGAAGAGGGCGGCCAGCTTACCGAGGCGGTGCGCCGCCGGCCCTATCAGGTGATCCTCTTTGACGAGATCGAGAAGGCCCACCCGGACGTCTGGAACGCCCTGCTGCAAATCTTGGAGGATGGGCGGCTCACCGATGGGCAGGGACACGTGGTGGACTTTCGCAACACGGTGATCATCATGACCTCCAACGTGGGGACCGATTTCGCGCGCCGCGTCTCCAACCTGGGCTTTCAGGCGCGGGCGCGGGATGGCGCGGAGCCCGAGGCGTCGGTCTTTGACCTGGACGTGGATGAGACGCTGAAAAAGACCTTCCGCCCCGAGTTCCTGAACCGCATCGACGAGATCATTGTCTTTCGCCCGCTCAGCCGGGAGCAGGTGCAACGCATCGTTGACTTGCAGATGAAAGAGATCGGCAGCCGGCTGGCCGATCAGGGTCTCGACATCGAGCTGACCCCCGAGGCGCGAGAGTGGCTGGCCAATAAGGGCTATGACCCGCAGTTCGGCGCGCGGCCGCTGCGTCGCACCCTGCAGCGCGAGGTGGAAAGCGTCCTGGCGCGGCGGCTGTTGGCGGGCGACCTGCGCCCCGGCGCCACCATCACCATCGAGGTGGAGGGCGACCAACTCGCCTTTACGCAACCCGCCCGGTCCGACGCCGAGCTGGCGGAGAGCGTCGTATAGCCCTCTCCTTGCGCCAACAGACGAAAAGCCCGGCCATGCGGCCGGGCTTTTTTGCGTGTGGCGGGACGAAAGCTACTTGGTGTGGCTGGGGTCGGTGACGCGCTTGACGGGGCCGCTGATCTTTTTCTCCTGGGACTCGGCCTGCTTGCGCGCGATAAAGGCGTTGAACGCCCGGGTGCTCACGGGCACGTCCACCCACCGGTTGCCTCGGTCGGCGGAGAGCATGATGGCGTCGGCTAGTTGCAGGCCGTTGATGCAATCATGGCCAGGGGTCAGCAGCGGCTCGCCGTACATGATATGGCGGGCGACGTTGCGCACGATGGCGGCATGGCCGGACTCGCGTTGCTCGACCTCGACCTCGACCTCGCGGGCTTCGGGGCTGCCCCACATCTGGTCGGAGGAATCCGAGTAGGCGCGCACGCCCTGGGGCACTTCCCAGAAGCGGATGCGGTCCTTTTCCACTACCAGCTTGCCATACTCGCCACAGAGCTCGATGCGGCTGCTGGTGGGGGCCTCGTTGACGCTCTCGTGCAGGTAGCCGGTGGCGCCGTTCTTGTACTCGAGCAGCGCCGAGACCTCGTCCTCCACCTCGATGCGGTGCTGGCGGGTCATGGTGCGGCCCAGCACCCGGGAGGGCAGCCCGCCCAGCCAGGTAAAGAGGTCCAGCCAGTGCGGCGCCTGGTTCATGATCACGCCGCCGCCCTCGCCCTTCCAGGTGGCGCGCCAGGTGGCGGAATCATAGTAAGCCTGGCTGCGGTACCAGCCCTCCACCAACAGCGTGCGGTAGAGCTCGCCCAGACGGCCCTGCTCGACAAGTTTGCGCGCGGCCTGGATGTGCGGGGTGCTGCGCTGGTTGAACATGACGGCCAGGGTCTGCCCGGTTTTGTTCGCCGTGTCGATCATCTTTTGGGCCTCGGAGACCTGGACGCCCATGGGCTTTTCGCTGATGACGTGCAGCCCAGCCTTCATGGCCTCGATGGCGATGGGGGGGTGGAAATAGTGCGGCGTGGCCACGATCACCGCGTCCACCAGGCCGCTATTGATCAGCTCGGTGGCGTTGGGAAAGCCGGGCACGTCGAAAGCATCGGTGGCCGTCTTGAGCGCGGTGGGGTCGATATCGGCCACGGCGGTGAGCCGGACCTCCTCGATCTTGGGCATGTTGCGGGCGTGCCCGGAGCCCATGCCGCCCACGCCGATGATCCCGAAACGAACGATATCCATCAAACTGCCTCCTCCATGTTTTTGTGAACCCGCGACAAAAGAGAGGCCGCAAGCTGTCGCGCCGGGGGCGAGGCAACGCGGCCGGAGATGCCTGTAGTATATTCCACTTGGCCGGAGATGCAACCGCCTACTCGATTATCACCTTGAGCAGCGCGCGGGGCGCCAGCAAGGCGCCGCCCGAGGCGTCATAGACGCCCAGGCGCAGCGTGTAGGCGCCCGGCGCCAGGTCGCCGGGCAGAAACAGGAGATGGGGATCGCGCATGATTTGCCCCTCGCCCCATTGGGAGACGGGCAGCCTACCATCTAGCGGGGGCGCGCGCCTCGCCAGGCGGACCTGGCCGGCGCGGTCCACTAGCTCCAGGAGCAGCTCCACATCCGGGGAGGGGCCCTGGGCCTGCCAGAACAGGACCAGGTGCAGCACGTCGCCGGCGCGGATCGGCAGGCCCGGCTCGTGCTCGTGTCCCAGCCGGGTCAGGTTATCGCCCAGCAGGGCGAGCGGCCCCGCTTGCCAGTCGAGCTGGCGTTGCAGGCCCAGCGCGGAGAGCGGCGGCGGCGCTGCGGGCGCGGTTACCGTCAGCGGCGACAGGATCAGGCGGTCGCCCGCAGCCTGCCCCGCTGCCTGGACGGGCAGTCGCTGGCCGCTATCGATGTCGTAGAGCCCCAGGGCGATGCGGTAGGTTCCCGGCGGCGTGGCGGGCAGGATGAGCACGCCGTGGTTATCGGCGATGCTTTCCCCCGACTGCCAGGTGGTGGTCAGCCGGACGCCCCCGCCCGGCTCGGCGTCCCGCTGGCCGACGATGTGGTCGGCCTCGTCCAGGACGTGGATAAAGACCTTGTAGCGCCTATCCAGCGGCGAGTGGGTTTCCCAGCGCAGCGCCAGTTGCAGGATGTCGCCCGAGGGGACCTCCGGCGTCAGCAGCGCATAGTCGCGCAAGGTGATCGGCCCGAATTGGGCGTCCACCGGCTGCGGCGCGGCCGCCGCGCTGGATTGGGGCAGCGCATAGGTCACCAGGCGCACGTTGCCATACCAGTTATCCGTGGCCTTGTAGGCCTGCTGATCCAGCCAGCCTTCGATAAAGCGCGCGGGGTCGCTTTCGTCCGTGGCCCAGAGGATGGCATAGATGTGCTGGCGCCCCCGCGCCATCTCGCGGAGGTCGGCCTCGGTCTGCGCGGTGTCGATGGGGCGCTGTTTGGGCAGCGGCCAGATGGGGAGCTCGCCCTGGTAGTAATAGACAAAGGTCTCGTACTGGCCAGGGGCGTTGATCAGGATGGCGTCGTTGGGGGCGCCCACCGCCTCGATATAACGGGCGATGCCGCGGTAATCGTCGCGGGCATAGCGGGGATCGTGGTAATAGTTGCGCAGCGACCACCCCGAGATCGCCGAGATGAACAGCACCCCCGCGATGAGCCAGGCGGCGGCCAGGAGCTTGCCGGCCGTGCCGCGCCAGGGCTGGACCAGGGCGCGGCCCAGGAGCAGGGCATACCCCGGCGTCGCCAGCAGCAGAAACTTGGCGTTGTACATGGGGCGCTGGCGAGAGAGCAGGTACATCAGCGCCACCGGCATCAGGGCATAGAGCCAGGCCACGGCGGCGTTCCAGGCTTGGCTAGGCTCCCTTGTCTTGGTTAGCTGCCAGGCCGCGGCGGCCCAGCCGAGCGCGAGGATGACCCCAAATCCGGCAAGGGCCCAGGGGACCTCCTCCAGCGAGAGGCCGACATTGAAGGCGTAGGCTACCCGCGCCAGCAGCTCGCGCAGGCCGAAGGGCTCGCTCACGGCGGGCCAGTAGCGGAGCTGCCGCCAGACCACCGTCAGCCAGGGAGCGAAGGCGACCAGCACCGCCACCTGGGCGATGATCCAGGGGCGGAGCGCAGGCCAAGCGCGCCAAGGGTGCATTCCGTCCATCTGCGAGCGAGGGGCGCGCGCGTCAGCGAGCCAACGCAACACAAAAGCCGCGTTCTGCGCCACCACCAGGGTGAAGGCGAAATAGTGCGAATACATCATCAGGACGGTGACCAAGACATAGGCCGCGGCGGCCAGGAGCCCGCGCGCGCGGGGGCGTGGCGCGAACATGGCGTCGGTCCAGCGCGCAAAGAGCCAGAAGGACATCGCGCCCAACAGGGTGACCAGGATGTACATCCGCACTTCCTGGGAGTAATAGACCCCCAGCGGCGAGAGGGCGGCGCACAGGGCGGCTGCAGCCGCTTCCCGCGGGCCGAAGAGCCGCTGCCCCAGGGCATAGACCACGGGGACCACCAGCGCGCCCAGCAGGGCCGATAGGGCGCGTACCGCTATGGCCGAGTTGCCCCAGAGGGAGACCCACAGGTGCAAGAGGTAATAGTAGAAGGGCGGATGGATGTCGTGGGAGGCGTCGCGGGTGATGGCGGCCAGGCTGCGTCCGGCCAGGGCCACGCTGGTCCCCTCGTCGTTCCATAGGCTCTGCCCATCGAGGCGATAGAGGCGCAGCGCCAAGGCCAGCAGGCACAACGCCGCCGCGGCGCCGATGGCGGCCCAACGTGCCCGAGAGCCTGCCGAGGGATGCTCAGTCATGGCGGCTGCCGGCGCCGCTCCGGCGACGTCTCCCAAGCCAGGCCAGCCCGGCGAGGCCGACGACGGCGGCGCCGATGAGCGCGGCGCTCTGGCCGAGGACCCGCTGCCAGTAGCGGGCGGTGCGCCGCACGATCAATCCGTCGATGGCCACCGGCCCATCGCCCAGGCAGGCGAGCTCGACGGTGTGGGCGCCATCGCGCAGCCCCTGGGCCAGGGTGATGCGCTGCTGGTGCAGCGGCTGCGCGGCCTTCAGGCTAATCGTCGGCAGCGCGCGCCCGTCGAGGCGCACCGCGAGGCTGCCCGACTCGGGCCCCTGGCGCGTGACCAGCTCCAAGTCCGTGCCGCGAAAGGTAAAGGCGAGGGTGGCCTGTCCCTGCGCCTGGCGCAAGCGGCCCAAGACCGCCTGCGCGTCGTCAAGGTCGACCCACTCGCCGCCGTAGGAGAGCGCCCAGTGGTCCTCCTGATGGTAGCCGATGGGCACCATGGGGGCGCGGTTCGCGTAATCGCGCATGGCCTCATAGACCGGCAGGGGGGTGAAATCCGGCTCGACCATGCGGAAATAGTAGAAGGTCTGGCTTGTCTCCTGGTCCGTGGCCCGCTTGAAGAACCAAAAGTTCATCACGCCCATCCAGGGCCAGTCGCGCTGGGCCCGCTCGTACGCCTGCACGGCGTAGCGCGCCTGTTTTGGCTGGGTCACGCGGCCGAAATTGGCGGGCCCGGCAAAGTCCGTGGGCAGGGCATTCCAGCCGATCTCGGTGGCCCAGATGGGCTTGTCCGCGTCGCCATTGCGGACCATGATCTCGCGGATAAGCTGCGGCCGGGAGAAATTGGTGCGATCCTGGCTCAGGCGCTGGTCGCCTGGGCCGGTCCACAGGCCATAGGCCATGACGCCCATGATGTCGAAATATCCCTGGACGCCAGCGTCGTACATCTGCTGCAAATAGATGGTGTCGTCCAGGTTGCGCGGGCCGGTCTCGGCGGTCTGGGCCAGCCCGGCGCTCAGGATCACGCAGTCGGGGTCGGCCTCCTTGGCGCGAGTGTAGGCGACCTTGAGCAGTTCGACGTAGGCCCGGGCGTCCACCGGCTGCTCGCCCCATTCGGGATAGATGTTGGGCTCGTTCCAGATCTGGTAGTAGCGGACGCGTCCCCGGTAGCGGGAGACGACGGCATGGACGTAATCGCCGAAATCCTCCAGGCGGTCCGGCGGCGCCAGGGTGCCGGCCTCGTCGCCCGCGGCGCGGGACCAGGCGGGCGGGTTATCCAGCCGGGCGATGATCCGCAGGCCATTTCGCTCGGCCAGGTCCACGATCCGGTCGTATTTGGCCCAGGCGCTCTGGTCCCATTTGTGGTCCCAATAGTCGCCCTTGCCCGAGATCTCGATATCCTCCCAGGGGAACTCTTGGCGGATCCAGCGGAACCCCGCCGCCGAGATCATCTGCATGGAGAGCTCGACCTTGGCCGGCTCGACCTCTTGCTCCAAAAAGGTGTTGATGCCAAAGGGGTTGAGGCCGGTGTGGGGCATGGGCGTGTAGGGCGCGGTCTCGGGGGCGCCATGCTGCAGGCGCAACCACAGCCAGGCGCCCACGCCCTTGATCTGCTCGCGGGGATCCTCCTCGCCCGTCCAGCTCGAGAGGAAGGGGGAGGCGATGCCCGAAAAGACCAAGAGAAGCGCCAGGGCGGCCACCACGACGCAGGCTGCCAGGGGCAGGAGCCATTTTAGGGGGCGACGGGCGCCTGAGCGAGCTGGGTTCACGTTTGCCCTCTTTCCAGCGCCGTTCAACGTTAGCGGCTCTCGGGGCCAGCGGGACGCCTCCTGGCCGGGCGGCGGGGGGCGGAGGATTCCGCGCGCAGGCGGGCGCGGTGGTAGCTGGGCGCGATGATCGCCACGTGCAGGCAGAGACGCTGGTCCAGCATGCGCACAAAGAGACGAGGCGCTTGCTGCTCGAACTCGTCCAGGGTCATGCTCATGGTGATGATGGTGGGCAGCTTGGCGTTATAGCGATAGTTGAGCAACTGGAAGAGCTTTTCCTGCGCCCAGGCGGTCGAGCTTTGCGTGCCCAGGTCGTCGAGGATCAACAGGGGCGCGCGGCGAATCTCGTCGAAGCGTTTGTCGTAAGAGACGGTGCTATTGGGGTCAAAGGTGGCGCGGAGATGATCCAGCAGGTCGGGCGCGACGATGAACAGCGCGGGAAAGCCGCTCACCGCCCTATAGTTGGCCGCCGCGGCGGCCAGGTGGGTCTTGCCACAGCCATAACTGCCAGTGATGATCAGCCAGCCCTTGGGGGACTGGGCGTAATCCTGGACCATGGCGACGGCGTAGCGGAGGTTCTCGGCTTCGTTGGCGGTCAGCTCTTTCTCACGGAGCTCAAAGTTCTCGAAGGTCTTGTCCGAAAGGGCGTTCAGGCTGCTGATGTCCGATTGCACCTGCGCGCCCGCCCGATAGTCGTGCGCCAGGATGTGGCAGACCCGGCAGAACTCCTGGTCCATGAGGCGGGAGCGCACGCGCTGATCGATCTCTTCCAACTCGCGGTTGGTGGTGATGATGGTGGGCAGCTTGGCGTTATAGCGGTGGTTAAAGATCTGGAAGAGCTTTTCGCGCGCCCACGGGGTCAGGTTCTCCGTGCCCAGATCGTCGAGGATCAGGACGGGGGCGGTGCGCACGCTATCGAACCGCTCATCGTACGAGACCGGGCTATTGGGCCGGTAGGTGGTGCGCAGGTGGTCCAGCAGGTCGGGCACGACCACAAAGAGCACGCCGTAGCCTCGCTCCAGCAGGCGATTGGCGATGGCCGCCGCCAGGTGGGTCTTGCCGCATCCATAGGCTCCCTTGAAGAGCAGCCAGCCCTTGGGCTCGTCGGCGAACTCGAGCGCGCGCTTGTAGGCGTGCTGCAGGTTGGCGCTGAGCATGGGGCTGAGGGCATAGCCCTCGGGCGTGAAGGTCTCGAAGGTCATGCGCGAAAGCAAGCCGAGGTTGCTCAGCTCGCGCAGATTGGCCATGCGTTTCGCCTGCAGGTCGCTGACCTTGCAGCGACAGGGGATGGCGCGCCCAAAGTCGGGATGCCCGACCGGGACGTCCCGGCGCACATAGCCCGTGCCCCCGCAGATGGGGCATGGCGGCTCACTCGCCGGGGCGTCGCTTGTAAAGATCCGCATATTTGCCCTCGATGTACCGTCTCCGGTCATCCTCGTCCTCTCGTCCTTCGCCGCGACCCTCGGCCGCCCAGCGCTCCAGGATGCGCTGGATATAGCGCCAGCTTCGCACATTGTTCGCCGCGGCCACCCGGAAGGCTTCCTCGATCCACTCGGGCGGATAGGCGGCTTCGGCTTCTTTCAGCTCTTCGGCGATGATCGGCTGCAAAAGGCCGATGTTCTGCTCGTATAGCACGAAAATGTTGTTGCCTGCGCGCTTGAGCGGCGCGCTGGCTTCTGGGGTGGCGCGGAGCGGCTGCCCGCTGCGCTGCGCCTGCTCCCAGGCTTGGCGCCCCTTTTCGCTGTTCAGGAAATAGGCCGTCGCGTCGGGCGCATCCGCTCGCTTGAGCGGGAGCAAGGCGCCGCGTTCCACCGCCCGCTGCAAGCCCTCGCGGATCAATTGTTGTGCGGCGCGCGGCTCCGCGGGGGCGAACCCGCTCAGCAGCACGGCATCGTTGAGCAGCTCGCCCTCGTCCACAAAGCGCAGGGCCCCGCGCTTTTGGTCGAGCAGCCAGATGACATGCAGGGTCACCTTGAGCTCGCCAAGGTCATCGATGGAGGGGAGCAGGTCGGTAAAGAACGCGTCCGGCAGGGGCGTCAGATGGGTCTTGCCCGCGGGAAACCCCGAGAACACCTTCACGGCAGCCTCCACCCCATGCTCGCCCCGCTAATAGCCTGGTTCGGGGTTATAGTCTTCGACCAGGGCCAGGTTCTCAAAGCGCGTCAGTTCCTTCCGGAAGCGCAGATGGACCGTGCCGGTGGGCCCGTTGCGGTGCTTGGCGATGATCAGCTCGGCGATATTCTGCATCTCGGTAGCTTCGTTGTACATCTCGTCGCGATAGATGAACATGACGATATCGGCGTCCTGCTCGATGGAGCCCGACTCGCGCAGGTCCGAGAGGATCGGGCGTTTGTCCGTGCGGGACTCGACGGCGCGGGAGAGCTGCGAGAGCGCCACCACCGGCACGTTCAGCTCCCTGGCCAGCCCCTTGAGCGCGCGCGAGATGTACGAGATCTCTTGCACGCGGTTCTCCGAGCGCTGGTTGCCTTGCATGAGCTGGAGATAGTCGATGATGATCAGGTCCAGGCCGTGTTCCTCGGCCAGCCGCCGCGCCTTGGTGCGAATCTCCATGGGCGTGGGGGAGGGCGTATCGTCGATAAAGATGGCGCTCTCGGAAAGCACGCTGCTGGCGCGCACAAAGAGCCCCCACTCCGAGTCCTGAATGCGGCCGGTCTGCAGCCGCTGCGAATCGATGTCGGTCTCGCTGGAGATGAGCCTCTGCACCAACTGGGCGGAGGACATTTCCAAGGTAAAGATGGCCACCACCCCGCTCTGTTTGAGCGCGGCATGGCGCGCCAGGGCCAGCGCGAGCGATGATTTGCCGGTGCCGGGGCGCCCGGCCACGATGATCAGGTCGGAGGGCTGCATGCCGTTGAGCAGCTTGTCCAGGTCCACGAAACCGGTGGGCAGGCCGGTGGTCTCGCCGGGGTGCTCGTGGAGGTATTCGATGTGGTCGTAATAATCCACCACCACCTGCCGGATCGGCACCAGCGACTGGGAGATGCGCTGCTGCGAGACCTTGAAGAGCGTGGATTCCGCCTTGTCGATGATCTCTTCGACCTCGCCCATCTCTTGGTAGGCCAGGCCGGCGATCTCGCCGGCGGCGTCGATGAGGTGGCGGAGGATGGAAGTGCGCTCGACGATGTGGGCATAGTGCTCGACATGGATCGAGGTGGGCACCATGTTGATCACCGAGGTCAGATAGGCGGCGCCTCCCACGGCCTCGAGCTGTTCCCGGCGCTGCAGCTCGTCGCAGACGGTGAGCAGATCAATGGGCTCCCGCCGCTCGTGCAGGGCCAGCATGGCGTCATAGACCTCGCCATGCTGCTCGCGGTAGAAATCCTCGGCGCGCAAAAAGCTAGCGACGGTGATGATGGCATTGGGGTCGATCAGCAGGCTGCCGAGAACCGACTGCTCTGCCTCGATGTTCTGCGGAGGGAGCCGATCTGTGGTCATGCGGTGCTAGCTTTCCTCCAGCCCTTCCATAAAGTCGCGGAATACGGAGAGGTCCTCTTCGGAATGGGGCTCGCCGACGTCGGCGCTTGGCGCTTCGACGCTGGGGCTGGGCTTGATGGACGCGCGGTCCATTACCGTTTCCTCGACAAAGATCGGCGCGCCCACGCGCACCGCCAAGGCGATGGCATCGCTGGGGCGAGAGTCGACCTCGGTGCTGCCTTGCCCAAGGTTGAGCACGATGCGCGCCAGGAAGGTGCCTCCCCCCTCGGCGTTATCCACCAGGTCGCTGATCAGGATATGCGAGACGTTGGCGCCCAGTTCCTCGATGATGCTCTTGATGAGATCGTGGGTCAGCGGGCGGGAGACCGGCATGTTTTGCAGCTTGATGGTGATCGCGTCCGCCTCAGCGGTGCCGATCCAGATGGGCAGATATCGATCGGTGCCTAGCTCCTTGAGCACGACGAGCCTGCGCGGCGAAAGCAAACTGACGCGAATGCTATCCACCTCTAACTCGATCATCGGAGCTTCCTTTCGTGGCGTTCCATGCCGCTGGCGCGCGGCGCTGGCGGCATTCCGTGTCGCTGGGTCTGCGGCTCGGGGATAGTCTCTACTACATTATACCATGCCCTGGGCGTTCCGACAAACCCCCGGCGGCCCGGCGGGCGGCCTTGGGCGCACGGACGCCCCAGCTAGTGGCTTGCTTGGGGCCAGGCCACGAACTGGGGCGGTGGATGCGCCGCGGGCGGGCTGCTTTTTCGCCCGCGCGGATCTATTCAAACACCAAGGGGAAATACAGCCGTCGTCCCGGCCTCTGCACCGTCAAGCTAGCCGAGCGCGACAGCGGCTCCCGGTCGCCCAGGCGCAGCAGGGCCGTGTTGACCACAGTGCCGAGCGCCTGCTCGCCCACCTGCGCGGCGAACCGCACCAGGACCACGCTCTGGCCGAGCACCTCCCCCTGCCAGAGGACCGTGCTGGCCTCTATACGGGCCTGCCCGCTGCTGGCCCAGAGCGAGCCCGGCACGTATTGCAGGGTGGCGGGGAGCGCATCGGTCAGCCAGACGGCGGCGGCCACCGCCGAGGTGTTGCGGATGCTCAGGGTGTAGGTCACCACCTCGCCGGGGGCGGCGCGCTCGGCGCTGACCTGCTTATCCGAGGCGGTGATGTCCGGCGACCGGAGCAGGGTCTGCGCGGAGCGGGCCAAGGGGGCCAGCCCCTGGAAGGCGATCTGGGCCGTGTTGGTGAGGATGGTCTGGTCGGCGATGGCCGAAGCAGTGCGGATGGCAAAGCTGAACGGGGCGCTGGCGCCGCGCCCCACGTCGCCCGTCCAGGTGATGCGATGGCGCTCCGGCTCATAGATGGCGCCGTTGGTGGCGCTATCGGCGACATAGGCTGCACTGGCTGGCAAGGGGTCAGTGACCACCACGCCCGCCGCCACGCCAGTGCCCACATTGCGCACGGTGATGGTGTAGCGCAGCACGTCACCGGAGGCGGCCAGGGATCGATCCACGGTCTTGTCGCTGGGCGAAAGGTCCACGGTGTTCACCAATGCGGTGGCGCTGCGCTCCAGGCTTTGGCCCAGGCCGTTATCGATGACCGCTGTGTTGGTGATCGCATGGTTGGCGGGGGCGTCTTCGCGGACCCGAGCGTGGAAGGTCAAGACGCGCTGGCTGGGCTGGGCGCTGCGCGGCTGGCGGAAGCGGATGGCCAGATCGTTGTGCAGGAGGTTGGCCGCGGGCAACCCGTCGTGCAGGTAGAGGACTCCCTCGTTTCCGGCGGCGTTCTCCAGGCCGACGGTGGCGCTGGCGCCGTCGCTCTTGGTCCCGGAGAGGGCGCGGTATTGCAGGACGATGTCGCTGGTGCCCTCGTGGAGGATCACCTGGAAGGTGAGCGAGCTGGTGGAACCCAGCGCGCGCGCGTTCTGCCACTGGATCACGGTGTAGCGATGGGGCGCGTCGCCGAAGGTCTGGTAATAGAGACCCCCCAGCTCGGGGCAGACGAGGTCATCCCAAAAGGCGGCGATGAAATTGTTCGGCGTGGCCGCGGTGGGGATGGCGGCATTGCTGTAGCGGTTGCTTCCTTCGCCGAACAACACCTGGCCGTTCGAGTTGATGTGGAACTCGGTGTAGGTGTTCCCGAAAAAGCCGAAGGGGAAGCCGATGGGGAACGGGCCGCGGGCGACATCATCCCCGCCGCGGACCTCCGTACCCCCGATGGCGTCGACCCAGGCGAACGGGACCGCGCTGGCGTCGCTATCTTGCCAGCCGCCAGGGAGGTAAGGAAGGGTGCCCGAGAGGGGCCCTTGCCAGGTGAGGCGGTGGAGCCCGGCGTCATAGACCGCGCCGCCCGAGATGGTGCTGGTGATGAGCTCGAGCCAGTCCGGCAGCGGATCCACCAAGCTGACCTGGGGCGAGCCGTGGATGCCGTCGTTGCGGAGCGTGATGGTGTAGGTGAGGAGCTCGCCCGCTCCGGCGACGGACGGCGTGACGGTCTTGGTGGAGAGGCGGAGATCCATCACGTTGACCGTGGTGGTCACGCTCAGGGTATGCGAGATGGCCGCGCCCTGGGCGATGACCGCGCGGTTGGCGATGGCGGCGTTGGTGGGCAGCCCCTCGGCCACGGCCACCTGGAACGAGATGCGGTGCTCGCTGGGGGTGGGCTGCCGGGTAAAGCGCACGGCGAGGCCATCGGCCAGCGCGGGCGCGCCGCAGCTATAGGCCAGGCCCCGCGCGGCATCGGCTTGCAGCCCCACCGTGGCCCCCGACTCCTCGGCGGCAAGCCCCGCGGCCACGTCCTTGTACTGCACCAGGATGTCGTTGCTGCCCTCGTAGAGGATGGCTTCGAAGGTGACCGGGCCGCCACCCACCACCTGTACCCCGTCCCACTGCACGACCACCTGCCGTTGGGGCGCGGCCGCCAACACGGCATAGCGGACGCGGCCAGCCTGGGCGGGGTTGAGATCGTCCCAGAAGGCGGCGATCAGGGCGGAGACGTCATAGCTGTTGCCGCTGGGCAGGCAGGTGTTGCTGCGCCCCAGGTAGCGGTCGTCAAAGCTCAGCGTGCCATTGGAGCCGATGGCCATTCGGGTATGGGTGGCGTCATAGAACGCAAAGGGGAAGGGCAGGTCGACGTAGGCATAGTCGTCATCGCCCAGCTCGAGGTCGACGCCGAACTCGCCGATTTCCACCCACTGGTAGGCGACTTGGGCTGAGGTGCGGCTGTCTTGGTAGACATAGCGCGTGGAGGCCGTGGAAGCGGCGGGCACGTCGCCTTCCCAGAGCACGGCGTTCTCCGCCGCATCGTAGCGCGCCCCGCCGGTGACGCTGCCGGGGACGTAGGCGGCGTTGGCGGGGATCGGGTCGCGCAGGGCGACGCCGAGGGCCGCGATGGGCGCGGCGTTGACCAGGCCGATGGTGTATGTGAGCAGGCTGCCGGAGGTGAGATAGTTGCCCGGCGCGGCGTGGCTGACCTGCTTGTAGGATGGCGAGAGGTCCGCCGTCTTGACGATGGTCTGGGCCGCGCGGTCCCACCGTTGGCCAGTCTCCCGGGTCTGGATCTGCACGGTGTTGGTGATCACCTGATCGTTGGCGCTTTCGGCGCTCAGCCTGGCGCGGAAGGCAAAGGTCGCTGGCGCGCCGGCGGGGACCGTGCCGCTCCAAGAGAGCACCCTGCCCACGGGGTCATACACGGGGCTTCCCGGCCCCTGCAACGTGCCCGTGATCAGCGAGAGCTCGGCGGGCAGGGTGTCGGTCCACAGGGCCTCCGTCGCCCCGGCGCCGGCGTTGCGCAGGGTGATGGTGTAATCCAGCAGGTCGCCCGCTGCTGCCCACGCTTTGCTCGCCTCCTTGGTGGAGGGCGAAAGGTCCACGAGATTGGCCTGGGCGGTGGCGGTCAAGGTGGTCACGAGGCCCTGGGCATCGGTGATGACCGCGGTGTTGGCGAGCGCCGTGTTGGCGGGCAGGTCATCCTGCACCCGGTATCGCCAGGTGAGCACCTGCTCGCCCGGGGTGAGGGCGGGCGGCGGCCAGAAGCGCAGCGCCAGTTGGTCATGCAACTGGTGATCGGTCGGCTCGCCGTCGTAGAGGTAGCCCAAGCCGTCGGCGCCGCTGGCGTTCTCCAGCCCCACCGAGGCGCCGACGCCGGCGGCATACTCGCCCGTCAGGCTCTGGTACTGGATAGCGATGGCGTTGCTGCCTTCGTAGAGGATGATCTCAAAGGTGTAGCGGTCGGTGGTGCGATAGCGTTCCACCTGGTGCCATTCGATCACGGTATAACGGTGGGGCGCGACGCCGTAGGTTTGGTAATAGAGGTTGGCCGCGCCCACGCGGAGGTCGTCCCAGAAGGCGGCGACAAAGTTGTTCGGCGCGCGGTCCCGGGGGATATAGGTGTTGGTGTAGCTGTTAGAGCCCTCGCCAAAGAGCACCTGACCGTTGGTGTTCACATAGAACTGCGTATAGGGCTGGCGGAAGAACTCGAAATCAAAGCCGATGGGGAAGGGGCCGAGGGAATCGTCATCTCCGCCGGGCAGCAGGGCGCCGCCGGTGGCATCCACCCAGCCGAAGGCGGCGTCGCCGCTGTCGCTATCGACCCACTGGTAGCTCGCCTGGGTCATTTGTCCAGCCGGGACGCTGCCCCGCCATTCCAGGCGGTTCCGCTCCGGGTCAAAGGTCGCGCCGCCGGTGGCCGTGCCGGGGAGATACGCCAGTCCGGCAGGCACGGGGTCAGCCAGAGCCGCTCGCGCAGCGGCCACCAGGCTGGTGTTGGTCAGGGTGAGCACGCAGGTGACCGTGTCGCCGGAGGCCACTTGGGCCGGGATCAAGGCCTTGCGGGACGCCGAGAGGTCGGGCACGGCGATCCGGGTGGCGGCCGTTTTGGCGTAAGGGCCGCACTGGCCATCGTCGATATAGGCTGTGGCGGTGATCGTCTGGCC
>JAAYEA010000313.1 GCA_012689325.1 Chloroflexota bacterium
GATGCCGATATCCTTGTTCATGGCGTCCCTCCTTGTCATCTGCCAGCCAAGGGGAGTATAATGCCCGCCAGCTATCGCGCCAAACCATCCAGGGAGACCAACCATGCCGCGTAACCCCGACCGCGAAGAGGCCCAGGTGCGAGAGGTCTATGCCCGCTATGGGCTGGCGGTGTACCTGGCCCAGTGCGTGGAGCGCCAGTTGGCGCTCTTGCTGGCCACCCGCTACGGCCCCGACATCGAGGGGATGACCCCCCAGCAGTACAACCAACTGCTGGAATCGCTCTTCCAGCAGACTTTTGGCGCGCTGATGGTGACGCTGCGCGAGACGGTGACGCTGCCCGTGGAAGCGGAGTCGCGGCTGCGGCGGGTGCTGGAGCGGCGCAACTGGCTGATCCACAACTATTTCTGGGAGCGCGCGGGCCACTTGCTGACCCCCGCGGGCCGCGCCAAGATGATCGCCGAGCTGGAGGGGCTGGCCGACGAGTTCGAGGCCGAGCACCAGCGGCTCCTGACCATCTCGCGCAACTGGGCGAAGGAGCATGGCGTCACCGAGGAGCGGCTGCAGGCCGAGCTGGAGCGCCTCATCCAGCGCGCCGAAGGGCAGGGATAGCCCACCACAGAGACGATTAACCACCGAGGCACAGAGAGCAGGATATTGGGCGCGGGTTTTCAGGATCGATGCAGATCAGAATCTCTTAATCTGTGGAATCTGCGTTCATCTGCGTCCCATTTCTTCTCTCTGCGTCCTCCGCGCCTCCGCGGTGGATTATTTTCCCCCCGCGGGAATTGGACTATACTGGGCGTGGACCCAGACAAAACGATCGGGAGGTTATTTGTATGCGACCCAACAAACTGCGCGAGCTGCTCAAGGCCGGCAAGCCCACCCTGGGCACCCATATCCATAGCACCTGGCCCTCGGAGGTGGAGGCCATCGGCCACACCGGGCTCTATGACTATGTGGAATTCGTCGCCGAGTACGGGCCCTTTACCCTGCACGACCTGGACAACCTGGCCCGCGCTGCCGAGCTGTACAACATGGGCAGCATGATCAAGGTGGACCAGGAGCCCCGCACCTTTCTCTCCCAGCGGGCCGTCGGCTCCGGCTTTACCAGCGTGCTCTTTGCCGATTGCCGCACCGTGCAGGATGTGAAGGACTGCGTCGCCATCTGCAAGCCGGACACCATCGCCGACGGCGGCACCTTTGGCGTGGCCAACCGCCGCTTCTCCTACATGGGCTACGGCGGCGGCCCCGATTACGTCCAGGCCATCCGCGAGGTGGTGGTGGCGATCATGATCGAAAAGCCCGGCACCGTGGACGCCATCGACGAGGTCCTGGCGGTCCCCGGCGTGGACATGATCCAGTGGGGCGGCTCGGACTATTCCATGAACGTGGGCTGGGCGGGCAAGCGCGGATCGCCCGAGATGAAGGCCGTGGAGCGGCGCGTCTTTGAGGCGGCGATCAAGGCGGGCATCCCCGCGCGCGCCGAGGTCAACGACGTGGACGCCGCCAAGTATTTCCTGGACATGGGTGTGCGCCATTTCTGCATCGGCACGGACATCGCCATCCTCTTTGCCTGGTGGCAAAAGAACGGCGAGGATTTCCGCAAGGCCCTGGGTCGCTAGGCCGACCAGATGCTTGGCACCCTGATCAACGTGGCCGCGGTGCTGCTGGGCAGCGCCGTGGGCCTGCTCTTTCATGCGCGGCTGCCCAAACGCATCACCCACACCGTCTTTC
Source organism: Chloroflexota bacterium (assembly GCA_012689325.1). Lineage (GTDB taxonomy): Bacteria > Chloroflexota > Anaerolineae > JAAYEA01 > JAAYEA01 > JAAYEA01. The sequence goes on from JAAYEA010000313.1 coordinate 1,736, forward strand.
AGGCCATCGGGCTGTTCACCGTCTTTGTCGGCATCAACATGGCGGGCAAGACGGGCAACTTTCTGGTGCTGATCCTGTCCATGGTGCTGGGGGCCATCATCGGCGAGGCGCTCGACATCGAGGCGCGAATCAATCGCCTGGGCGACCGGCTCAAGTCCCGCAGCGCCGCCGGGGGCAACCCGGTCAGCGAGGGGTTTATCACCGCCTCGCTGCTCTTTTGCGTCGGCTCCATGTCCATCCTGGGCGCCATCGAGGAGGGGTTGGGCGGCAAGCCCAACCTCCTCCTGGCCAAAGCGGTGCTGGACGGCTTTTCCTCCATCGCCCTTTCGGCCGGGCTGGGCATCGGCGTCCTCTTTTCCGCGGTCACGGTGCTGGTGTATCAGGGCGGGCTGGCGCTCTTTGCCGGCGCGCTGGAGCCCGTCATCACCGAGGCGATCATCAGCGAGGTGACGGCGGTGGGCGGGCTGCTCCTGATGGGCGTGGGGATCAGCATCCTGGAGATCATGGCGGTGCGGGTGGTGAACATGCTCCCGGCGCTGCTGGTGGCCGTGGCGCTGGCGGCGATCTTTTTGTAGAGCGGGTGGCCTGGCGCCGCGTCAGCGCAAACAGAGGAGAATACATGTATATCGACAATCACGTACACTGCGAGCCGGACGAGTTCCGGGGCGAGCCGAAGGCGTTTGTGGAGGGCTGCCGCGAGCGGGGCGTGGAGCGCATGCTGGTGGTCGAGCCGCTGGCGTCCTGCCTCAAGTTGTCCAAGATGTTTGGTGATTTCATGCCGTCGATCGCCGTCATTCGTATGGATACCGCCAGCCCGCAGGACATCGCCGATTGCATCGACGCCGGTTGTCTGGGCATCAAGTTCATCGCCTCGCAACACCCCTATGCCGACGAGCGCTACTGGCGCCTCTATGCCAAGCTGGCCGAGCTCGGCAAGCCGGCGGTCTTTCATACCGGCTATTTGGCCCCGCTGTACGACTGGAGCGGCGAGTCGCCGGAGCACCCGGTGTGGACGGAGCACATGCGCCCCATGCAGGTCGAGGTGGTGGCGCGCCGTTTCCCGGAGCTAGAGATCGTCATGGCGCACTATGGCAACCCCTGGTTCGAGGAAGGTTGGAAGGTCTCCTGGTCGAAAGAGAACGTCTATGCCGATCTCTGCGGGGGGACGGCCATCCACCGCTCCATCCGCTTCTGGGCCGACCTCTTCGCCCCGGACGGGGAGCTCTTCGAGGATGCCATCGTCAAGCTCTGCTTCGGATCGGATGCGCACCTGCGGGCGGCGGATCAGTTCCCGGTTGAGGAGTATATCCGCTTCTATGGCCGGATCTATGACGCCATTGGCCTCTCGCCGGCGCTGCGCGAGTTGGTCAACCGCGGCAACACTGCCAGGATATTCGGGCTATAAGATGAACCGCGGGTGACGCGGATGATCGCCAACATTCCAGAGCTCTGGGAAGGAGCAGGTCATGATCTACCAACTGCGTACCTACTGGGCGGCACCGGGCAAGGCCGAGGCGCTGCACGCGCGTTTTCGCAACCTGACCACCCGCATCTTTGCGCGGCACGGCATGGAAATGATGGGCTTCTGGTCGCCCCAGCCGGTCACCGAGGAGACCGGCGATCTGGTCTACCTGATGCGCTTCCCTAGCGTGGAGGCGCTGGAGGCGGGCTGGGCTGCTTTCCGCGCTGACCCCGAGTGGGTGGCGGGGAAGGCCGAGTCGGAGAAGGACGGCAGCCTCGTGACCAAGATCACCAACTATGTCCTTGCGCCCACCGACTATTCCCCGCTAAAGTAACCGTGGCCGACCAAGTCCTGGCGGGGAAGGTAGCGCTGGTCACCGGCGCGGGGCGCGGCATCGGCCGCGCCATCGCCATCGGCTACGCCCGCGCGGGGGCGGCGGTCGGCTGCGCCGCGCGGACGCTGGCCGAGGTGGAGGCCGTCGCCGCCGAGATCGTCGCGGCGGGCGGCGAGGCGCTGGCGATCCGCGCCGACGTCACCCGTCCCGAGGAGGACGCGGCGATGGCGGCGGCCTGCGTGGATCGCTGGGGCGGGCTCGACATAATGGTCATCAACGCCGGGATCAGCGGCGACCGCCGGCCTATCGCCGAGAGCGACCCCGCCGAGTTCCGCGCCATCCTGGAGGTCAATTTGTTTGGCGCGTACCATTGCGCCAGGGCGGCGATCCCGCAC
>JAAYEA010000314.1 GCA_012689325.1 Chloroflexota bacterium
GAGCCGTCGCGGTCGTAGGCGGACCAGACCCCCACCGCCGCGGTCAGCACAAAGATCGGTAGCGCGGCGTCCAACGCGGCCAGGGAGCGCGGCCAGCGCCCCGTCAGCGCCCTCGCCACCAGGGGCAAGGCGGCCATGGCGACGGCCCAGCCCCGCGAGGGGTCCTGATACCAGAGGGCCCAGGCGGCGAAGACGCAGGCCAGTTGCGGCGCCGCGGACCACGCCTGATCGGCCCAGTGAGCGGGCCCCTCCGGCGCGCGGGTCAGCATGACGGGGAGGACTGGGCCGCCCGCTCGCCGCGCCGGGCCCAGCCCAGGCTCTCCAGCCCGATCTCCAGCGCGGGGCGCCAGAGCGTGGGCGAGCCGAGCAGCATGCGCAGGTAGGTGAGGAACGGCTTGGGGCGCAGCGCCCACTGGCGGAAGGCCCGCTGCGCCCAGCGCTCCAGGTCCTCGGCCCGCAGGTCGGGATAGTCCAGCACGGTGGAGCGGTCCATGTCCACCTCTTCCCAGCGGGTGCCGGGGCGGAACCAGCCCTTCTCCACCACCTCGAAGAAAAAGGGCGTGCCGGGGTGCGGCGCGGCGATGTGAAAGAGCACCAGGTCGATGGGGAGCGCTTTGGCGAAGGCGATGGTCTCGCGGATGGTGGCCTCGGTCTCGCCGGGGAGGCCGATGATGAAATAGCCCCAGTTCATGATCTTGGCCGCCCTGGCCCAGCGCAGCGCCTGCTCCACCTCGGCCTTGTTGATCCCCTTGCCCACCCGCTTGAGGATGCCCTCGTTGCCGGACTCGATGCCCCAGGAGATCATCCAGCAGCCGGCGCGGGCCATCAGCGCCAGCATCTCGGCGTCCACGTAATCCACCCGGCTGTTGCAGGTCCAGCGGATGGCGAGCTTGGCGTCCAGGATGCGCTGGCAGAGCTCCATCACCTGCTCCCGGCTGGCGGTAAAGATGTCGGCGTAAAAGTGGATGCTGTGCACCCCCAGCCGGTCCAGCTCGCGCAGCTCGGCCATGATGTGCTCCGGCGAGCGCAGCCGCACCGATTTGCCGTAGCTGACGTGCTTGATGCAGAAGCGGCAGGCCCCCGGGCAGCCCCGGCTGGTCACCACGAAGGCATAGTTGCCGCGCACCAGCGGCGCGCGATAGGCGGACAAGGGCAGCAGGTCATGTCGCGGCAGCGGCAGGTCGTCCAGGTCGGCGATGAGCGGCCGGTCCTCGTTCACCACGATCTCGGCGCCGCGCCGCCAGACCAGCCCCTTGACCTGCTCCGTTCCCGCCGCGTGGGCATGGGTCGTCCACGCCGGGTCATGGCCAGCGAAGAGCTTGGCCAGGCGCGCGCGGAAGCCCTTGTCCAGCCGCGCCCAGGGGTCGCCCTGGCCGCCCGTCTCCAGGAGATCCACCAGCTCGCGCAGCGCCAGGTCGGGCTCGCCGCGCAGCACGTAGTCCAGCGTCGGGAACGGCTCCAGGCTGGAGCGCGGCATGGGCGTCACGTGGGTGCCGAAGGCGATGGTGCGCGCCCCCAGCGTCTTGGCCAGGAAGGTGCCGTACATGTCGTTCTGCAGGGTGGGGGCGGTGACGTGGGTCACATAGTAGCGCGGCTGCTTTTCCTGCAAGAGCCGGGCAAAGGCGGGCCAGGACAGGCGCAGGGGGATGGCGTCGACGATCTCGACCCGATAGTCGGGAAAGAGCGCCGCCAACTGGGCCAGCGAGACCTGCTCCCAGATCATCCCCTCGCGGGAGCGCCGCCCCACCCGGTGCTGGCAGCGGATCCAGATGTCGCCATCCGGCGCCGGGGGGTTGACGAAGAGGATATCCACGGCGCCCGCCGGACGGGCCCCGCTCTGCCGCCGGGCGAAGGCGTCGGCGTCAGGGAAGAGCCGCTCGCCGCCGCGGGCGTGGCTCGGCGAGACGCCAGCGCTGGCCCCCTCGGGCGCGACGGGCTCGGCCAGGGGGCCGCTATCCTTTTTCGCCGACGACATAGACCGCTCCATCCGAGACCTGCTGCACCGGGGTCAGCTCGTAATACTGGCGCAGGTCGTTCACCGTGTGCAAATAGGCGCGGCCGATGCCGTTGAACCAGATCAAGCGCGCCGGCAGCTTCATGTTCGGGCGCTCCGTCACCTGCAACGCCGAGTTATAGTGCCCCTTGCGCGGGCTAAAGACGCCATGGTCCAAGGGGGTGAGGATATAGAGGACGTCGGGGCCGTTGGTGTAGACGCGCCCATACTGGGGCGGGCCCGCCGTCTGCAACTGGGCGATCAGGGGGCTCTCGCGCCACGAGCGCGTGTTGTACCCGCCGGCCCCCCGCTTGGTGTACGACTCGACCGCCTTGGTCGTGCTATCCTTCATGTAGAGGAACCAGGGCGCGAAGGCCACCACCAGCGCGCACGCGGCCACGATGGCGCCCGCGCGGCCCGCCCACCGCGAGGTCAGCAGATCCCAACCGACCATCAGCACCACCACCAGGGGCACCCAGATGGGCACCACCAGCCGGTTGGTGATCTGGTCGTAGGCCGTGGTGGTGGAGGTGACGATGAGCATGACCAGGTAAGCGACGATCAGCAGGAACGACGGGAGCGCATAGGCGGCGCGGCCCTTGGGCGCGTCCAGCCGCTGGCGGAGGAGGGCCCACACGAGAAAGCCCACTAGCCCCGCGCCGATGGCCAACCCGTAGCGCAGCGGCACGACCTCTTTCGGCAGGAACCAGGCCTGGATCGTCTCCCAGGTGAAGCCCAGGTTCTGCGAGAGGGTAAAGCTGGACGGCGCCCGGGCGCCCATGAGCGTGCCGGTCGCCTGCTGGTTTCGCCACATCCAGGCCGCGAGGGGGAGCAGGGCCCCCGCCGAGTAGAGCGCGGCCGCCGCCCATCGCTGAAGGGGCTTGGCCGCATAATAGAGCAGGATCACCAGCGCGCCCACCGGGATCAGGGCCACCCCGATGTAGCGGGTGAGCGCCGCCAGCGCGGCAAAGAGGGCCGCCAGCGCCACCCAGCGCGGGCTCCGGTCGCCCGCGACGATCCCATGCAGCGCCAGCAAAAAAAGGGCCACGCAACAGATGAAGAGCGGCTCGGTCCAGGCCATCACCGAGACGGCCAGCAGCGCGGGCGACATGGCCACGGCCACCACGCCGAGCACCTTGGCGAGGGGCGACTCCCGGGCGACCCGCGCGAGCAGCAAGCCGGAGACATAGACCGTCACGCCGTGGCAGAGCGCGTTGACCACGCCGGCAGTGATCAGGGCATCGGCCCCGGTCAGCTTGTGGAGCAGCGCCGCCAAGAGCGGGTAGAGGGGCGGCCACTCGGGGGCCAGGCCGCCGTCGAACCTGACGTACTCGCCGCTCGCCGCCAGGCTCCGGGCGATGGAGATATAGCCCACCGAATCGGGGGAGAGGCCCGGGCCATAGAGGCGGATGCTATGGGCCACCAGCGCCGCCCCCAACGCGCCCAAGACCGCCAGGAACCAACGGTAGGTGGGCTTGATGGATCGTTTATCCCTAGGGTCGGCCAACCGGGCCTCCGGGTTGCTCCGACGTCATATCGCATGCCACCTGCGCCTCCCGCTGGCTCAGCTCTTCCAGGATGCGCATCACCAGCCAGGAGACGATCAGCTCCAGCCCCACCAAAAAGCCCATGGCCGAGGCCAGCATGTAGAGCCACAGCCGCGCCACCGGCCAGCCGTTCACGCCCAAGACCACGCTGGCCAGCCCCAGCAGGATGCCCGCGAGGCAGGCGGCCAGGCCCAGCCAGCCAAAGTGGCGGTCCAGCGGCGGGTCAAAGATCGGCTGGCCGAACAGGCCCTGCTTGACCGGGCGCTTGTGAAAGAGGGAGACGAGATAGTTGAACATGGCCCCCAGCGCGAACAGCCCCACGCTGGCCACCGCGGCCACCATGCCCACAAAGAGCCCGGTGACGCCCCACGGGCCCAGGGTGGTGACGCCGCGCAGCCGCCGGATCACCAGGCCCGCGGCGATGGCCAGGGCCAGCAGGCCCAGGATCACGCTGCCGCCGCCCAGGATGCGCACCGGGTTGTAGCTCAGCGCCGTCCAGGTGATGGACTGCACGTAGCGCGTGCCGTCCTTGAGCACCTTGAGCTTGGAGCGCCCCACCCGCTCGCGGTAGGGGATCGGCACCTCCACCATCTTGATCTTTTCGTGGATGGCGCGGGTGCTCATGATCGGGGTAAAGTTCAGGCCGTCGGGCAGGGGATAGAGGCACGGCAGCACCTCGCGGCGAAAGACCCGCATGCCGCTGGCGCTGTCGCTGATGCGCTGGTTGCCCACCAGGCTGATCATGCTGGCGAAAATCCGGTTGCCCAGGCGACGCACCGCCGGCATCTCGCTCTGCGCCCCGGCCATCCGCGAGCCGATGACCAGGTCGGCGCCGCCCAGCGCCTCCCGGCACAGCGCCGGGAACTGCTCCGGCGGATAGGTCCCATCGGCATCCAGGAAGGCCAGCAGGTCGCCCCTGGCGTGGTGAAAGCCGGTCTTGAGCGCGGCGCCATAGCCCCGGTTGGCCGGGTGGCCCACCAGCTTGACCTCGCCGTAGCGGGCCACCACCTCGCCGGTGCCATCGGTGGAGCCGTCGTCCACCACGATGAGCTCCAGGTCATCCACCCCGGCCTCGCGCAGGGAGGGCCGCACGGCGAGCACCCGCTCGATGATATCGGCGATGCCGTCGCGTTCGTTCAGGGCCGGGATGACCACGGAGAGGGTGCTCATGGCTTAATAGATCGTCCTGTCCTTTGTGCTGGCGGGCGGCTGCCCGTCGATGGATCGGATCACCTTGGCGGGGACGCCGCCCACCACCGTGTGCGGAGGCACATCGGCGGCGACCACTGCCCCGGCGGCCACCACCGCCCCGCGCCCCACGCGGACGCCGTCGAGGATGATGGCGCCCGCGCCGATCCAGGCGTCGTCCTCGATGACGATCCCCTCGGCGGTGATCCCCTGCTCGATGATGGGGCGCGTCGGGTCGTCGTAGACGTGGTTGACCGCCAGGATCTGCACCAGGGGCGCCGTGTAGACGTTGTCGCCGATGGTGATGCCGCCCTGGCCGCGCAGCACGTTGAACTCGCTGATCAGGCCGTTGCGGCCGATGCGGATAAAGGCGTGGGGAAGGTCGCGGAAATTGTAGACGTGCAGCTCGGCGTGGTGCATGAGGTAGGTGTTCTCGCCGATCTCGATGCCCTGGGGGCAGGCGTGGAGATAGACCCCCTCATCGAGATAGGCCCCCCGCCCCAGGTGGATCTGGTTGGCAAAGCGGAGGCGCACCCCCGGCTCGATGGCCACCAGCCCATCCAGGCGCATCATCAGGCGATAGAGGGCCGCGCGCAGGGCGATGCCGACCACGGTGGGCACCCAGCCGACCGCCAGCTGCAGCGCCTGTTCCAGCAGATAGCGCCAGGGAGTCGCCGCCTGACGCCGGAGGTAGAGGCCCAGCCCGCGGCGCTGGGATTGCGGATCGCCCAAACGAAATGCCCCTTAGCCGTGGAGATGCGAGGTGCGGATCGAGAAGCGAGAGCGGTGGAGGTAGCGAGCGCGGAACGTGCTCCGCCCCAGCAGCCTGGCGCCACCAGGCTGATCGGGCGCAACGGATATCTGCCAGATCGGGAACTCGGACCCCACGCGGCTGACCCGATGGACCAAGCCGGAACCTAGGTCAGAGACCCATCACGGTTTGCTAGCTCGAATCGGGA
>JAAYEA010000315.1 GCA_012689325.1 Chloroflexota bacterium
CGCCACCACATCCCGCGGGCCTAGCACAAAGCGCGTGCCCACGGCGCGGTCCAGCAGCACGTCCACCATGGGCTGCGGCAGGGTGATCACCTTGGATTCTTTGGTCAGGTTCAGCACAAAGGTGATCGGCTGGCCGTTCACCCAGCGGACCTTGGCCGAGACCCCCTCCGGAGTCTCCATCTCTTGGGAGACCCCTGCCTCGCCCAGCACCTTGCGCACAAAGCCCGCATAGAATGCGTCCTCCAGCGCGGCCCCGACATAGATGGCCTGGCCCTTGCCCGCGCGGTTGCGGGTGATGGCGGCATAGGGCGTGTACCACGAGTTGGAATACTCGGCCAGCACCTCCGCCGTGGTCGGCTCCAGCATGTCGGCCCAGACCTGGGCCTCGTGCTCCTTCCCGTCCCAAAGGATGACGGGGGCGGCCTCGCTCTCCACGTCGGCCATCAGGCAGTCGTACTCGTGGATGCGCACGCCGAACAGCTCGGCCAAGGCGTCGCCAGGCAGCGTCTCGGTGGGCACCACGGCGTTCCAGTCGTACGCGCCCAGCCGGAAGGAGGTGACCAGTGTGCCGCCTGACTCGACGTAGGCGCGCAGGTGGGCCACCTGCGCTGGGGTGGTCAGCATCATCAGCGGGGCGAAGACGGCGCGATACTTAAAAAGGTCCGCTTCGGGGTGGACGACGTCCACGCCCACGTTCAGCCGGGCCAGGGCGCGATAGTAGCGCTGGATCTCGGCGTCATAGTCAAAGAGCTTGTCGTTGCGATAGAGCTCCAGGGCGCGGCACTGGTCGAAGGAGCGCAGGATCGCCACCTCGTTGCGCACCTCGCTTCCGGCGAGCCCCAGCTCGCGCAGCCGCCCGATCTCTTCGCCGATGGCGGCGATCTCTTGGTAGGAGCGGCTCTGCGCCGAGCCATCGTGCTGCACGATGCCCGAGTGGAACTGCTCGCATCCGCCGGTGCAGCTTCGCCACCGGAAATAGATGATGGCGTCGGCGCCGTGGGCGATGGCCTGGTGGGTCCACAGGCGGATCATGCCGGGGGGCGGCGTGCGGAGCTGGTTCTCGCGGTTGATATAGCCGCATTGCAGCTCGTTCATCCAAAAGCCCGCGCCGCCGTTATAGCCCCGGATCACGTCGTGGGCGTAGGCGCTGGCCGGCAGGTTGCCGATGTGGCGAGGGTACATGTCGTTGGAGACGAAATCCAGGTCGGCGGCCATTCTGAGATAATCGATGCCGCTATTGAGCCCCATATAGTTGTGCGTCACCTTGGCCTGGGGATCGGCGGCGCGGATGATCTGCGCTTGCTCCCGGTTGAAGGCCAGGATGGCGTCCGACTGGAAGCGGCGGTAGGCCAGCATATGGGAGGGGCTGGCGCCGCGCAGCTCCCGGGGCGGGATCATCTCGGACCAGTCGTGGATGTCCATGCTCCAGAAGCGCAGGCCCCAAGCCTCGTTCAGCGCGTCCGGCGAGGCGTAGTGCTCGGCCAGCCAGCGCCGGAACTCGGCCACGCAATGGGGGCAGTAGCAGCCGGAATAGTGGAACTCGTTGTCGGTCTGCCAGGCGAGCACGTTGGGGTTGCCCGCATAATGCTCGGCCATGGCGCGGGTGATGTTGCGCGAGAGCTGCTGCATCTGGGGGTTGTTGTAGCACCAGTTCTTGCGCGCGCCCCAGCTCCGCCGCCGCCCGTTGACGTCCTCCACGTTCACGTCGGGGTAGCGTTGCTCCACCCAGGCGGGCATGGCCGCGGTGGGGGTGCAGAGCATCACCCGAACGCCTTCCTTGGCCAGCGTCGCGATGGCGGCGTCAAAGAGCTCGAAATCGTAGCGGCCTTCCTCCGGCTCCAAGACGCGCCAGGCGAACTCGCCGATGCGCACGATATCGAACCCGGCCTTGCGCATCATGTAGGCGTCCACCGCCCACCGCTCGCGCGGCCAGTACTCGGGGTAATAGTCTGCTCCAAAGTGCATGAATTCCTCCCTGCGCGGCCGCACGAGGCTTGCTGGCGGCGCTTGTCAAGCTATAATGTGCTGGCCGTCATTGTAGCGCGTTCCGGCGTTTTGTCCACCAACAGAGCAAGGGAGGATTCATGGTATCACGAGCAGAGATCGAGAGGCTGATTCCGGGGACGGAGGCCGAATACGACGTGGTCGTCGCGGGAGGCGGGCCGGCGGGGCTGGGCGCGGCGCTGGCGGCGGCCCGGCAGGGCGCCAGGACGCTTCTCCTGGAGGCGCGCAGCACCTTTGGGGGCGTGGCGGCGGTGGCCATGTGGATGCCCATGAACCGGCTCATGCTGCGGGGCGACCGGCGCGGCGGCGTGCACGACCTCTTTGTGGCGAAGGTGCTTGCGCTGGGCGCGGACGCCTCGCTCCCTGGCCGCGAGGACGCCATCAACGGCGATGGGCTGAACATCCACCCCGAGTACCTGCGCCTGGCGATCTATGAGCTGCTGGAGGAAGCTGGGTGCCATTACCGCCTCTACAGCCCGGTGATCGGCGCGACGATGGAGGGGAACGCCATCCGCGGCGTGGTGGTCGGCGGCAAGGAGGGGCCGCAGACGTTTGCCGCCAAAGCGGTGGTGGACGCTACCGGCGATGGCGACGTGGCCTACCATGCGGGGGCCGAGTTCATGGAGGGGCGCGAGGAGGATGGGCGGCATATGCCCGTCTCGCTGGTTTTTGCCCTGGCCAACGCGGACGCGGAGCGGATCATCGCTTACCGCGACGAACACCGCGCCGAGTTCAACGCGACCCTCAAGCAGGCGGCAGAGGAGGGCTACGCGGTCGCCGCCTGGTACTCGTTCGACCGCGCCACCATCCCCGGCGTGGTCAACGTAAACAACGGCGCGCTGCACGACATGGGCAGCCTCGACGCCACGCGAACCCAGGACCTGACCATCGCGGAGCGGCTGGGCTTGCAGGTGGCGGTGGATTTCGTGCGGCTGGCCCGCGCCAAGCGCATGCCGGGCCTGGAGGAGTGCTATCTGGCGCGGGTGGGTGCGTACGTGGGCATCCGCGATACGCGCCGCATCGTCGGCGATTATGTGCTGACCATGGACGACGCGCTGAACGCCCCGGCTTTCGAGGACGCCATCGCGCGCAAATACGGCGCCATCGACGCCAATCAGCTCTATATCGGCGCGATGGCCTCCGGCTTTGGCTATCCTTACCGCTGCATGCTGCCCAAGGGGATCGAGAACCTGCTGGTGGCGGGGCGCTGCGGCTCAGCGACTTTTCTGGGGCACGCGGCGGGCAAGAGCATGGGCAACATGATGGAGCTGGGCCAGGCGGCCGGGGTCGCCGCGGCCATGTCTGCCGCACAGGGTATCGGCCCGCGCCAGTTGGATGTCAAGGCGCTGCAGGAGGTCCTGCGCGGCATGGGCGTGCAGGTCTAGCTCGCCGGGGTGGCCGCGGGCTGCCGCTGTTGTAGCAGGCGGAAGAGCCGAAAGCCATAGACCAGCGCGCCGATGCCAAAGCCCGCCGCGACCCAGAAGGGGGCCGCCGCGGACCACTCGAAGAGCGCCCCGCCGATGAGCGCGCCCACCAACATGCCGCCGTTCCACAAGAGGTGCAGGAGGCCCAGCACCCGGCCGCGCTCTTGCGCGTCGGCCACGTCGGAGGCCAGGCCGGGGATGAGCGCCGACATGCACCAGGCGGCGCAGGCTCCCAGCGTGCCGAAGGCATAGATGCCCCAGAGGTGCTGTCCCGTGAGGGCCAGCGCGATGATGGAGATCAGCAGGATGGAGAGGACCACTAGCGCGGGGCGTCGGCGGCCGATGCGGTCCGAGAGGCGGCCCACCACCCATTGCGCGAGGGAGGCCATCACCTGGCTGAGGGTGCCGTACCAGGCCACCATCGAGACGCTTTCGGTCTGGTCATAGATCCAGAGGGGGATGAACACCGAGGCCACGCCCCAGTAGGACGTGGGGAGGAAGCGCAGCATCCCCAGCGCCACCACGTCGGCGCGCTTGAGCAGGTCGCCATAGCCAAAGAGGCCCTTGCGCGCCTGGGTTTTCACCGCGGCGGTGGTGGCCGCTGGCTTGGGCAGCGCCAGCCAGACGAACCCCACGACCACTGCCGAGACCACGAACATCAGCCGGCCAAAGTGGGCAAAGCTGGTCTGGTCCACCACGGGCCCGGCCACGGCGTTTCCCACCGCGCCGCCCAGGGTTTGGCCCCAGGTGTAGATGGCCGAGAGGGTGCCCAGCATCTCGGGGCGGGCCACGTCGATGAGGTAGCCCATGCCGCCCACGGTCCGCAGCCCCAACGAAAAGCCCGCATAGGCCCAGATCAGCACCACCAGCCAGGGCCACTGAATCTGAAAGATCAGGCTGCCGGCGATGATGCCGCTGAGGCCCAGGACGAAGGTCTGCCGCCGGCCCAGGCTATCGCAGAGCGCGCCGCCGATGAGCGAGGCCGCCATGCCCAGGAGCTGCCGCACGGAAGAGGAAAGCGAGATCGCCAGCGCGGCAAAGCCGAGGTCGCGCTCGAGATACACGGGAAAGAGGGAACTCTGCGGGCCGCCGATGGCGCCGCTCATGAACTGGCCCAGGAAGAGGATGGCCACCGGCCACCACCAGGTTCTCTCGACAAAACGTTTCATCCGTTCCACGAGGCTGTTTCCTTTCAGCGAGGCTGCGGCCATTCTAGCCCATCGGTCGCAAACGCCAAACGCCGCCGCGGGTTGACGCGCCACCCCGGCCGTGGTAGGATGAACCCAACATGGTTGCCAGGAGGAGTCCGATGAAACTGACTGTGGGTTGCACCACGCGGCCTTACAATGGCGTGGCCTTTGGCGAGATCTGCCAGCGGATCGCCGCGGCGGGCTATTCCGAGCTGGCGGTCTTTTCCCAGGCGGGGCTATCGGCGGCCAGCACGCCGGCGGAGGTCCAGCAAGTCCGGCAGATGGCGCTGGACGCGGGGCTCAAGCCCTCGCTGGTGATGGGGCGCGCCGACCTGCGGGCGGGGCTGCCAGCGGCCACCGACGAGTGGCGGCGCTGGATCGACCACGCCGCGGCGTTGGGCGCTCAGTGGCTGTTGAGCACCGGCGTGGACCGTCCCGAGCTCTACGAGGATTTCTATGCGCTCCTCTCGACCACCGCGCCCTATGCCGGGCAGGCCGGGATCGGCGTGCAGGTCAAGCCCCATGGCGGCCTCACGCTGACCTCGGATGACCTGATCCGGATGTACCAGCGGGTGAACCACCCCGCCTTCAGTATCTGCTACGATCCGGGGAATATCATCTACTATAGCGTCGGCGCGGAGCGGCCCGAGACGAACGTTGCTCGGGTGGCGCCGTGCGCCAAGACGGGCATCATCAAGGACTGCGTGATCGTCGATGGCAAGCCGGACGTGATGGTGACGCCGGGCGAGGGGCTGGTGGACTTTGCGGCGGTGCTGGGCGGGCTGGTGCGCGGCGGGTTCCGCGGGCCGCTCTACCTGGAGTGCGTCGGCGGCAAGACCGTGGATGAGATCGATGCCAACGTGCGCCGGACCCGCGGCTTTATCCAGGGCCTGCTGGACCAGATCCGCGCCTAGGCAGCGAGGTCTCTACAGAAACGCGGCGCTATTCCCTGGCTCCCGCCACGGAATGGCGCCGCGCTCGAGTTGGTAGTGGGCGATTCACCGCCGTCCTGCCTGCTTCCCATCGGCGGCTTATGCCGAGGTGATGACGTACTCCAGGCTGTCCACCAGGGCGCGCCAGCTCGCCTCGATGATGTTGGTGCTGGCGCCCACGGTGGACCAGCGCCGGCCCTGGTCCACGCTCTCGATGAGCACGCGGACCATGGCCGCGGTGCCGCTGTTGGTGTCTGGGATGCGGACCTTGTAGTCGGCCAACTCCACCGTGGCGACCTCCGGATAGACCGGCACCACGGCCTTGCGCAGCGCCAGGTCCAGCGCGTTCACCGGGCCGTTGCCTTCCGCCGCGGTGTGGACCACCTCGCCGTTCACCAGCACCTTGACGGACGCCTCGGAGAGGAGCCCTCGGCCCCGGCGATGCTCGACGACGACCATAAAGTCCACCAGCTCGAAGGGCGGCATATAGCCGGGCTGCTGGCGTCGCAGCAGCATCTCCACCGAGGCCTCGGCACCCTCAAAGCTAAAGCCGCGGTTCTCCATCTCTTTGATCTCGGCCAGGAGGCGGGTGGCCTCTTCCTTGTTCAGCCGAAGGCCCGACTGCTCGGCCTTGAGGAGCAGGTTGCCGCGGCCCGCCTGCTCCGAGACGACGATGCGCGTCCCGTTGCCCACCCAGGCCGGGTCGATGTGCTGGTAGCTGAGGGCATCCTTGCGCGTGGCGTCGGCGTGCAGCCCGGCCTTGTGGGTGAAGGCGCTCAAGCCCACGTAGGGCAGGTGGTGATCGGGGGCCAGGTTGGCTACCTCGGCCACGTAGCGCGATAGCTCGGTGAGGTGCGCCAGCGACCCGGCGCAGCGCATCTCGGCGCCCATCTTGAGCGCCAGGCTGGGGATGATGGCGCAGAGGTCGGCGTTGCCGCAGCGCTCCCCGTAGCCGTTGATGGTGCCCTGCACCTGGGTGCAGCCTTCGGCCACTGCCGCCAGTGTGTTGGCCAGCGCCAGCCCGCCGTCGTTGTGGGCGTGGATGCCCAGCGTGGGGCTCTCGGGCAGCGCCGTGCGCACCTCGCGGACGACACGGGCGACATCCTGAAAGAGGGTGCCGCCGTTGGTGTCGCAGAGCACGACCATGGCAGCGCCGCCAGCCAGGGATGCGCGCAAGGTTTCCAGGGCGTAGGCGGGATCGGCGCGGTAGCCGTCGAAAAAGTGCTCGGCGTCAAAGGCCACCTCGCGGCCCTGCTCGACCACGTAGCGGACCGTGGCGCGGATGATGCGGAGGTTCTCTTCCAGGGTGGCGTGCAGCACCTCGGTGACGTGGCGGTTCCAGCTCTTGCCCACCACCGCCACCACGGGCGCGCCGCAATCCACCAGGGCGCGGACGTTGGCGTCGTCCTCGGGCTGGGTGCCGGCGCGGCAGGTCATGCCGAAGGCGACCACCTTGGCGTGGCGCAGCGGCAGCTCGCGCACCTGCTGGAAATAGGCGGCGTCGCGGGGGTTGGACCCAGGCCAGCCGCCCTCGACATAATCAATGCCGAACTCGTCCAACTTGGCGGTAATGTTGAGCTTGTCGTTCACCGAGAAGGCGATGCCCTCGCGTTGCGAGCCATCGCGCAGTGTGGTATCATAGATCTGGATCCGTGCCATTGGTCAACCTCCGCTCAATGCCCACAACACAGAAGCCCCATCACGTGCATGATGGGGCTCTGGCCGCCATATCGCGCCGATCTCGCCAGCGCTTGCCCACCACACGACTTGATGCGCCCTTCGTCGCGCGGGGAACCGCCCTCGCTGGCAGATCGTCTCTATATAGCGCGTATTATACGCGGTTTTCTGGGAAGCTCAACTTGCTTACGGCATACCCAGGGCTTGTGCAAAGTCGCGCTCGGCGATCAATCGCCGAGCTACAGGGCTGCGCCTGATGAAATCAGGCTTCGGATTTCATGCCACGGAGACCCCAGAAGCCCGATTCTATCGGGCGCGGTGGCGTAGCACGGCGATTCATCGCCGTGCGGGGCGGCGCGCCAGGGCGACCACCGACTTTGCACAAGCCCTGCGGCATGCCTAGATCATGCAAGCGACACCGGGAGGAGGCGTCTGTATGCGGAATCGCAAGCTACTTATCGC
>JAAYEA010000037.1 GCA_012689325.1 Chloroflexota bacterium
GCGGCCACTCGGCCACGGGGGCCAGCCGGTAGGTCTTGTACCCCAGCGCGGGGACGTCCCGCGCCACAAAGGCCAGCTCCAGCAGGTGGCCGGAGGAATAGTTGAGCACCGCGACGCTGGCGGGGCTCAGATGGCCCAGAGCGTAGCGCGCCGCGGCGTCGGGCTGGGGGGCCAGCGGGTCGGCCAGGCGGAGCACCTGGTAGGGGACGCTCTCGCCCGTCGCCACGTCGATGAGCGCGAAGGGGCGCTCCAGGAGCTCGGCGGGGAGGGAGATCACGTTGCGCCCGATGGCGGTGCCGTTGACCCAGGCGGAGGCCGAGCCGTCCGGCGGCTGGGGGGTGCGCCAGTACATCGGGCGGCCGGCGGGGGCGGGCTGGAGGGCCAGCGCCCGCACCAAATCGGTGCGCTCCCGCGCCAGGGGGTTGAACACCACCAGGTGATAGCCCTCCTCGGGCAGGCGCACCTGGTCGGCGAGGCGGTTGGTGGCCTTGACCAGCACGTCGTGGGCCAGCGCCGCGGCGCGGTAGGCGAGCTCGCTCTTTTGCGCCCAGCAGCCCTCCTGCGCCGGGCCGATGGGATGGGCCATGCCCCAGGTGTGCTCATCAAAGAGCAGCTCGGCGTCGTAGGCCTCCGCCAGGGTGTCGGCGGGATAGGGGTAGTCGCTGGCCGCGGCGGCGCAGGCGGCCCATTTCTCCGCCGCCGTCAGCGTCTCGTGGGTCCGCCGGTTGACGCCGGTCTCCCGCGCCGTGCTCAGCGCCCCCACGGTATAATCGGTGTTGGGCAGGTCGCCGCGCAGGACGGGCAGCCCCGCGCCGTAGCGCGCCTCGAAACTCGCGAAAAAGCGGGTGTCGGTGGAGACGATCAGGCGCGGGTAGGCCCAGCGGCTGTTCCACTCACGGGCGATCAGGCTGAAGCGGTCCACCGCCGGGGCGTTATCCCGCCCGCCGCCCGAGATGTGGCAGCGCAACAGGTCGTAGGGATAGCCGCGCGCGTCCAGCTCGCCCAGGCGGCGCGAGAGGTCGCGCACGGCGGTGTCATAGCTCCACAGGCCGCCCGGCCCCTGGCCGTACCAAAGGAGGACGCGGCTGCGGTCCGGCCCCTCCCACCAAAAGGCTCCGCTCATGTCCCGCGGCAGCACCGCCTGCTCGTCCCAGAAGGGGTACACCTTGCGCGCGCCCCAGGCGAAATAGTCGGGGAGCATGGGCGCCAGGTAGCGGATCCCCGCGCCCGCCAGGACGCTGACCAGGCCCCAGGAGGCGCCGGGGATGTCGTTCAGTTGGGCCGTGCGCAGGGGGATGCCCAGCCGCCGCTTCAGGCGCAGGCTGGGGTAAAGCAGCCTGATCTGCTCCTCGTGGCTGCACAGCTCGCTGGTCTCGTTGGCAAAGAGCGCGGTGACCTCGATGCGCCCCTCGCGGGCCAGGCGGGAAAAGCGCGCCACCGAATCGGGCGGGCGGTTCGCCACATAGTGCAACGCCGACCAGCCCTGCTCCACCACGTAGCGAAACTGGGACTCGTCGGGCCAATCGGCGGTCTGGTCGCAAAAGCGCAGGGCGTCATCCAGAAAGGCGTCGTGGTCGCGGAGCACCTGGCTGGGGAGATCGGTGTAGCCCAGGTCGTGGTGGGAGCGCTGGACGATATGGACCTCCCAGTGGCGCGCGGGCGTCCAGTCCATGGCGCGCCGGTCCTGGATCGCGCCGCCAGCGCGCAGCACCCACTCGGCCGTCGTCGGCTGGCGCAAGTCGGGAACATAGACGCGCCGGGCCGATTCCCCCGGCGGGAGCGCGCCCAGCGGCAAGGCGGCGACCCGCCCCTCCGCCGCGAAGAGGAGCTCGGCGTCCACCGCCGCGGGCCCGTCGTTGGCCAGGGACAGGTCCACACCCTGCCCCACCCCGGCCCCCTCCCGGGCGAAAAAAACCGTGGGAGACACCTCCACAAGGCGCAATCCCTGCCCCTTCGCCCCACTCTCTGCCATCCGCCACCCCTTTTTTCTACCGCTGCAAGATCAACGCGCGCACGTCCAGCCCCGGCACCGTCAGCGCGGCCTGGCCGCCGTCCAGCTCCAGCGGCTCGCCCAGCAGATCCTCGACTTGCCCCCAGCCCGACACGTCCACCCGCGCGGCGATGGCGTCCGCCGTGGGGTTGGTGAGGAACCAGGCCTCCTTGCCGGGCATGGCGCGTTTGCGCAGCAGCAGCCGATCCGCGCGCGCCGGGGCCACGCCGCACTCGGCCAGCAGGGCGCGGACGAACGCCGCGGTGGGCTCGCCGCGATAGGCGGCGCCATTATGCCCCAGATAGGTGCCCAGCAGCCAGGCGCGGCCCTGCCCGGCCGCGCGCACCGTCCCCGCCACCGAATCGCCATAGGCCAAGAGCGGCGCACTATCCAGGCAGTCGAAGGTCTCGATATAGACGTTGGCGCGAGCCGTATGGCCTTGCAAGGGACCGCGGCCCGCCAGCGTCGCCTCATCCAGGTACTCGCCCCAGGTCCGCTCGGGCGGCGACCAGCGGGCCCCGCCCTGCGGCTCGCGCACCATGGTCAGGCCCGTCTGGCGGACGCCAAAGAGCGCGGCGGCGCCGGGGGAGAGCTCGCCGCGCACGCAGAGCCCGTGGGCATCCATGCGGCCGGGGCAGGCCTCGCTGATCAAGTTGCCGCCCCCGGCCACATAGCGGGCCAGCTTGGCAACCAACTCCTCGGAAAGGGAGAGGGGGAAGGGCAAGATCAGCGCCTTGTAGGCCGCGCTATACGGCTCGTCCAGCTCGGAGGTCTCCAGGAAATCCACAGAGAGGCCCGATTCCCAGAGCAGCCGGTGCCAGCCGCGGGTGCTATAGGCCAGGT
The DNA here is from genome assembly GCA_012689325.1 of Chloroflexota bacterium. Taxonomy (GTDB): domain Bacteria; phylum Chloroflexota; class Anaerolineae; order JAAYEA01; family JAAYEA01; genus JAAYEA01. The sequence goes on from JAAYEA010000037.1 coordinate 2,834, forward strand.
GCTCCCCGCCCTGGACCATGGACGTGCAGAACTGGTAGTTGCCCTCGTCCACCAGGATGGCGACCTCGGCGCCGGGCCAGGTCGGCTGGCCCAAGAGGTCGGCGTGGCGGTTCAGCGCCCGGCCCACGCGACTGGCCTCCTCGAAGCGCGGCGTGGTCTCGCCGGCGCTATCCAGCAGGCTAAAGCCGTTGGCCTCCGCCGCCATGATCTCGGCGCGGGTCACCCAGAAAGAGAGCGCCGTCACCCCCGAGGCCGCGGCGGTCAGCATCCAGCGGCGGATATCCTCCGGCGCGGGGACGCGGCCCTTGTGAAAGCCGGTGCTCACTGGCCCGCCCTGGAACTCGGCGGCCCAGACCGGCGCGCCCCGTCGGTTGCAGGAGCGCATATAGTCGTAGCGCAGCGCCACGCCGTCCCACATCTCGGCCACGAGCGCCGTCTCCCGATCCGCCCGGCGGCCTGATTCCGGGCGCCCATCATCCCACGCCCGAAACGGCCCCCAGGCGGGATAGGCGGAGGAGCCGAGGAAATCCTGGCAACGGGCATAGGTCCAATCCTGCCCAGAGCCGATGATGGGGCCGCCCTTATGGGCAAAGACGGGCCGCCCCAGCGGGTCCGCCTCGCGGATGGCCTGCGCCCGCGCCCGCAGCACATGGGCGATCTGCACGTTGTCCATGAAGTACTGCCAGTCGGCGTCCTGCGGGAGGCAATGGCTGGGGCGGTGGCTGCGGTTGGGGATGACATAGCTCCAGTCGCCGTAGCGGTGCCCCCAGGCGCGGTTCAGCCCGTCCAGATCGCCGTATTTGGCCTGGAGCCACTCCCGCCAGGCAGCCAGGGTGTTGCTGCAATAGCAGACCGGCTGGCCCACCAGCCCCTCCGCCCAATAGCCGATCTCTTGCCAGGTGTTCCAGACCACCACGTTCTCGAACCGGCCTAGCGTGCGCACCAGCCGCTGGATGAAGGCGAGCTGCTGGGCCATGGCGCCGGGGTGGTCGTAACAGGGGCCGGGCTTGCCGTCGGAGGGGAGGGTGCTGGGCGCCTCATAGATGATGGGCAGGCCGTTGCGCCCCACCATGCGGCAATCGGGGTATTTCCGCCAGAGCCAGCCCGGCGCCTGCTCGCAGGTGAGGCCGAGATAGACGCCCAGGTCCAGCGTCGCGGCGTGGGCGATCAGCTCCTCGTAGCGGGAGAAATCGCACTGGCCCTCCAGCGGCTCGTCGATGGCCCAGTGCTCTTGCAGCTTGATCAGGTTAAAGCCGCGCCGCTTGAGGTTCTCCATGTCCCGCACGAGCTCGCCCAGGGGCGGCATCGGCTCGCGGCAGAGGTGCGACCCGAGGGGAAAGACCTTGGCGAACTGCTCGACATTCATCTGGCGTCCTCCTTGACGCGGGCCGCTAGCCCGCAAACCCGGGGTTGGTCAGGCTGCCGGCCGCCTCCACCATGGCCCGATAGTTCTCCGGGCGGATGGGCGGGTTGATCTCGCTGGAGGAGCCGACGAACATGCCGCCGGCGCGCAGGGCGCCGGTCTCCAGGATGTGCCGCCGCACCTCGGCGGCCACCTGCTCCGGCGCGCCGCGCTCCAAAAGGTCCACCCCATCCACGCCCCCGGCCCAGACGTGGCCGGGCCATTGCTGCTTGAGCCCGACGATGTCCATCCCCACGCCCGGCTCCAGGCAGTAGAAACCATCCACGCCGCAGGCGATCAGGTCGGGGATGGTGGAGCGATAGTTGCCATCGCTATGGTAGAGCACCTTGAGCCCGTGCTCGTGCCAGGCGCTGGCCAGCTCAGCCACCCAGGGGAAGTGGACGCGCCGCAAAAAGGCCGGGCTAAAGATCGGCCCGTGCTTGGTGGCATAGTCCTCGGCGATGAGCACCACCGGCGAGAGCGCCGGGTCGGCGATGGCATGGAGCCGACGCAAGTCTCGCGTGGCGTGGAGCTCGATATAGTCGTGGACCACCTGCGGGTCCTCGTCATAGAGCAAGATGAACAGCTCCAGCCCCAGCCGCGACCAGCAGTCGCAGAATCCCACGCTGATCGAATAGTCGATGATCACCGTGTCGCCGATGAGCTGCTGCA
>JAAYEA010000316.1 GCA_012689325.1 Chloroflexota bacterium
GTGATACAATGCCCTCACGTACCAATGAGGGGAGGTGAGGCCAATGGCAGGCAAGAAGAAGAACAAGAAGGACAAGAAGGACAAGAAGGAAAAGAAGGGCAAGAAAGACGAGTAACGCGCGTGGATCAAGCGGCCCCCGGCCAGTCGAGCGGTCGGGGGCCTGTCTTATTTCCGCGCCGCCTTCTTTCCCGCATAGTAGGTGTAATCCCCCGGATACTCGGTCAGGCGCCCCCCGTCCAGCTCCACGATGCGGTCCACCACGCGATCCAGGAAGTAGCGGTCGTGCGAGACCACCAGCACCGTCCCCTGATAGTCGTCCAGCGCGCCCTCCAGCACCTCGCAGGAGGGCAGGTCCAGGTTGTTGGTCGGCTCGTCCAGCAGCAAAAAGTTGGTATCGCGCAGCATCAGCTTGGCCAGTTGCAGGCGGTTGCGCTCCCCGCCCGATAGCTCGCGCACCCGCTTGCGCGTCATCTCGTAGGGAAAGAGGAACCGCCCCAAAAACGCCGCCGCCTGGCTCTCGTACATCGGCTTGACCAGGCGCACCTCCTCGATGAGCGTGTGGTCCAGGTCCAGCGTCTCGTGCTGCTGGGCATAGTGGCCGATCTCCACGCTGGGGCCGACGCGCACCTCGCCCGCGGTGGGCTCCTCCTGCCCCAGAATGCAGCGCAGCAGCACCGTCTTGCCCGCGCCGTTGGGGCCCAAGAGCCCCACCCGCTCGCCGTGCCAGATCAGCAGGTCGAGCCCGTCCAGCACCACGCGCGCGTCGCCGCCCTCGTCCGCGAACGCCTTGCCCAGCCCCACGATCTCGAGCACCTTGTGCGAGCCGCGCCAGCCGCCCAGGTCCAGGTCCATACGGCGGCGCTCCAGCGTCGGCTGCTCGATCCGCTCCATGCGGTCCAGCATTTTGCGGCGGGAGCGGGCCTGCTTGGCGTGCCGCTCGTTGACCACCACGCTGGCCCAATACTCGAAGCGGGCGATGGCCGCCTCGATCCGGGCGATCTCTTTTTGCTGCGCCTCGTACATCTGCTGCTGGCGCAAGAGCCGCAACTGCTTGTCCACCGCATAGGCCGAGTAATCCCCGGCGAAGGAGGTCAGCTTGCCGTCCTCCACCTCGGCGATGTGCGTCACGCAGCCGTCCAGCAGGTAGCGGTCGTGGGAGACGATCACCACCGTGCCGGGGAACTCGGCGATCAGGCGCTCCAGGTCGGCCTTGGCCTCCAAATCCAGGTGGTTATCGGGCTCGTCCAGCAGCAGGAAATTGGCGTCGGCGGCGAGCAGCTTGGCCAGCCCCACCAGCTTGCGCTGCCCGCCGGAGAGCTGCCCCACCGGCTGGTCGAGCTGGTCGGGGCGCAGCCCCAGGCTCGCCAGGATGCCGCGCACGCGGCTCTCCGCGGCATAGCCGCCCACCTGCTCGAAGGCGTGATGGGCCCGGTCGTAGGCGGCCATCACCCGGGCCAGCGCGGCCTCGTCGGCGGCCACCGCGGGGTCGGCCATGCGCCCCTCCAACCGGCGCAGCTCGGCCTCCGCCGCCACCACCTCCGCCGCCCCGCCCAAGGCCTCCTGCCAGACGGTGCGCTGGGGGTCCAGCGCGGGCTCCTGGGCCAGGTAGCCGATGCGCTGGTCCTTTTGGCGGTAGATGGCGCCCGACTCGGGGGCCAGCTCGCCGGCGATGAGGCGGAGCAGGGTGGACTTGCCGGCGCCGTTGGCCCCGACCAGGCCGATCTTGTGGCCCGTGTGGATCTCCCAGGTCACGTCCCGCAGCACCGGCTGGGTGACGTACTGGTGGGCGACGTGGTCCAGTTTGCAGATGATCATGGTCTCCTCCCGAAAGGGGGGGCGCTGGGTTCGAGGACGAACCCCCGGCTCACGGCGAGGCTCGCGACCGGCGAGCCTTAACAAAAAAAGCCGTGAGCGCAGCGCGCCCACGGCTTGTATTGACATAATATTCCGCGTTAGGGCGCACTCATCCAGGGGCTGTGGTTCAGCGAGCCCATGACCAGCGGCAGCGCGAGCTGCCCGCGGCCCAACGCGATGTACTTCATCAGATAGTCACCTCGGTCGAGATGGGGTTATTGTATCCCCGTATGCGCGGGGTGTCAAATGGGCGGATCGCTGATCGCGTCGCGCGAGCACTCTATGTAGTGACGACTTGATCGTTCCGGCTTGCGCCACAGGAGCGACTAAAGTCGCTACTACATACATCCTCCGTGTAGTGACGACTTGGTCGTTCCGGCTTGCGCCACGTGGGCGCCACGGGAACCAAGCCGCTACTACATATATCGCGAAACGCTATCGCCCCCTCGTGCGTATATCGGCTAGACGGGCCGCCAGCGCGCGGCGAGGGGAGGTTGTGCGTGAACGAGACAGCGGTCACGGTGCAGGGCTTTACCAAGCGCTACGGCGCCTTTACCGCCGTGGACGGCATCAGCTTGACGGTGCGGCGCGGCGAGATTTTCGGCCTGCTGGGGCCCAACGGCGCGGGCAAGACCAGCACCCTGGAGTGCCTGGAGGGGATCCGCCGGGGCGATGGGGGGCGGCTGGACGTGCTGGGCGTGGACCCGGCCCGCCATCCCCGCAGGCTGCGCGACCTGATCGGCGTGCAGTTGCAGGTGGGCGGCCTCCCCGCCGACATGACCCCCCGCGAGGCGATGCGCTTCTTTGCCGCCTACCACGACGTGGCCCCCCGCGGCGACCTGCTGCAGCGGCTGGGGCTGGGCGCCAAGGTGGACACCCCCTACCGCCAGCTCTCCACGGGGCAGCAGCGGCGGCTGGCCCTGGCGCTGGCGGTCGCCCACCAGCCGCCGGTGGTGCTGCTGGACGAGCCCACCGCCGGGCTGGACGTCGAGTCGCGCGCCGAGTTGCACGCCCTGATGGCCGAGCTGCGCGACGCCGGGACGGCCCTCATCCTGGCCACCCACGACATGGCCGAGGCGGAGAAAATGAGCGACCGCATCGCCATCCTCTTGCGCGGCAAGATCGTCGCCGAGGGGACGCCCCGCGAGATCACCGCCGCGGGCGCGGGCCTCACCAAGGTCTCCGTACGCACCGAGCGGGGGCTGCTGCTGGCCGAGGGGTACGAGCCCCCCGCCGTGGTCAGCCGCGCCGCCCAGGACGAGTACGCCATCTATTTCAGCGCCGATCCCGCCCCCACGGTGGCCGCCCTCTTGGCCCGCCTCAAGGAGCGCGACGACCGGCTCATCGACCTGCGCGTGGAGCGCCCCTCGCTGGAGGAGCGTTTCCTGGAGATCACCAACGGAGGGGCCGCATGAGCGCCTTTATCACCCATTTCGCCTTCGAGTTCCGCACGGGGCTGCGCAATTCCACCCAGCTCATGATGAACTATCTCTTTCCGCTGGGGTTCTATGTCATGACGGGGCTGGTGATGACCCAGGTCAACCCGGGGTTCCGGGAGACCATGGCCCCGGCGATGGTGGTGTTCGTCATCCTGGCGGCGACCATGCTGGGGCTGCCGGGACCGTTGGTGGAATCCCGCGAGGCGGGGATCTATCGCAGCTTCAAGATCAACGGCGTGCCCGCCGCGTCGATCCTGAGCATCCCGGCGCTTTCCGCCGTGATCCACGCGCTGATCGCCTCGACGGTGGTGGCGCTCACCGCCGCGCCGCTCTTTGGCGGCCGCGCCCCGACCAACTGGCTGGCCTTCGCCGGGGTGACGCTGCTGGCGGCGCTCTCGTGCGGGGCGCTGGGGGCGCTCATCGGCGTCATGGCCAGCAACTCGCGGTCGGTGGTGCTCTATTCGCAACTCGTCTTTCTGCCGTCCATGCTCATCGGCGGGCTGATGATGCCGCTGACGGTGCTGCCCGCCGGGGTGCGGCCGATCTCGGCGCTGCTCCCCTCCGCCCACGCCATGCAGGCGTTCCAGGGGCTGGCCTATGGGGAGGCCGCGGCCTGGTCGCCCTGGCTGGCCGTCGGGGTGCTGGCCGCGGGCGGCCTCATCGCGCTGGCGCTGGCGATCTATCTCTTCAACTGGGATAGCAACAACGCCACCCGCCGCGGCCATCCGCTGCTGGCGCTCTTGGCCCTGGCGCCCTACGTCGCGTCCCTCGCCCTGGTGGCGGGGTAGGCGGGGCGCAATCCTCCGGATTGCGTCTGGAGAGCCGTGTGGCGCAAGCCTCTGGCTTGCGCCATACCCCCCGGCTGCTGGCGCCGGTGGGGTAGGTGTAGCGCGATCCTCCGGGTTGCGTGCCCACCGGCGCGCAAGCCAGAGGCTTGCGCCACAGCCGGACGCAAAAATGTAGGGGCATTCGTGAATTGCCCCTACATTTTCGCCCCTATGGAATTGGCGCGCCCGCTCGCTTAGCGGCTGCCTTGCAGGCGGGGGTCCATGATGTCGCGGAAGGCGTCGCCGACCAGGTTCCAGGCCAGCACGAAGAGCACGATGGCGGCGCCGGGATAGACCAGGATGTACCAGTGCTCCGCCAGCGCGGGGATCCAGTTGCGCGCAAAGCTGATGAGCTGCCCCCAGTCCGCGTAGCCGACCTCGGTGCCCAGGCCCAAAAAGCTCAGCCCGGCAAAGCTCAGCACATAGTCGCCGATGCGCATGGAGGCCAGCACGATGGTGGGGAAAATGGCGTTGGGGATGATGTGCCGGACCAGGATGGTGAGGTCCTTGACGCCCACCGACCGCGCGGCCAGCACATAGTCGCGCTGGCGGACGGCCAGGATGTCGCCGCGGATGAGCCGGGCGTAGGTGGTCCAGCCAAAGGCGACCAGCGCGATCATGCCGGTGAGGAGCCCCTTGCCCAGCTTGGCCTGCAACACCGCCGAGAGGGTGATGGCGGCCAGCAGGAAGGGGAAGGCCTGAAAGATCTCCACGATGCGCATCAGCAGCTCGTCGACCCAGCCGCCGTAATAGGCGGCGATGGAGCCGACCACCAAGCCGATGAGCAGGGTGGCGACGGTCATGGCGATGCCCACCTGGAAGGCGGTGCGGGTGCCCCAGACCACGCCGTAATAGATGTCGTATTGCCCCTCGGTGGTGCCGAAGGGGTGCTCCTCGCTGGGCGGCTCCGGCGGCGCGCTAAAGCCATCCCGCGGGATGCGGTAGGGGTTCAGCCGTCCCCGCTCGCCCACCGGCGGCGCCAGCACCGGCGCCAGGATGGCGACGGCGACGAAAAAGAGCAGCAGCACCAGCCCCAGCACGGCCAGGGGGTTGCGGAAAAAGGTCCGGACCAGTTTCTTGAAGGTCATGATAGCCTCACTCGCGGATCGATAAAGCCGTATAGGATGTCAACGACGAGGTTGCCCAACACCAGGATCGCGCCGTTGAACATGGCAAAGCCCAACACGGTGATCACGTCCAGTTGCGAGGCTGCCTGCGCAAAAAAGTAGCCCATGCCGCGATAGTTAAAGATCGTCTCGGTGATGACCAGGCCGCTGAGCAAGCCGACCAGGGTCAACCCGCCGATGGTGACCACGGGGATCATGGCGTTGGGGCGGGCGTGGCGGTTGACCACGTCCCGATTGGCCAGCCCCTTGGCGCGGGCGGTGTTGACGTATTCCTGCCGCATCACCTCCAGCATGGAGGAGCGGGTCACGCGCATCAGCAGCGCCCAGCTCAGGTAGGAGAGGGTGATCACCGGCAGGATGATGTGGCGCAGGGCGTCCCAAAAGATGTCCAGCCGCCCGTTGAGGAGCGCGTCGAACGAGTGCATCCGGGTGATCTGGCGAAAGCCCTCGGAGGCGATGGCCTGCGCGGCCCAGTCGGAGAGCCTGCCTGCCGGGAACCAGTCCAGCTTGGCGTAAAAGATCATCAGCATCAGCAGGCCAAAGACAAAGGTGGGGAACGACCAGCCGATCACGGCAAAGGTGCGCACGAACCAATCCAGCAGCGAGTTCTGGTGGGTGGCGGAGAGGATGCCGAGCTGGATGCCGATATAGATCAGCGGGAAGGCGGCCCAAAGCGCCAGCTCGGCCGTGGCGGGAAAGTAGGTCTTGATCAGCTCGGCCACGGGCTGCTTGCCGGTCTTGGAAAAGCCGAGATCGCCCTTGAGCACGTTGCCGATCCAGCGGCCATACTGCTCGTAAAAGGGGTCGTTGAGGCCGTACTTTTCCACAATGTCGTCGATGGCGCCCTCGCGCTTGGGAATATCCGAGACGTAGAGCGCGGCGCGCTCGTAGGGCGTCAGGAACTGCAACATGCCAAAGATGAGGATGGATACGCCGAACAAGAGGATCGGCAGCATCAGCAGGCGACGGATGATGTATCTGTACATGAAAACTCTCCTGAAAAGATAAGACTCTGTACGGGCGCACGCTCGCCCCAGAGCGACGCCGGCA
>JAAYEA010000038.1 GCA_012689325.1 Chloroflexota bacterium
GAGCCGCGGCTCACCGTTGCGGATGAAAATGCACAGCCATGTCACCCCGAGGTCCGCCGAAGGGGTCTCCACGCCACCGCAGCGGGAGATTCCTCGGAGGACCTCGGAATGACGCCGTGAGTCTATTTTCGGAGGAGGGCAGAAATGCAAGATAACGAGCTGCTCAGCATGAGCAAGCAAGAGATCCTGGCGATCCTGGCCGACGCCGAGCCGGTGGCGTCCCTGATGCCCGAATTGGCCGCCCTGGCGCAAGACCCGGCGGCGACCCTCGCTCGCCCGATGGCGCAGCGGATGCTGGCGGCGGCGGAGCGCGAGCTTGCCGGGCTGAACGAGATCCCCCAGACCACCTATAGCCTCTATCGCGAGTTCCGCCGCCGCGGCGAGCGCCGGGGATATGAGGGCCCGTTGTTCCAAAAGCGCGCCAAGATGGGGCTGGCCGCGCTGCAGGTCTTGCTGGGCAAGGACGAGTACCTCGATACCCTCCAGGACTATATCTGGAGCATCTGCGAGGAGACCAACTGGGTGATGCCCGCTCACGAGTGGGTGGAGATCGACCTGGGCGCGGTGATGACCGGGGTCTCGCTGGCCGAGGTGATCGTGGCGCTGGAGGCCAAGCTCGAGGGGGAGGTCGCCTCCCGCGCGCGCGACGAGATCGAGCGGCGGCTGATGGCTCCCTACCTGGCGCACTATGACCGCTATGGCTGGTACAGGGCCGAGATGAACTGGAACGGCGTCTGCAACGCCGGCATGGGGATCGTTTTTCTGCTGCTGGAGAGCAACCCCGACCGGCTGGCCCGGGCGCTGGAGCTGGTGCTGGCGGGGCTGGATATCTTTGTGGCGAAAGGCTTCGAGGCGGGCGGCAGCTCCAACGAGGGCGTGGGCTATTGGTCCTACGGGCTCTCCCACTTGATCCCCTTTAGCGAGATGCTCCGGCTCAAGACCGGCGGCGAGGTCGACATCCTGGCCCTGCCGCGGATGCGGGATATCGCCACCTACCCCCTGCGCATGATGCTCTCGCCGGGACATTATGCCAACTTTGCCGATTGCCACCCCGAGGTCGAGTTCTCGCCGGGCCTGATCACGCGGCTGGCCGAGCGCACCGGCGTCAGCGCGTTGGTGAACGTGCTGGCCAGGCCGGAAGAGGCCGCGCCGGATCGCGCCGCCCGCTTTGGAAGCTGGCGCGACCTGCTCTGGTGGGACGGCGCGCGGCCGGAGACCGTCGCGATCGCCGACCACCTGTCCGAGGATGTGGGCGTGGCGCGGCTGGCCGCCACGGCGCCGGACGGGACGTTGGTGGTGCTGGCCGCCAAGGCGGGGCACAACGGCGAAAACCACAACCAGAACGACGTCGGCACCCTGATCTTGCACGCCGGCGGGGAGACCTTTCTCTGCGATCCGGGCCCGGGGCTCTACAGCCGCAGCTATTTCAGCGCGCAGCGTTACGAGAACATCTTTGCCAACTCGTTCGGCCACAGCGTGCCGGCGGTGGGCGGGGAATTGCAGGCCACCGGGGCGGAGCGGCGCGGCCAGATCGTGGCCGTCTCCTCACAGGGGCCCGAAAAGCGGATCGAGATGGAGATCGCCGGCGCCTATGCCGTGCCGGAGCTGGACTCGCTGCGGCGCTCCCTCGTCCTGATCGCCGCGGGCGACGAGGCGGGCACGATGGTGCTGGAGGACAGCTTGCGCTTCCGGGGCGAGGGGCTGGCCGCGGAGGAGGCGCTGGTCACCTGGCTGGAGGCCAGCGTCGCCGGCCCAACGGCCCGGCTCAGGGGGCAGAAGCATGACCTGGAGCTGCGCATCGAGGAGCCCGCGGGGGCCGAGTTCGCGCTGGAGGTGCTACAGGAGGCGTCCGAGGCCAACGCCAAGCCTGTGCCGCTCAAGCGGCTCACCGTCCGCCTGCCCGCGGCGGCGCAAGCCAAGGCGCGGATACGGGCGCGGCTCGTGACCAAATAGGGTCGCGGCGTTTTGACGCAGAAAAGCCGGACAGGAGAAGGAACCCTCCTGTCCGGCTTGTGCTTCCCTCAGGCCACGCTCTACCGATAGGTGACGTCGGCGGCCTGTTCGGCCACGCCGGCCAGGGCCAGCTCCTCGGCGCGGTGGCACGCCACAAAGTGATCGGGCTTGAGCTCGCGCAACAGCGGCAGCTCTTGCTTGCAC
>JAAYEA010000317.1 GCA_012689325.1 Chloroflexota bacterium
CTCTTAATCAGCCGGTTAAAGGTTCGATTCCTTTGCGGCTCACAAATCACAATCTATTGTGCCCAAGGCGCAGGCTCCTGCTACCAGTAGTGGTAGTGGGAGCTTTTGCATATGTGCCACCTGCACCAGAGCCCACGGACTGACCAGGATTGGGCCGCGGTTCTGACAGACGGCGAGACGCCGCCCGAGGCGCCTAACGGGCGTACTCGGGCACTCGCTTTGCCTCGCCGCCCCGAGCGTGTATAATGCCCCCATCCCGGCCTCGCGATGACCAAGCGCCCGGCGCTCCAGAGAAGGAGAGACGCAGATGATGGATTGGACCAGTTCCGGACTTTTCCAGCCCTGGACCGACCCGCAGAGCGGCATCACGTTCCAGATACTGTCCAAAGAGATCGCCCCGCTGCAAAAGGGGTTCTATTTCGTCAACGACTGCATGAGCGCCGACGGGCGCTATCTGTGGTTCTGCTGCGCCTATCCGCCGTCGCTCGTCAAGACGCTGGCCGTGATCGACCTGGAAACCTGGGAGGTGCATCATTTCCCGGACACCCAGTTTTCCGGGGAGTCGCCCTTCGTCGCGCCGGAGAACGGCCATGTCTATTGGTGCGTGGGCGATAGCATCTGGACGCGGCCCCCGGACCCCCAGGCGCCGGCGACCCTGGTGAACAGCGTGCCGTCGGAGCTGATCGGCGGCCGCCCTGTGCATCGGCTGGCAACGCACCTGACCCGCTCGGCGGACAAGGCCGAGTTTTTCGTCGATGCGGGCATCGGCCTGGGGCACATCTTTGGGACCCTGCCCATCGACGGGAGCCCCTTTGTCCACTGGCACCGCTTCGACCGCACCCACAACCACGCCCAAATGAGCCCCACCGACCCGGACGTGACCCTCTTTGCGGAGGAGATCCACCGCGATCCGATCACGGGCCTCACCTTTCCCATCACCAACCGGCTGTGGGTCATCCGCCGTGGCGAGGCGCCTCGCCCGATCCTGCGCGAGCCGCGCTGGGTCTCCCACGAATGGTGGGATGACGATGGCGAGCATGCCTGGTGCGTGTGGGGAAACGAGACCTGGCGCGTCCACGTCGCCACGGGCGAGGTCGAGGTGATCGGCTTTCCGCACCATTGCTGGCATTCCCATTGCAGCCATGATGGGCGGCTGATCATCGGCGATTCGAACACCAAGTTCTATCGCGGCTGCCGCTCCGGCGTCCACTTCCTGAACCGCGATACGGGGCGGCTCCTGGACATCGTCTATAACCCCGAGATGCACAACTATGCGGGGCGCAACTATCATATCGACCCGCACCCGCGCTTTTGCAGCCAGGACCGCTATGTCGTTTTCACCACGACGGTCCGGAACAAGGTCGATCTGGCGGTCATGGAGACTAGCACCCTTCTGGAGCTGACCTCCTAGCTGGCCGACAAGCCTGGAGCAGGAGGCGGCCGTTGGGCGCACTTGCTCCGCAAACAAACCCTTACGGAGAGGCACGATGACGGACAAAGAGAGGGCTCGCCTTAGGAACCTGGCGTGCAGGTACGCGGAATACGCCTGCGGGGAGCCGATGGCCCAGCGCCGGGAAAAGTGGCGGCTCCACAATCGCCTGCAGGAAAAGACCATCCCGTTTCACATCGAAGATAATGGCGCCTTCTTCCAGGATGTGACTCCGCCGCTCGAGTGTGAGACGGAGGAGGCCAAGGCCCTGGAGGCCCGGCTCTTGCACGCCTTGGTCGCCTACGAGTTGATCGATGACGACCGGATCATCCCCGATCGCTTTGTGGTCGATTGGTACACGCCGCTGACCAGCATCTGCGACGAGCTCCAGATCACCCGCGCGGATAACGGCCGCGGCAGCACGCTGGGCTACCGAACCAGCCGGCCCATCCACGATATCGACGCTGATTGGGGCAAGCTGAAGCATCGGACGATCTCCCTGGATCGGCACAAGACCGAGCGCATGGCGCAGGTGGCTCAAGAGGCCTTCGCGGGGTTGCTGCCGGTGGTGGTTGGCCGCCCCAGTTCGCTCTACTCCGACGGCATCACCAACAAGGCGGTGCACCTCATGGGCATGCAGGAGCTCTACCTGCAGATGGCCATGAACCCCGACGCCGTGCATCGGCTCTTTGCTTTCCTGGCGGAGGACAACCTGGCCCTGGGGCGGTGGGAGGAGGACCAGGGCCTGCTGACGCTGAACCATGACGGCAACCAGGGGTATTGCTCGGGCAGCTCACTCTTTTCCGACGAGACGACGGCTCCGGCGGGGAGCCGCGTGGCGTCCACCGACCGCTACGGCTACCTGGAGTCGCAAGAGTCCGCGGGCATCTCGGCCGCCATGTTCGACGAGTTTCTGATGCCCCACCTGACCCGCCTTGCGGCCAAGTTCAGGCTGCTCAAGTGGGGCTGCTGCGAGCCGGTGCACAACTTGATGCCCGTCCTCCAGCGGCTGCCTGGCCTGCGCAAGGTGAGCGTCACGCCGTGGTGCGATCAGCACAAGCTCACCGAGACCTGCCGCCAGGATGTGATCTGGTGCCGCAAGCCGGTCCCCCTGAAGCTCTGCGGCCAGCCCTTCGACCTCGATCACCTGCGGAGCCACCTGCAAGAGACCCTCGATATCGGGCGGGAGTATTTCATCGAGTTCGTCTTCCGGGATACCAATATGCTGAACGGGAGCATGACGGATCGGCTCGCGCAGACCTGCGACATGATCCGCGACCTGACCGGCCACCCGGAGGGCCACCGGCCCTTGTGACGGCATGGCGCGCGCCGTCGCCTGGACGGGCGCCCCCTGCTTGCCTCGCATTTGACAGATCGCCCCCCCGAGGCGTATAGTGGTCCGGCTGCCGGCGGCAACGCCGGCAGCATCTCTATGACTTATTCGGGAGGAGCGAGATGGAGTTAGAGTTCAAGCGGGATTTCGAGCAGGCGCAGGCGCAATGGGAAGGCTTTTGGCGCGGGGAAAACCGGCGCCCCATGGTCTCGGCGGTGATCCCCAAGCCGGGCGTGGAGCCGGTGGACAAGCCCGAGTACACCGCTGGGCGCGATGGCAACTATGGCCCGGTGGTGGACCAGTTGCTCCGCTATGGCGAAACCCACGAGTTCATCGGCGAGGCGATCCCCTTCTTTTACCTCGAGTTCGCCGCCGACCATTTCGCCGGCCTCTTGGGCGCCAAGCTCCATTTCCGCGAGGATGGCCACGGCTACGGTTGGGCCGAGCCCTTTGTGCGCGATTGGGATGAGCAAGAGCTCCGTTTCCAGCCCAACGGTGAGTGGTGGCAGCGCACCGTCGAGTTCGCCCAGGCGCTGCGGGCGGGCTGCGATGGCAAGCTGATGATCGCCGCGCCCACCCTGGTGGCGAGCCTTGACGCCCTCTCCGCTATCCGCGGCGCGCAGAACCTGCTCATGGACTTGGTGACCCAGCCGGACAAGGTGCATCGCGCCCTGGCGCAGGTCACCCGCGCCCATGGCGAGATCCTGGATGCGCTCAGCGAACTGCTGGACTTTCCCACCTATGGCAGCATCAACCGGCACGGCATGTACACCAAGGGCCGCATCGCTATTCCGCAATGTGATTTCTCCTGCATGATCTCCCCGGCGATGTACCGCGAGTTCGAGGTCC
>JAAYEA010000318.1 GCA_012689325.1 Chloroflexota bacterium
CCCACCGCCACCGTACTCGGTGCAAGCGGTGTACCCACCGCCACCGTACTCGGTGCAAGCGGTGTACCCACCGCCACCGTACTCGGTGCGACAAGCACCGTACTCGGTGCGACGCCCACCGCCACCGTACTCGCCGCGCCGCCGCCCCGCCTCGAGATCCCCAAGATCGGCGTCAGCGCCGGCATCGTGGAGGTCTCCTGGCGCGCCGTGGAGACCAACGACGGCGTGGTGGCCGAGTGGGAGGTGGCCCCGCCCGATCGGGTGGGCCGCCACGCCGATAGCGCGCCGCTGGGCGAGCCGGGGAACGCCGTGCTGGCCGCCCATGGCCGCGATGGCGCCGCCTTTGCCCGCCTTTCCGAGCTGGCCCTCGGCGACGAGGTGCGGCTGGTGCTGGAGGAGGGGCGCGCCCTGCGTTACCGCGTCGCCGAGACGGTCCTCTTGCCCGAGCTGGCCGCTTCCCTCGACGAGCGGCTCGACCACGCCCGCTACCTGGCCCCCACCGACGACGACCGCCTGACCCTGGTGACCTGCTGGCCGCCCTGGGGCTACACCCACCGCCTCATCGTCATCGCCGCGCCGGGAGGGCCCTGAGATGCGCCGCGGTCGCCGCGCCCCGGCGATCAGCGCCCCGGCGCCCCTCGTCCCGAGGGCCCTCGTCCCGAGGCCCCTCGCCGCCCTGGCCGTGGCGCTGGCTTTGGCCTGGGCGCTGACGGGGTGCGCCAAGGGCCCGGAATTGGGGCGCTATGGCGTCTGCGCCGAATACACGCCCGAGCTGCAGGCCCAACTGGACGGCCTGGGGCCGGTCTGGTATTACGATTATCACTATGACACGCCCAGCCTCGACGGGCACCCGCGGCTCTTGATGGTGCGCTGGGAGCCTTTCGGCGAGGCGCTGGAGCAAGCCCTGCGCGCCGCCCCCGGCTCCTGGCTGGCCGCGGGCAACGAGCCCAACGACGTCAACCAGGACAACCGCACCCCCGCCGACTATGCCCGCTTCTACCATGACCTGTACCGGTGGGCCAAAAAGGTGGACCGCCGCTGCAAGGTGATCCCGGCGGGGGTCTCCAACGCCGATTGGCGCTGGCTGGACCAGTTCCGCGCCGAGTACCAGCGGCTCTATGGCGAATATCCCCCGGCGGATGGCTGGAACATCCACAACTACCTGCTGGAAGCCGAGCTGGACCCCTACGACGTGGCCGAGTTCAAGCGGCGCATCATCGGCTTTCGCCACTGGATGATGGAGATCGGCGAGGCGGACAAGCCGCTCTTTCTCACCGAGTTCGGCGTCCTTTATGGCTCCGGCTGCTGCGGCCGCCCGGTGGACCCGCCGTCCAAGACCGTGGACTATATGCGCGAGACGGTGGCCTGGCTGGCCGAGACGGGCTATGTGCAGCATTGGGCCTGGTTCATCGCCAACAATGCCCGCGAGTTCAACGGCGGGCTCTATGACGCCGGCGGCGCGCTGACCGAATACGGCGCGGCCTACCGCGACCTCGTGGCCCAGCCGTGATTTGCCACTGGACAAATCGACGATTCTGTGGTATAAATAACCAGGCATCTCTTTTGTGGCGTGTGGTCGCTCGGTCCGCTCTGGAAAGGAGCAAGATGAAACCGCAAGATATCGACAAGATCGCCAATGTGGTGGTAGGCTCGCTGGCGGGCGCGTCTGGGGCAGGCGTCCTCGGTTGCGGCTCCATCAGCAACACGCAGGACTATGACCCGCTCTGCACCGCCAACGCCCCGTTCCAATGCGTCGGGGCCTACGAGTGCGGCTGGCAGGGGATGTTCACCTGCGGGTCGAGCTTTTCCTGCGCTCCGACCACCGGCAATCTCTTTCTCTGCGATGAGGGCACGGGCTTTCTCTGCGGCCAGGGCGCCTTTAGCTGCACCCCGCAAGAGGCCTATTGGCCCACCGCCCAGTTGCCGCCAACCAATAGCTAGGCCGTCGTTGGCCCTGGCGCCATCTCGCGCGCGTTTCTCGATCCGCCAACCAGGGCGCTGGAGCACAGCGCTCTGGTTGGTTGTTCCCGGTTGCCCCCCTAGATCATGAAAGCGATACGCATGCTGGCTCGAAAGACATCGGCGCGGCCGGCCTGGCCGGTCTGGCTGCCCCTGTCCTTGCTCGCGGCCCTGGTGATGGGCGCGGCCTCCGCCCTGTGGGCCCCGCCCCCTTCGGCGGCGCTTCCCGTCCGGCAGCAGACCATCCCCGCGATGGTGGTGCTGGACGTGACCAAGGCGCTGGTCTCTCCCGCCGCGCCCCGCGTCGGCGACCTGCTGACCTACCAGGTGACCCTCCGCAACGTCTACCAGTCGCCCGTCACCACCATCACCTCCGCCCGCGACACCTTTGACCCGAGCTGCCTCGCGTTCCACTCGTCCACGCCGCCCGGCAGCAACGACGGCCAGGGGCATATCACCTGGGGCGACCTCACCGTCCCCCTGGGCGATATCCCGACCGGCGGGAGCATCGTCGTCACCGTGCGCTTTACCGCGCTGGCCGCCTGCGCGCCGACCACCAACAGCTTTTGGCTGCTGGGGATGTACGCCGATGGCGTCATGGCCCCCGGCTCGGGCAGCGTCGACGTGGCCATCCAACCCGCCGCACCCGTCACCGCCACCTACACGCCGGTCCACACGGCCACGGCTACTTTTAC
>JAAYEA010000319.1 GCA_012689325.1 Chloroflexota bacterium
CCCGCTCGTCTTCGAGCGCCCGCTCGTCTTCGAGCGCCCGCTCGTCTTCGAGCGCCCGCTCGTCTTCGAGCGCCCGCTCGTCTTCGAGCGGCTCTTGCTTGACAAGCCGCCGCATCCGCGCATAATCAGGCGCATCACATCCGCACGGAGCGCCCATGAACACCTTCAAACGCCTGCTTAGCCTCATCAAGCCCTATGCCTGGTGGGTTGCCGCCAACATCGCCCTTTCGGTGGCCACCACCGCGTTGGGCCTGTTGCCCCCGCTTTACCAGAAGCGCCTCGTGGACGATGTGGTGGTGCCCAAGAACGCGCAGCTTCTCCTGGGGCTCGTCCTCGGGCTCGTGGTCATCTATGCCGCCAACCAGGTGCTGCAGGTCGCCTCCAACCTGGTGCGCCACATCCTGGGCGCGCGCTTCATCCGCGACCTGCGCATCCGCCTGTACGAGCACCTGCAGAGCCTCTCGCTGGATTACTTTAACCGCCGCCAGACCGGCGAGATCATGACGCGCATCACCGGCGACGTGGAGGTATTGGAGGGCTTTGTCACCCACGCCGTGCCCTTTCTGCTGATCGACACCCTGCGCGGCCTCGGCGCCGCCATCATCCTCGGCAGCATGGATTGGCGGCTGATGCTCATCGCCTGCATCCCGGTGCCTTTCATCGCCGTGGCCCTGCGCTACTTCAACCAGCACATCCGCCCGATCTACCGCCAGGCGCGCGACCGCATGGGTGACATCAACGCCGAGCTGGCCGATAGCATCAGCGGCATCCGCGTGATCCAGGCCTTCGTCCAGGAGATCCGCGAGGCCGGGCATTTCACCCGGCAGAGCGAGGCCTATTACCGGATGAACATCAAGGCGATCCAGTACTTTTCCATCTTTTTGCCGGCGGTGGGCTTTCTCTCCTCGGTGGGCATGGCGCTCATCCTCTATTTCGGCGCCAATCGGGCCATCGGCGGCGCCCTGACGTTGGGCGGGCTGCTGGCCTTCGTCGCCTACCTCCCCAACTTTTACCAGCCGCTCAACCGCCTCACCGAGGTGGACAACACGGTGCAGCACGCCCTGGCCGCCGGGTCGCGCATCCTGGAGCTCCTGGATACCCAGCCCACCATCCAGAACGAGCCGGAGGCCCAGCCCCTGCCCCGCCTGAAGGGCGCGGTCCGCTTCGAGGGCGTCACCTTTGCCTACGAGGACGAGACGGTGCTGCACGACGTCAACCTGGAGATCGCCCCCGGCGAGGTGGTGGCCCTGGTGGGGCGCAGCGGCGCGGGCAAGACCAGCCTTGCCAACTTGCTGCTGCGCTTCTGGGATCCGCAGCAGGGCCGCATCACCATCGACGGGCAGGATATCCGCGGCGTGACGCTGCAATCGCTGCGCAGCCAGATCGGCCTGGTGCTGCAAGACACCTTTCTCTTCAACGGCACGATCCGCGACAACCTGCTTTACGGCCGCCCCGACGCCACCGAGGACGAGATGCTCGCCGCCGCCAAGGCCGCCTTTGCCCACGATTTCATCTCGGCGCTGCCGCTGGGCTATGGCACCGAGGTCGGCGAGCGGGGCGTCAAGCTCTCCGGAGGCGAAAAGCAGCGCATCGCCCTGGCTCGGGCCATCCTGGTGGACCCGCGCATCCTCATCCTGGACGAGGCCACCTCCTCGGTGGACGCCGAGGCCGAGTACCTCATCCAGCAGGCGCTGGATAACGTGATGCGCGGCCGGACGGCGCTGGTGATCGCCCACCGTCTTTCCACCATCCGCAACGCCGACAAGATCGTCGCCGTGGAGCGGGGCAAGATCGCCGAGGTCGGCCAGCACGAGGAGCTGATGCAGCGCGGCGGCCTGTATAGCCAGCTCTACCGCCGCCAGGCCGAACTCCTCCGCGCTGACGACCAGTAGGGACGGGGCGCCCTTCCGCCGCCACAAGCCCTGGTCAGCGGATCGTTCCGCGGAGGCAGACGACTGGCCGGCGCACCAGTTGCGCCCATCTTGTTTCGACGGGAGCGTGCCATGGATCCGGAACGCACCAATAGCCAGGTCGAGGCCGCCAGCGCAGAGCCCGAACCGCTCCGCACGCTGGACACGGCCACCGTCAAAGAGCTCTGGTCCAGGACGTACAACGCCCAGGGCAAGCCGGACTGGTCCCACATCCTGCCCTATTACCACCCGGACATTGTCTTCCAGGACTCGATCCAGCGCATCGAGGGGATCGCCGAGTTCACGGCGCTCTGCGCGCGGCTGACCCAGCGCTGTAAATCGCTGCAGATGGACATCCACGCCATCGCCCAGAGCGGGGATACCATCCTGATGGAGTGGACCATGACCATGGCCTTCGACAAGTTCCCCAGCACCCCGGTCTATGGCGCCACCAAGCTCGTGTTGCACCCGGACGGCCGGATCCTCGAGCAGCGCGACTATTACGACCTGTGGGGCGACATCTTTAACGGCATCCCCTACTTTAAGGGGCCGTATCGCCGCTTCATGCGCAAACGCTTCGGGTAGAGGGAGAAAACCAGATGAAGCTCGCGCTACCAGACGAACTGGTGTTTCTGCAGAACAGCCGGGCGGCGCAAAAGACCACCGGCGCCTCCCTGGCGGGCCAGGTGTGCGTCGTCTCGGGCGCCACGTCGGGCGTGGGGCTGGCGGCCGTCCAGCGGCTGGCCCGCGGCGGCGCGCATCTCGTCTTGCTCGCCCGCAATCTGGACAAGGCCCAGGCTGTCCGCGAGCAGCTTCTGGCCCAATACCCGGTCCCGGTGGACATCGTCCAGGCGGACTTTGCCGACCTCCGCCAGGTGCGGGAGGCAGCCGACACGCTGCTGCGCAACTATGCTCGTCTCGACGTGCTGATCAACTCCGCCGGGCTCTTTTGCACCGGCCGCACGGCCACCCGCGAAGGGTTCGAGACGGTTTTCTGCGTCAACCACCTCGCGCCGTTCCTGCTGACCCATCTGCTGCTTGAGCGCCTCCAGGCCAGCGCGCCGGCGCGGATCATCCAGGTCAACTCGGAGGGCCACCGTTTTCATGGCGTGCACCTGGATGACCTGAACTGGGAGCGCCGCCGCTACAACGGCTATGCCGGCTATGGCGCCTCCAAGACGGCCCAGCTCCTGACCACCTGGGAGTTCGCCGATCGCCTGCGGGGCTCCGGCGTCACCATCAACGCCATGCACCCCGGAGACGTCAAAACGAACATCGGCAACAACAACGGCCCCCTGTACCGCTGGTACTCGCGCCACGTGATCGGCCCGACCCTCAAGGACCCCGCCATCTCGGGCGAGGCGCTCTATTACCTCGCCGCCGCCCCCGAGATGGCCGAGATCAGCGGCCGCTTCTTCTACCTCACCATCGGCGAAAAGCCGGCGGCCCACGCCCTGGATCGCCAGACGGGCCGCCAGGTCTGGGAGGCAAGCCTGCGGATGACCGGCCTCGCATCAGAAATGGCGCGCTAGACCGCGAGTGTAAGCCCGGCCCGCCCCTCTCCCGATTGCACCATCTGGCGCGATGCGGTATAATACCCCCGTTGAGCACGAGAACGCCTGCACGGCAGGTGAGGAGGCCAAGATGAGGCTATCAGAGGTCCGCTGGCTCAAGACCAGCGACGCAGCCACCGACAAGACGCTCGATTTTGCGGCGCGCGAGCTGGCGCGCTATGGCGCCAAGATCACCGGCACCGATTGGAGAGCCCAAGGGGCCTACGCCGTGGAGCCCGCGCCGGGCACGATCTGGCTGGGCCTGTGCGACTGGCTGCCCCAGCCGCCGGGCGCCGAGCTGACCCCCTCGCTGCTGGATGACGGCTATGCGATCTGGGGCGCCGAGGGCGGGGTCGCTATCGCCGGGCGCAACGCCCGCAGCGTCCTCTTTGGCGTCTATGCCTACCTGGAGAGCCAGGGCGTCCGCTACGTCCGCCCCGGCCCCGATGGCGAAGTGATCCCCCGCTTCAAGGAGCTGGACGCGCCCGAGTCGCCCATCCGCGAACTAGCCGCCTATCGCCACCGCGGCCTCTGCATCGAGGGCGCCCCCTCGCTGGATCACGCGCTGGGGATGGTGGACTGGTGCGCCAAGCGGCGGATGAACACCCTCTTCCTGCAGTTCTTCAACAGCCAGTATTTCTATCAGCTCTGGTACGGCAAGCGCTACAACCCCGAGCGCAAGGACCACGACGTCAGCGAGGCCGAGGCCCGCGCCCTGGACCTGGAGGTGATCGCCTCGCTCAAGACCCGCGGCCTGGTGCTGCACCAGGTGGGCCACGGCTGGACGGCGCTGACGCTGGGGCTGCCTCGCTCTGGCTGGGTCACCACCGACGAGCCGGTCCCCGCCGACCGCCAGCGCTGGGTGGCCGAGACCGGCGGCGCCCGCAAGCTCTTCCGCGATATGCCCATCAATACCGAGCTCTGCTACTCCTTCCAGCCGGCCTTTGACGCGTTCGTGGAAGAGATCGCGCGCTATTCCAGCGCCCACCCCGAGGTGGACGTGGTGCACGTCTGGCTCTCCGACGCCATGAACAACAAGTGCGAATGCGACGACTGCCGCACGCTCTCCATCGCCGACTGGTACGCCAAGCTCGTCAACGCCCTCTCCGTCGCGCTCCAGCAGCGCGCCCCGGGCAAGCGTTTCGTCTTTCTCTGCTATTTCGAGCTCTGGTGGCCGCCGGAGCAGGTAATCATGGACGACCGCTACGGCAACGCCATCATGATGTTCGCGCCCATCCGCCGCTGCTACGGCCACGACCTCTTTAGCGACGCCTGCGCCGAGGAGGGGCTGGCGCCGCGCCCGCCGGTGAACCAGACCGTCGCGCCCATCACCAACCGCGCCTATGCCGAGAGCCTGGCCGCCTGGCGCAAGGTCTTCCAGGGCGATAGCTTTGACTTTGACTATCACCTGATGTGGGCCGTCTGGCGGCAGATGACCGACACGGTGGTGGCGCGGGTCTTTTGGGAGGACCTGCAAGGGCTCAAGGCCGCCGGGCTGGATGGCATCGTCAGTTGCCAGCCCTTCCGCAACTTTTACCCCTCGGGCCTGGCCATGGCCGCCCTGGCCGAGGCGCTCTGGAACCCCAGCGTCTCCTGGGAGGCGCTGCGCCGCAGCTACCTGGAGGCCGCCTATGGCGACAGCGCCGCCTGGGTGGATGGCTACCTGGATCGGCTAGAGTCGCTCCTGCAGGTGGCCGAGACGGCCCACGCCCGCGCGCTGCCGCTGCTGGACGCGGACGACGCCCGGCTGGCCGAGCTCGAGCAGTTCATCGCCGACGCCTCGGCGTCCCTGAGCGCCCGGCAAGAGCTGACCCAGAACGAGGTCCACCGCCGCTCGCTCGACATCCTCGCCTACCATGCCCGGCTGCTGGCCTACATGGCCGCCGCCCACCGCGCCCATCGCGCCGGCGATAAGGAGCGGGCGATGAAGGCGCTGGACCAGGCCGCTGATTTCCTGCGCCGCACCGAGGGGCGCTACCACCGCTATATCGACACCTACCTGGTGCTCTCGCAGGTGGTCGAAGCCACCCGCAAAGCGCTAGGGTAGGACCAATCCACCGCAGAGGCGCAGAGAGCGCAGAGATATCATGATCAATTCCTCTCTCTGCGTCCTCTGCGTCTCTGCGGTGTAGCTCCCCGAGGGAGGATAATCGCCCATGGCTACCACCAAGAACGACCTGCTGCCGATCCTGTCTGAGGCCACGGCCAAGCTGGAGGAGGCGCTGCAGGCGCTCGGCCAGCCCAACCTGCTGCGCCAGTGGCGCTTCTGGCACGGCCCCGCGGGGACCGTGGACCCGCAGCGCGCCATCTCTGGCGATGTGAGCGACTGGGAGGAGGTCACCACGCCGCGCGGCTGGTCCACCGCCTCCGGCGAAACCTGGCTCCGTGGGATCGTCCGCTACCCCGAGGCGGTGGAGGGGATCCCCACCGCCGGATCGCCCCTGGAGATGGGCATCAACCTCCCCGTCCATTGCCGCGTTTATGTCAATGGCGAGCTGGCCGC
>JAAYEA010000320.1 GCA_012689325.1 Chloroflexota bacterium
CCGTGGGCCGCTGGTACGACCTGAAGGTGACGCGGATGGCCCAAGAGTGGGTGAATGCCGAAGGACAGAACCAGGGCGTCATCCTGAAAGGCTCGGCGGAAAGCGTCTCGGTGCAGTGGAACTATTACGCCTCCGAGTACTGGCAGACCGCCTATCGGCCCAAGCTGACCGTCGTCTATGCCCTGGGCCCGGCCACGCCGACCCCCACCCCCACCCGGCGCGCCACGGCCACGCCGACGGACACCGCCACGCCGACGCCAACCTGGTACATCCCCTTTGGCGGAACCAGATAACAGCACAGGACCTGAGACCAGAGGGCTGCTCGCGAGCAGCCCTCTTTTTGTGCAACGGGCGCGGCCAGCAATTGGCGATTCCCCTGTCCTATGCTATTATATGGTGCCTTTGAAACCCTTGTTGTGGAGGCTAGATGCTGACGTATAAGGAAGATTGGGGGACCGCCAAGCAACGCCTGTTGGCCTGGTGGGACCGCGAGATCATCGATCGCGTGGTGATACAGGTGACGGCTCCCCGCCCCGGACGGCGCGTGGTGACGCCGCCCGACGATCTCGTGCGTCGCTGGACGGACGTGGATTACGTGCTGGACGCCGCCGAGGCGCGCTTGGAAGGAACCTACTACGCCGGGGAGTCTTTCCCCTGCTACTGGCCCAACCTTGGCCCCGACGTGTTCGCCGGCTATTTGGGCTGCGAGATCCAGTTCGGCGAGAACACCAGTTGGTCCGTGCCCTTTGTCAAGGAATGGTGGCAGTTCCCCTGCGTCCAGTTCGACCGCCAGAACCGCTGGTGGGAGCTGACCCAGCTCATGCTGGAGCGCGGCGGTGAGCGTTTCCAGGGCAAGGCCATCCTCGGCTTTACCGACATCCACGGCGGCGGCGATGCCGTGGCCGCGCTGCGCGACCCGCAGACCCTGGCCCTGGACCTGGTCGATCACCCGGAAGAGGTGCTCATGGCCATGGAGTGCGTCGAGTCGATCTGGTTCGACGTCTATGCCGAGCAACTCGACCTGATCCGCCAGTACTCGGCCGGGGCCAGCACCTGGATGAACCTCTGGCACCCCGGCAAATGGTACCCGGTCAGTTGCGACTTTATCTGCATGATCTCGCCCGCGATGGTAGAGAAATTCATCCTGCCCGAGCTGCTGGCTGAGATCAGCTATTTGGACCGCAGCATCTTTCACTTGGACGGCCCCGGCGCGCTCAAGCATCTGGACGCCTTGCTCGCCATCGACAAGCTGGGCGCGATCCAGTGGGTCCCCGGCGCCAACAGCGGCCCCATCGCCCAATGGTTCCCCATCCTGAAAAGGATTCAGGCAGCGGGCAAGGGGCTGCAAATCCACATCGAGCCGCGCGAGCTGGAGAGCGTGATGGAGACGCTGCGGCCCGAGGGGCTGTGCATCTGCACCGGCGCTTCCACCATCGAAGAGGCCGATGCGCTGGTCCAACGCGCCAAAGCACTGACCCACGCCAGATGATCCCGCCGACGCGGGCGCGGGGAGCAGCGAAAGGAGAGCGGCATGGCGATCGGCAAGCACGACTGCAAGGTGGCAGCCGACATCGACCTGCGCGGAGCCATCGCCGTGGGCCTGGACGAGGCCTTTACCGCGTTGGAAGAGGCGATCCACGACCTCAGCGATGAGCAGCTTCAGGATTTCCCCGTGGCGGGCAAAAACAATATCGCCTGGATCGTGATGCACTGCCTGGATAACCT
This sequence comes from Chloroflexota bacterium, assembly GCA_012689325.1. GTDB lineage: Bacteria > Chloroflexota > Anaerolineae > JAAYEA01 > JAAYEA01 > JAAYEA01. The sequence goes on from JAAYEA010000320.1 coordinate 1,726, forward strand.
GGACCAGTGCGCCAACGGGATCGCCGGCGGCGAGCGCTGCATGGCCTATGAGAGGCGCTGGGACCTGTGGAAGTGCGCCCCGGAGGACCGCCCACAGCCAGGCGACCCCTTCCCGACCCGGGAAGCCATGATGGCGTTGCTGCATCAGGTCCGCAAGGTCGCGCAGACCACGCTGGATAACCTCAGCGAGGAAGCGCTGACGGCTCGCACTGTGACGCATTCCATCAAAAAGAGCCGCGCCGACTTTTATATGCGCGCGATCTACCACGCCATGTCGCACCTGCGGCAGATTTGGCTGCTCCGCGGCGCGTTGGGCCTGGCCGAGGGCCCCTGGCCGGAGCAGCACTGGTCATAGCGCCGCGCCGGCCGGTTTTTGACAACCGCGCTGCCTTGTGCTATAGTGGGTTCCGACAAGTTTATATCTCGTGCTAGGGGAGCGGGCGGCATGACCTGCCGCCAAAAGCTGAGAGGATGCCCCGGCCAGCGCCGGTGAGCATCGACCCTTTGAACCTGACCTGGATAATGCCAGCGCAGGGAAGCATGGCCTGACCCGCATCAGCCGTCGCTTATCCCTGCCGACGGCTGTTTTTATTGGGAGCCAAGATGAAAGCTCTGGTGATACTGAACGGCGAGGTGCAAGGCAGCGCCCGGGAGCGCGCGCAGGCGCGAGATGCCGCCTGGTGCATCGCCGCCGATGGCGGGGCGCACAACGCCCGGCGCCTGGGGCTTTGGCCGGACGTGATCGTCGGCGATTTGGACTCGGTGGCGGGTGAGCTGCTGGCCGAGCTGCAGGCGCGAGGCTGCCAG
>JAAYEA010000321.1 GCA_012689325.1 Chloroflexota bacterium
ACCCCCTGTCGCCGGACATCACGCTGGAGGCGCTGGTGCGCAACTATATCCTGCCCCTGGGGCTGCGCTGCTTCCCCGTGGTCGTCGACGGGGCCATCCAGGGCGTGGTGAGCGTGCCGCTGATCAAGAAGGTGCCCGAGGAGAGCTGGCCAATGGTGACGGTTCGGGCCGTGACCTTGCCGTTGGAGCAGGTGGGCTACGTGCGGCCTGCGGACAGCCTGTGGATGGCGCTCAACAGGATGACCTCGGAGCAGCGCGAGCAGCTTCCGGTTTCAGATGGCGACGGCCAGTTCGTGGGGGTGCTGACCTACGATCAGGTGATGCGCTTCATCCAGCAGCACAGTCGTTTGCGCATTTAGCGCCCCGCGGGGCGAGCGAGGAGACCCTTGTTTTTCGATCAGGCCAAGATATTCGTTAGCGCGGGCAAGGGCGGCAATGGCACCATCAGCTTTCGCCGCGAGAAATACGTGGCCATGGGCGGGCCCGATGGCGGCAACGGCGGCGATGGCGGGACGGTGTACCTGGTGGCGACGCCCCACCACAACACGTTGGTCGCCTTCAAGAAGCGCTCCCATCTGGCCGCCGAGGACGGCGCCCACGGCGGGAAGAAGAACATGCACGGGCGTTATGGTCAGGACCTGTTGATTGAGGTCCCCCTGGGCACCGTCGTCTATGACGCCGATACGGGCGAGCTGATCGCTGATCTCACCAAGGACCAGGAGCGCGTGGCCGTCGCTCGGGGCGGGCGCGGCGGGCGGGGCAATGCGACCTTTGCCACCTCCACCAACCAAGCTCCGCGCATGGCCACCAAGGGCGAGCCCGGCGAGTCCATGTGGCTGCGGCTGGAGCTCAAGCTCATCGCCGACGTGGGCATCGTCGGCTTGCCCAACGCGGGCAAATCCACGCTGCTGGCGGCTATCTCGGCGGCCCGGCCCAGGATCGCTGACTATCCCTTTACGACATTGGAACCCAACCTGGGCGTCGTGAACCTGGACGATCGCAGCTTTGTGGTCGCGGATGTGCCTGGGCTGATCGAGGGCGCCCATGATGGCGCCGGGCTGGGGCACGAGTTCTTGCGCCATGTGGAGCGGACCCGGGTGCTGATCCACCTGCTCGACGGGTCTTCCGCGCACCCCGTGCAGGACATGGACCAGATCAATGCCGAGCTGGAGCTATTCAACCCCAAGCTGGCGCGCAAGGCCCAGGTGGTCGTCTATAACAAGATGGACCTGACCGAGGCCAGGGAACAATGGCCCGCCGTGCAGGCCCAGTTGCAGGCGCGCGGGTTGGAGGCGCTGGCCATCTCGGCCGTGACCGGCGAGGGGACCCGCGAGGTGCTCTGGCGCGTGGTCCAGATGCTGGATAACCTGCCGCCCGAGCCGGTGGCGGAGGCGCCGGTCAAGGTCTTCCGGCCCGCGCCGGTGGATGCGCCGGAATACACCATCACCAGGGAACACGATGGCTTCCGCGTCAGCGGAGAAAAGATCGAGCACGCCGCCGCCCGGATGGTGTGGGAGAGCTATGAGGCGGTGGGGCGCTTCCAGGCCATCATGAAGCGCATGGGCATCTACCAGGCGCTGGAGGCGGCAGGCATCCAGGTCGGCGAGACCGTCTATGTCGGAGATATCGAGCTGGAATGGGCGTAGCAGATGGAGCAGTCGGCGAGCCGCCGCGCATCGGCGTGCTGGGGGGGACCTTTGACCCCATCCACAATGGGCATCTGGTGATCGCCGAGGAGGCGCGCGCGCGGCTGGCGCTGGAGCGCGTCCTCTTTATCCCGGCGCAAACATCGCCGCTCAAGATCGGCCGGCAGACCGCCGAGGCGCGGCATCGCTGCCGCATGCTGGCGTTGGCCATCGCCGGCAATCCTGCCTTTGAGATCAACCGCATCGACCTGGAACGCCCCGGGCCCTCCTATACGGTGGACACGCTGCGGCTCTTGCGGCAAGAGCTGCCCGCGGGGGCGGGGATCTATTTCATCATGGGCCAGGATTCGCTGGTCACCATGCCCCATTGGCGGGCGCCCGAAGAGATCGTCCGGCTCTGCCGACTGGTGGTGGCGAACCGGCCGGGCTATGCGCCGGATGTCGCCGGGCTGGAGCAGGCCATCCCCGGCCTGCGGGAGGCGCTGATCCTGCTAGAGACCCCCGAGCTGTCGGTGTCGTCCAGCGAGCTGCGCCGCCGCGTGCAGATGGGCTGGCCGATCCGCTACCAGGTGCCGGAGGAGGTCGCGGCCTATATTCGCGAGCAGAAGCTGTACCGGCAGGGCGAGCAAGCGGCCCCCGCGCTGGCTCACCCGGCATGAGGCGGCTGCGCCGCGCTACCTTTTTGGGAGGCTGATCCCCGTTGCGTCTGAGCTATTCCACCGGTTCCACCTACAGCTATCCTCTGGCACGCTCCTTCCACCTGGCCCACGAAGCTGGCCTCGACTGCGTCGAGTTGGTGCTGGGCCCCGAGGCGATCCGCCGCGGCCCGGCCGAGGTGCAGCGCCTGGCCGAGGACGCGGGCGTGTCCATCAGCAGCCTGCACGGCCCCATCCTGCCGCTGCCCGGCTGGCGGCAGATCCCCCGCAATATCGAGCGGCTGACGGCCTATGCCGCGGCCCTGGAGCCCTCTCCCTTGGTCGTGCTGCACGTCCCGCAGGCGCGGGATATGGAGCGTGACGAGCGGGGGCGGGCCTTCCGCGAGGCGCTGGCGTCGGGTCTGGCGCGCGATGGCCTGCAGATCGCCGTGGAGACGCCGGGGCTATTTCACACCACGGAGCGCGCTTTCGAGTTGTTCGATATGGATAACCTGGGGCGGTTCGCTGAGCGGATGGGCGCGGGGATCGTGCTGGACACGGTGCACGTGGCTTCGCTCTCGCAGGATATCCTGCATGCCTATGGCCTTTTCCGGCAGCGGCTGGCGAACGTGCATCTGAGCGACCTGGTGGAGGTGCCGAGGTGGTTGGACCGGCCGGGGCTGCACAGCCTGATCAAGCACCATCAAATCCCCGGGCGAGGGGTGCTGCCCCTGGCGGCGCTGGTGCAGGCGCTGGCGCGCGACGGGTATGAGGGGCTGGTGACGCTGGAGCTGAGCCCGGTGGCGCTGCGGGCCTGGTCCGCAACCCAGGCCGGGCGGGCGCTGCGCGAGGCGGTGGCCTATGTGCAGGGGGCGCTAAGCGCTGATCACTGATCGCATATCGCGGATCGCGTATCGCACCGTCTCGAAAGACTCTCGGGTCTGCGGCGGGTGATCCATCGCCGGCCCATGTAGCTTGACCACCTGGCTTGGGGGGGACGCAAGCCGGAGGCTTGCGCTACACAATCGCGGGAATTACCCCTCAGGGACGGAAGGGGCCTCCTCGGCGGGGGGCTCGTCCTCGGGGCGCGCGCCGTGGATGATGCAGGCGCCGCGAAAGATCCCGCCATCGTCGATGAGCAGCGACTTGACCTCGATATCGGCCAGGACGCGGCCGGTATGCAATATCTCGAGCCGCTCGGCGGCCACGATCTTGCCGGTGACCTGACCCCACACCTGGATGGTATGCGCCCGGATCTCGGCGGCGATCCTGGCCGTCTCGCCCACCACGATGTTGCCTACGCCCTCGATCACCCCATCATAGGCGCCATCGATGCGCAGGTTGCCGTCGGTCTTCAGGTGCCCCTCAAAGCTGGTGTTGGCCCCCAAGATGGTCTCGATCTTGCCGCCGGTAATGACCAGTTGCTTCGCTTTTCTGAACACCTGACTGCTCCTTCATGGCTTTGGGCGTGGTTTGGCCCCCATGGTAAGCCTTTTCCCCGATTTGTCAATCGGCCCATGATTTGACATCAGCCCGAGAGCGTATTACTATATCCGCGTCTGGACAGCCAATCATCACTGCGAAGGATGGAGGTACACCCCCAATGGCCTTCAAGATCACCGATGCCTGTATCATGTGTGGCTCCTGCGAATACGAGTGCCCGAACGAAGCGATTTCCGAGGGCGACGACCTGTACATTATCGACCCGGACAAGTGCACCGAGTGCGTGGGTTTCTTCGGGACGCAGCAGTGCGCCGACGTCTGCCCGGAAGGCGCGCCCGTTCCTGATCCAGATCGCGAAGAGACGCGTGAAGAACTGCTGGCCAAGTTCGCCAAGTTGAATCCGGGCAAAACGCCCAAGGCGTAGCCAAGTCGCATTATGCCGTCCCGCATTCGCTGAGGGACGATCCATTTGGGGGACACCTCCGGCGCCGCGAGGCAGGAGTCGCTCCACTATCACGCAGCGCGCGGTCTGGCGACGAGGACAGACCGTCGGTCGCGCGCGGGGGGGATTCATGATCAAAAAGATGCCTTCCGAAACTGAGGGCTACGCCAAGGTCATCTTTACGCTCCCGCCATCCATTTGGGCCGAAACGGTGCATCTGGTGGGCGAGTTCAACAACTGGAGCAAGACTGCCAATCCCATGACTTGGGACCGCAGTTCTGAGGTCTGGAGCATCGCTCTGGATCTGCCCGCCGGACGGGAGTATCGTTTCCGCTACCTGGTGAATGGCACACAGTGGCACAATGACTGGGACGCCGACAAGTACGAGCCCAACGTCTTTGGCGGCGATAACTCGGTGGTGGTGCTCTAGCTCAAGGATGGGCCGTGTCCGCTGACGTTGTTGCTGGCTGGGGAGGGGGCGAAGCGGCCACGGCCTCTGGTAAAAAGACTTTGTGGTGGCGCGACGCCCCGTCGGCCCGACTGGCCGCGCTGGGCGTCGTGGCGTTTCTCGCCTATCTTGGCGGCACCTGGGCGTTTCCCCTGCTGCGCTACTATCGCACCCCGCTCCTGGACCTGGGCAAGCTCCTGGATCATGGCGTGCGAGGCGGCCTGCTGTACACGGCGGCCGCCGTCGTGTGCTTGGCCTGTTACGGCCTCGCGCTGCGGATCGCCTCGCGATCTGGCGCGCGCCTGGGAGTTATCCTCGTCTTTGCGCTCCTTTTCTCTGCCACCCTCTTTTTCAGCTACCCCTGGGGCGCCGCGGACCTCTTCGACTATGCCGTCATCGGCAAGGTGCTTGGGCAGTACGAGCTGAACCCCTACGTGGTGACCGGCGTGGAGCTGGCTGGCGAGCCCTGGGTGGATTACGCGCCCTGGTCCGATACCACCTCTGCCTATGGCCCCCTCTGGACGGCGCTGGCCGGGGCGGTCTCGCGACTGGCTGGCAAGGGCTTGTTGGCCAACCTGCTGGCCTTCAAGGGCGTGGCGCTGGCTTTCCACTGGCTGGATATCCTGCTGATTGCGCTGTGCCTGCGGGAGACGCGCCCCGACCGCGTGGCAGCGGGGGTGCTCTTTTACGCCTGGAACCCGCTGGTGCTGGTGGAGACGCTCGCCAACGGGCACAACGACAACATCATGCTCGCCGGGATGCTGCTGGCGGTGTGGCTGGCGCTGCGAGGCCGGATGCTGGCGGCGATGCTGCCTCTGGCGGGCGCGGTGCTGACCAAGTTCTGGGGCGGGCTGCTCTTCCCGCTGATCATAGCCGCCGGGCTCCGGGAGCAGCCCCGCTCCCTCTGGCGGCGGCTGGCCTACCTGGCGGTGGCAGCGCTGCTCTTTGGCGGGGCGCTGGCGCTGGGATGGGCTCCCTTTTGGGCGGAGGGGCAAGGGGCGTGGGCGGGGTTCCGGCTGCAGCTCTTTACCACCTCCTGGCCGCTGGTGGCGCGGCTGGCCTTGGAGCGGTGGCTCGAGCCCGCGCGGGCGATGGCGCTGGCGCAAGGGCTGGCCCTGGGGGCGACGGCGGCCTATGCCCTGGCGCGAGCTGTCCGCGTCCGGCGCGCCGAGCTGACGGAGGCGAGCTACGGCCTCATCTTTTTCTACTTGGCTTTCGGTTGCGCCTGGTTCCAGCCCTGGTATCTCATCTGGCTGGTGGGGCTGGCGGCTGCCAGCTGGGACCGGGAGCGGCTGGGGCGCGCGGCGCTTTTCTCCGCCCTGGGCTTGCTGAGCTATTTGCTTTACCACTTTGTCTGGTTTGGGTGGGGGCTTGATCACTTCTCCATCGACGGGTTTCGCGCGCTGGCGATGGCGGCCACCGTCCTGCCGCCGGGGGCGCTCTGGCTGGCGCGGGGGTGCATGGCTAATCGCTAATCGCCTATCGCTTATCGAAGGACGGGAGCGGGCTACGCTACGCGCCGCGAGGCGCGATACGCGATCTGCGATCAGCAATAGGCGGTATACCCCCGCGCCGCACTTGCCGCCTGGACTGGGGTGGCTTATACTGCACGGCGTCCTCCAATAACGCGACGAGGTAAGCACCATCGCCAGTCCCGAGCCTGACCAAGCCCCCAAGACCGCCCGCCCTGGCCCACGCCTGCCGGACTGGAGCCGTCTGTCCCCGGCGCGTCTCGATTGGCGGCGCGCGCCCCGGCGAGCCTGGCAGGGGTTTCGACGCGGTCTGGTCCCCCCGCCCGCTGAGCAGGTGGAGGACCGCAACGCCTGGCTCCTGGTGGCCGAGATGTTCTGGACCGCCATCCTCGGCGCGGCGGTCTCGTTCAATAGCGCCTATGTGGTGCGCCTGGGCGGCTCGAATTCGTTGGTGGGGCTGCTCACCTCCGGCCCGGCGCTGATGACCATCTTGCTGACGCTGCCCGCGGCGCGGCTGATGGAGTGGCGCGGCAGCCGCAAGGCCTGGGTGGTGTGGAGCATCTTTTTGCAGCGGGTCCTCTACCTCCCCATCGCGCTGATGCCCTTTTTCGTGCAGGAGCGGCGGGCCGAGGCCTTTGTGGCGCTCTTTCTGCTGCGCGAGCTGTTTCTGGCCCCCAACCACGCCGGGTGGAACGCCTTCTATGCCGACCTGCTCCCCGGGCGCAGGCGGGTGGAGGTGCTGGCCCAGCGGCGGATCATGGACGCCGCCTTGCTGGTGGTGGCCGTCCCGCTGGTCGGCGAGATGCTGGACAAAGTGGTCTTTCCCTATGGCTACCAGATCGCCTACGGCCTGGCCTTTGTGACGGGGATGATCAGCGTGGCGATGCTCTTCCGGCTGCGGCTCCCCGAGGGGGCCAGCGCCTCGGTGCAACGGGCGCCGGCAACCAAGCAGCGCTTCTCGCTCCGGCGCGTGGTGGCGGAGAACCCGGTCTTTTTTCGCTACACGGCCATCCGCGTGGTGTATAACCTGGGGATGAGCCTGGCGCAGCCGCTCTATATCATCTATTTCGTGCGCGTGCTGGGCGCCAGCGACGCCTGGCTGGGCTTTCGGCTGTCGGTGGGGAATGTGGCGATTCTCATCGGCTATTGGTTCTGGCCCCGGATCGTGAATCGCTACGGCGATCTGCGGGTGATGCGCTGGATGGCGCCGGTCATCGCGCTCTACCCGTTGGGGGTGGCGCTCTCGCAGGACTTGAACACGGTGGTGGCGATCATCGCGCTCATGAGCCTGGTCACCCCGGCGACGAACCTGACCTTTTTCAACACGTCCATCAACGTCTGCCCGCCGGAGCGGCGGACGAGCTACATGAGCTTGTACACCACGGCGATCAACGTCACGGGTTTCCTGGGCCCGCTGATCGGCGTGGCGCTATCCGAGGTGATCGGCATCGCTGGCGCGCTGATGGTGGCGTCGGCGATTCGGATGATGGGCGGGGCGCTTTTTAGCCTCTTCCCACTGGAAAAGGCGGGCCCCTTGCCCGGGAGCATGGAGGACTAGTGAGCGAAGCGCAGTCGGGCCGGTTCATCTGGTGGCGGAGCAAGCCCTACCTTTTGCTCACAGCGATCACGTTCATGAACTTTGCCTCCACGGGCATCAGCCGGCCGCTTTTCTCGCTGCGGGCGCAAGACCTGGGGGCCACCCTGCTGCAGATCGGGCTGATCGGCACGGTGGGGCGGATCGTGGTGCTGGGGCTGCAATACCTGTGGGGCGGTGGGTCCGACCTGCTGATGCGCCGCAAGCCGTTGCTGATGATCGGCATGGCCGTCTCGGCGCTGACGACCTGGGCGGTGGGACTGGCAGGCAGTTGGCAACCGCTCTCCTGGATTCAGGGCGTGGCGGCGTTTGGAACCTCGGCCTACAGCGTGGGGAGCCTGGCGCTCATCGGCGACATGCTGGAGGGGCAGGCCAATCGCGGCCGCCTGATGGGCCTGCACCGCGGGCTGGGGTCGCTGGCCTTTGGCATCGCGGCGCTCTTTGGCGGCAGCCTGGCCGACCGTTACAGCACGGCCGCCCCCTTCCTGGTGGGCGGCTGCTTTGTGGCGATCGGCTTCGTCCTGACCTGTTTCCTGAAGGAGGCGCCAGCATCGGCCCACGCACCCTCCGCCGTCGAGGCGGCGAGCCAGCCCGCCCCCGACGAGGGCAAGATCACCTGGGCCAAGCTATTGTGGGTGCTGCCCTTCCTGGCGGTGGTCTTTGCCTGGTTCTTCGCCGAGGCCTCCGCATTCTCCTTCTGGCCGGTGTACATGGTGGGGAAGGGCCTCTCCATGACCGTGGTGACGCGGCTGTGGGGCATCGCCGCCATCGGCGAGACGGGGGCCATGGTGCTAGCGGGCTACCTGAGCGACCGCTGGGGCAGCAAGCGGGTGATAGGCTTTGGCATCGCGGGGATGGGCCTGCTCTTTGTGGGCTATACCTTCGCCAGCGGCCTTTCGCTGCTGATCCCCATGCAGCTCGTGCGCTCGGTGGCCTATTCGTGCTACTCGGCGGCGGCGATGCTTTACGCCACCGAAATGGGCTTGCGCAGGCAGCGCGGGCGGATGGCGGGCCTGCAAGGCACGGCCTCCAGCCTGGGCGGCATCGCCGGCTCGGTGGCGGGCGGCGGGATGTCCGAGTTCCTGGGCCTGGAGACGATGTTGCGGGCGGTCGGCGGGCTGATGGCGCTGGTCGGCGTGGTTGGCGGGCTCAAGATGCGCGATCCGCGCAAGAGGGAATGATGTGGCATGCACTAGGCTTGCCTGCGCGGGCAAGGTGCGCTATACTGGCCTCGAAAGCGAGGAGATGGGCATGACCAGACGCGAGGTGGTTCGGCAGGTGTTGGAAGGGGCGCGGCCCCCGTACGTCCCTTGGTCCTTTGGCTTTACCGTGGAGGCGCGAGCCAAGCTCCAGGAGCACTATGGCGCCGTCGCGCTCGAGAGCGTGCTGGGCAACCACCTGCTGAGCCTGGGCGCCGGGGTTGGCTTCATGACCGATCTGGGCAACGACCACGTGCGCGACCATTTCGGCGTGATCTGGGACCGCAGCATCGACAAGGACATTGGCAACGTGGCCGAGTACCAACTGTCCGAGCCGACGCTGCGCGGCTATGCCTTCCCCGATCCGGTGGAGGACCGCTATTTCGCCGATATCCCCGCCAAGATCGCCCGCTATGGCGACCGCTTCCGCGTCTACCAGGTGGGTTTCTCCCTCTACGAGCGGGCCTGGACGCTGCGCGGGATGGCCAACCTGCTGATGGATTTCGTCGAGCACCCCGCCTTTGTCCACGAGCTGTTCGAGACCATCGCCGATTGGAACATCGCGCAGGTGCAGCGGGCGCTGACCTATGACATCGACGCCATCTATTTCGGCGACGATTGGGGGCAGCAGCGCGGCCTGCAGATGGGGCCGCGGCTCTGGCGCGAGTTCATCTATCCGCCGCTCAAGCGGATGTACGGCTATGTCCACAGCCAGGGGCGGTTCGTGATGATCCACTCTTGCGGCAAGGTGGACGAGCTCTTTGACGATCTGGTGGGGATCGGGCTGAACTGCTTCAACCCCTTCCAGCCGGAGGTGATGGACGTCTATGCGCTGCTGCCGCGCTACCGAGGGCGGCTGGCTTTCCATGGTGGCCTCTCCACCCAGCGGACGCTGCCCTACGGCACGCCGGCCGAGGTGCGCGCGGAAACCCTGCGGCTCCTCGCGGCGGGGCGGGAGGGGGGCTACATCCTCTCCCCGGCCCACAGCGTGGAAGGAGACGTGCCGCTGGAGAACATGCTGGCCTTCATCGAAGCGGCGCAGGAACAGGTGACATAACGGATAGAAGCGCGCGGCAACGGGGCTGCGCGCCTGTCGGCCACGAGCCGCCGAACGTAGCGAATCTGCAAAGGGGGAGACGTATGTTCGAAGAGCAAGCGCTGTTCACGAGCGGGACCGAAGGCTACCATACCTTCCGCATCCCGGCCCTCGCGGTGACCACCAAAGGGACGCTATTGGCCTTTTGCGAGGGGCGGGTCCACGATTCTCACGACACGGGCCAGATCCGACTCCTGTTGCGGCGCAGCCACGACCACGGCAAGACCTGGGGGCCGATCCAACTGGTCGCCGAGGCGGGCCCGCACACCGCGGGCAACCCCGCGCCGGTGGTGGACCGCTCCACGGGTATCATCTGGCTGCCCTTCACGCAGAATCGCGCCGATGGCCCCGAGGCGCTCATCATCGCCGGCAAGGCCGCGCGCACCGTCTGGCTCACCTATTCCGCCGATGATGGCGCGAGCTGGGCCCCGCCGCGGGAGATCACCAAGTATGTGAAGCAAGACCTCTGGACCTGGTACGCCACCGGGCCCGGCCACGGCGTCCAGTTGCAGAACGGCCGCCTGGTGATCCCCTGTGACTATGTGCTGGGGACCAGCAACGCGCTGGTGGATGGGCATTTCCACGCCATCCGCGAGTTCTATGCCCGGGCCGGGCACGGCCACGTCATCTATAGCGATGACCACGGCGCGACCTGGCACATCGGCGGCATCGCCCAGGCGGGGACGAACGAGGCCGCGGTGGTGGAGACGGTGGACGGCTCGCTTTACCTCAACTGCCGCAACTATGTGGGCAGCACCAAGCGCCGGGCCTATGCCTGGAGCCGCGACCACGGCGACACCTTTGGCGAGGGCGGCTGGGACGAAAAGCTGGTGGAGCCGATCTGCCAGGCCAGCATCTGCCGCCTGACCGATGAGGTCAACCACGACCGCAATCGGGTGCTCTTTGCCAACCCGGCTAGCACCACTGCTCGCGAGCGGCTGACCGTGCGCCTGAGCTATGACGAGTGCGTGAGCTGGAACGACGGCAAGGTGCTGCACGAGGGGCTCTCGGCCTACTCCGACCTCTGCGTGACGCGCGATTTGACGATCTGCTGCCTCTATGAGCGAGGGAAAGAAGGGCTCTACGAGACGCTGACCCTGGCCCGCTTCGACCTGGACTGGCTGACGGATGGGAAGGATCGGTTGAGGATATCGGGGTAGGCGCGAATCGCTTATCGCTGGGCGCGAATCGCTGATCGCGAATCGCGGGAGGTCGGAGGATGGAGGGACGACGAGGCTGTTCCGGAGGATGGTTCATCGCCGTCGTGCTTGTGGCGGTGGTGCTGACCGTGTTCGTTGCTGCGACCAGGTGTTTCATCGCCAGAGATTGCGGCTGGAACCACCAAGTTGTCGTCTGGCTAGACATGGATGCCGACGGCGTCCGTGACGAGGACGAGGTGCCCATGCCTGGAGTCGTCGTGCATGCCGAGGAGGTGAACCTGGGGTACCTCCACGGTGCCCAGCCGGTGAACTGGCAAGGCGAATACAGGTTCGATGTGTTCTTGTCGGGCTGCCCCGACGTCAGCTTTGAGGTATACCCTGAGGTCCCGGAGGGGTACCGGCTAACCACCGCTGCGCGCGTGAAGGACCCTGACCAAGAGACTGACTCTCTGTTCGGCCTAACTTATGTGGCCGGGGCTCCCACGGCGACGCCTCGCCCGCCGGACCTTTGGTGCGAGGCTGTATTCTCCGCCGAGTCGACGGTGCGCCACGTAGACCTCACCGACGTACAGGTGATGCCCGATGGTGCGGCCATGGCCAGCACGTACGGGGATGGCATCTATCGCATTGACCTGAGGCGGGAACCCTCCGCGATCCGCTTTGCCCAGTTCGGCTCGTATGTGAAGGGCATAACCCTGGGACCGAATGGAACGCTTTGGGTCGCGTCTGACTCGGGCGCCCATCGGTACGATGGCTACGAAATACGGCGGGTGGAACCGGGTACAGGACTGGTTGGCGGCAGGGTGACCGACATTGCGCTCGACCCGTCGGGCGCAGTCTGGTTTGCCACTCAGCAGGGCGTCTCGCGGCTGGATCCCGACACCGACACCTGGAGGAACTATACCGCCGAGGATGGCCTGGGCGAGGGCTCTGTGATGAGCATTGCGGCGGGCCCGGATGGGAGCATCTGGGCCTCCACCCTGTTCGGCGGTCTCTCGCGCCTGGGGCCGCCGGACGGCTCAGGCGTAAGGTCGGTTGGCAGGGCTGTGGAAGGACTGAGTTGCAACGAAATCCAGGTGGCGCCAGATGGAACAACATGGCTTGGGTGCAATGACGGACTGCACCGCCTCGACCCGGGCAGCGGAACGTGGATCTCGTACGGCAGATACTCCACAGGCGGCGAGTTTGACGGGAGCTCGGTGTACGAGATCGCACTGGCGCCCGATGGGACGCTCTGGCTGGCGGTGTCGGATGCCCAGCCAGTGGTCTACCGTTTTACGCCCGGTCGTGACGGCCAGGGTGATGTCTGGCGCAAGTACTATGTCAACACCACAGTGGAGGAGACATCCAAGGCGGTCTCGCTGGCCGGAGATGGCGCGATCTGGGTGGCCTCGCGGCGCACAGTCTGGCGCTGCACGTTTCCGGAGCAGTGATTGTTGGCCGTTGGTTGGAGGGCAGAAGAGAGGAGAACGGACGTGGCAGAGAACACTCCTGTAGAAGGGCAGGAGCCTCAGCGCGAGCATCGCGGCCGCGGCCGTAGCCCCTGGCTAGCCGGAGTGGTGCTGATCGCGGTTGGCCTGTACCTGCTGTTCAGCAACGCCGCCGGTTGGCAGTTCAATAACTGGTGGGCGGTCTTTATCCTGATCCCAGCCATCGGCGCGCTGTACCGCGCGTGGCAGGCTTTTCAAGGCAGCGACGGGCAGATCACCTCGGGGGTCACCCGTCCGGCAGTGGGCGGCCTGATCCTGCTGCTGGTGGCTCTGACCTTCCTGTTCGGCCTGGACTGGGGGTTGTTGGGGCCGATCATCCTGGTGCTCTTGGGCGTCGGCGGCCTGTTGGCTGGCTTGGCACGGCGATGAGGCTCGTCGCCATCCCGAACACCGACCTGGCGGTGTCTGCGATCTGCCTGGGGACGGCCAACCTGGGCAGCGGCGTGGACGCCGAGGCGTCTTTCGCGCTGTTGGACGCCTACCTGGAGCGGGGCGGCAATTTCCTGGACACCGCGCAGGTCTATGCCAACTGGCTGCCCATCGAGGAGAGCGTCAGCGAAAAGACCATCGGGCGCTGGCTCAAGTCGCGCGGCCACCGCGAGCGGGTGGTGCTGGCGACCAAAGGCGGTCATCCCAACCTCAAGACCATGCACGTCCCACGCCTTTCGCCGAAGGAGGTCGCCAGCGACCTGGAGGGGAGCCTGCGCCGCCTGGGCGTGGAGCGCATCGACCTCTACTGGCTGCACCGGGACGACCCCGCGCGCCCGGCGGGCGAGGTGATCGAGATGCTGCACGGCTTTACGGCGGCGGGCAAGATCCGCTATTACGGCTGCTCCAACTGGCGCGCCGCGCGGATCGTCGAGGCGCAAGCCTACGCCAAGGCGCACGGGCTGGCGGGGTTCGTCGGCGACCAGATGATGTGGAGCCTGGCCGCGCCCGAACCGGCGGCCCTCTCGGACAAGACGATGGTGCCGATGGATCAGGCGCTCTGGCGCTATCACCGCGAGACCGGCCTGGCGGCGATCCCCTACTCGTCGCAGGCGGGGGGCTGGCTGCAGAAAGCCGCCGCGGGCGGCGCCAGGGCGCGCCCAGCCTATGACACGGCGGACAACCACGCCCGGCTAGCCGCCGCGCAGCGGCTCGCCGCCGAGACGGGGTGGACCCTCACCCAGATCGCGCTGGGGTACCTGCTCTCGCAGCCCTTTGTCACCGTGCCCATCGTCGGCTGCAAGAGCCTGGCCCAGTTGGACGACAGCCTGAGCGCCGCGGAGGTGCGGCTGACGGGTGACCAGGTGCGGAGTCTCAACCTGGGCCGCTAGATGGCGTGATCACAAAAAGAGGGGGCCTCTCTTGGCCCCCTCCTTTTTCGTGTATCGCGAGCGCTATCGTTCCTATTCGTACCTGAAGCGCCAGATGCCGAGGGCCAGAAAGAGCGCGGCAAAGCCGAGCAGGATGCCGGCCTCAGGCAGGATGCCGCTGACCCCCTGCCCCGCCACGATGACATCCTTGAGGCCGGTCATCGCCCAGGTGGTGGGCAGCGCCTTGACCGCCGTCTGATAGGCGGGAGGCGTGATCTCCAGCGGCCACCAGGCCCCGCCCAGCGCCGCTCCGACCATGGAGATCATGGTCGTCAGCCCACTGGCCTGCCCGCGGGTCTTGGCGATGGTGCCCACCAGCGTGCCCAACGCCACCGCCGCCAGCCCAAAAGCCAGCAGCATGATGGCCAGCGCGGGCACCGAGCGGCCCCAGTTCACCCCAAAGACCGTCGCCCCGATCACCACCAGCAGGAGCATCTGCACCAGGCCCATGGCCAGCCGCCCGCCGATCTTGCCGGTGAGCACGGTGGCCTTGCGGGTGGGCGTCACCAGCAGGCGGCGCAGCGTGCCGCCCAGCCGCTCGTTGACGAACAACTCGGCCGCGCCCACCAGGGTGATCAGCACCCAGGTGACCAGTTGCCCGGCGGAGGCCTGGTCCATGCTGCTGCCCAGATCGGTCACGACCTGGGCTTGCGCGGAGCGGGTCACCTCGACGGTCGCGGGGGGCTGCTCCAGGAATTCCAGGGCCATCTGGTACCCTTGCTGGAAATACGCCGCGCGGGCCGCCGCATCGGCAAAGGGACGAAGGCGCTCGGCCTCGGCGACCGAGGACTGGGCGATGAGCGCCGCGGTGCTCAGGCGGCTGCCCGCCGCGCTGATCGCCTCGCCCACGGCCAGCGCGCGGGTATCGTTGGACGGCTGCCGCAGCGCCAGGTCAGCCGCCTCGCCGGCCAGCAGCCGCTCCCCGAAGCCGCTGGGGATCACCAGCAACCCGGCCAGGTTGTCCTCCTCATAGACGCGGGCGGCTTCCTCGCGCTCGTAAGCGACGGGGCGCATCACCGCCGAGTTGGAGAGGAGCTCGACGAACTGGGCCGAGAGCGCGCTGCGGTCCTCATCCACCACGGGCACCGGATAGCGGTTGTCGGCGTTGGGGTCGGGGGCGGTGTACGCGCTCCGCAGCCCCACGCCCACCACCGCGGTAAAGATGACCGGCAGCACCAGGAAAAAGATCAGGGTGGCGCGATCGGAGAACTCGATGACGATGTCGTTCCAGGCGATAGCGAGTATCTTGCGCATGGCGTGCTCCTTATTGGGCAGCCTGGCGGCGGAAGGCCACCACGGCCAGGGCAAAGGTGATGGCGGCCATGCCCCACAGCGCGGCGATGGGCAGCGCCACATCAGCCAGCGTCCCTCCGGCGGCGAGGGCCTTGAACCCATCCAGGCCCCAGGCGTTGGGCGTGATCAGGCTGGCCTTCTTCAGGACGTCGGGCAGCAGGTCGCGCACGACAAAGTTGCCCGCCAGCGCGCCAAAGGTGAGCGAGAGGGCCGTGCCCACGGCATTGGCCTGCCCGGTGGTCTTGGAGTAGGCGGCGATGAGCATGCCCCAGCCAGTTCCCGCGGCCACCAAGGACAGGAGCAGCGCCGCCACCGGCGCGGGCGCGCCCCAATGGACGCCCAACAGGAGGGTGGAGGCCACAAACAGGATGATCATCTGCGCCAGGCCGGTGAGGTACGTGCCGAGCACCTTGCCGCCTAGCACCTGCGCGGCGCCGGTGGGCGTGGTGAGCATCCGCGGCAGCGTCCCCAGGTCCCGCTCCAGCAGGATGGTCCGTCCTCCGGCGCTCACGGTGAACATCAGAAAGAGGATGGCCATGCTGGGGGCCATGTAGCCTAGCCAGTCAAAGTTGCTTTGCCCCGCGGCGTCCGATTCGCCGACGACGCGCACCAGGCTGGTGGAGGCGACCTGGTCGCCGACGCGGTGGCCGATGGCCGCGCCCTGTTGCGCCATTGCCTGGGGATCGGCCAGCCGATTGCCGACGATCTGGCCGACCACCACCAGGCCGGCGCTGCGCTGGGCCGAGGCGACGTCGATGAAGCGTTCCGCCACGGTCCGCACCACGCCGGCGCTCACAGGACGGGTGGGATTGGCGTATAACTCGATGGTGACCGGCTGGGCGCCCTGCAAGCCCGAGGTGTCGCCCTGGCTCAGCCCGGCGGGCACGACGGCCTCGCTGAAATCCGCAGGGACGATCACGGCCGCGGCGGATTGGTCCGCGTCCACGGCGGCCCGCGCGGCGGCGTCGTCAGAGAGCACCGTCACGACCAACAGGTCGGCCAGGCCATCGGCCTCGAGCATCCTCACCAGACGCTGGCCGAACTCGCCCGCGTCGTGGTTGACGATGGTCATGGGGATGCCGGCGGGGCCGGCGTTGCCCCCGCCAAAGGCGCCAAAGGCAAAGCCCATCACCAGCGTCAGGGCGAAGGGCGTCACCAGCATCATGATCACCACGCCGGGCTCGCGAAAGGCAGAGATGAGGTCTTTCCAGGCGATGTTCAGGATCTTGCGCATGGCGTGCCCCCTAGTCCCGCAAGGCCCGCCCGGTGAGGTGCAGGAACACCGTCTCCAGGTTGGGCTCCTCGATGTCCACGGTCCGGATGCGCGCGCCGGCTTCGCTGGCCCGGGTGATGACCGCGGCCAGCATCTCGTCGGCTTCCGCCACCGTGGCCACGACTTGGTGGTCGGTCGCGGAGGCTTGCAGCACGCCGGGCACCGTCGCCACGGCCTCGGCCACCTTGTCGGCCGAATCCCCCTCGTTGAGGTGCAGGCGGAGCGCCTCGTGCTCGCCCACCATCTGGGTCAGCTCGCGCTGCGTCCCCAGGGCGATCAGCTCGCCGTGGTCCATGATGCCCACGCGGTCGGAAAGCTCTTGCGCCTCTTCCATATAGTGGGTGGTATAGAGCACGGTCATGCCCTGGCGGTTCAGCTCCTTGACCATGTCCAGGATGTTGCGACGGCTCTGCGGATCGATGCCCACGGTTGGCTCGTCCATGAACACCAGGCGCGGGCGGTGCAACAGCCCCACGCCGATGTTGACGCGCCGCTTCATGCCGCCCGAATAGGTGCGGATCCGATCCCCGGCGCGGTCGCGCAGGCCGATCTGCTCCAGCACCTCGTCCACCCGCGCCTGCAGCGGCTTGCCCGACATGCCGTGCATGCGCCCCCAGAAGAGGAGGTTCTCGCGGGCGCTGAGGGCGTCATATAGCGCGATCTCTTGCGGGACCACGCCGATGATGCTCTTGACCGCCAGGGGCTCGCGGAGGATCGAACGCCCGCCAATGGCGGCCTCGCCGCCGGTGGGAGCAAGCAGGCCGCTGAGCATCGAGATGGTGGTGGTCTTGCCGGCGCCGTTGGGGCCCAGCAAGCTGAATATCTCGCCCTCCTGGATCTCGAAGGAGACCCCCTTCACCGCCAGGACATCTCCTGGCATGTACCGCTTGGCCAACTGCTGAACCTGGACGATGGCAGACATGCATACCCTCCTCTCGGGCGCTCAACTCGCCCCTTATACGACCCAGGCCGCCCTGTGGTTTCGAGCGGCGCGGGTTCTGAGCGAAAATCATCCTTTTGGATTAGTGATGTTCCACGTGGGGCCGATGCCTTGGGTCAGAGGCGCGGCTATAATGGCAGGAACAGCGCGGCACGGGGACACCCGCGCTGTCTATCGCTATACTCGAGGAGTGTTGATGCGCTCTGCGTGGGCTCGTGTGTTGATCTGCCTGGCGATGCTGGTGGTTGGGGCGGCCTGTGCGGGCGCCCGAGCGCCTCGCCTGGTCGAGCCAGGGTTGAGCATCTCGGGGACGGTCTCGGCGATCGGCCAGGCCGCTGACCCCGCCTACCAGCGTCTGTCTTATACGGTCACGTTGTACAACGGCGCCAAGGAGCCGACCTACGTCGCTTGGGTGGAGCCGCTGCTGGTCCGCGAGCTGCGGCGCGCCCTGCTGCCCGAGCAAGAGACCCGGCAGGAGGTGCGGCGGCGGCTGGCCGCCGGGGCCTCTCTGCAGGTTCAGGGCGAGTTGACCTTCGACCCGGGCAGGCGGAGCAAGGAAGAGATCTCCGCCTGGGAACCGTACCTCATTGGCTGGAACGTCTCGAACGAGTCGCTCATCCGCACCGCCGCCGCCCAGGCCCCCAACCGGATCATCGGCTATGTCCGCGGCGTGCAAGAAAAGGGCGGCAAGCGCACCCTGATCTTTGACGAGGTGGAATGGCTCACCGACGTGGAGGCGGCCTATATGCGACGCCTGCATGGCGAGTGCTCCGGCCCGCTGGAGGAGTGCCAACCGCCCAACCCGTTTTTCATCAGCAACCCCTCCACCCAGACGCGGCAGATCGAGGTGGCGCCCAGCGCCGAGATCATCATGGCGACCTATAGCCACGCCGCCAACGGCCAGTACCAGAGCAACGAGCCGATCAC
>JAAYEA010000322.1 GCA_012689325.1 Chloroflexota bacterium
GAGCGGGCCGCGCCAGGCGCGCAGGACACTCGGGGCAAAGAGTTCGCACAAAGTCGCATAGGAGGCATCAATGGCTGATGATCTCCGCGCCAGGCTGCGGATCACGCCGGGGCGCCTCGCCGAGGTCAACCAGGTGTTGCTGGACCCCGATAACCGGCTGATCCAGGATTTTCTCGAGGTGGTGGCCCGGCATGGCACCCCGGAAGAGATCAACCGGAAGGCGGAACTGGCCCGGCAGTTGCCCGCCTTGTGGGCGCGCCTGGAGGCCCTGGGCTCGCCCTATCTGCGCGACCTGGAGTGGCTGCGCCAGGAGCGCGACCGCGGCGCGTTTATCCCCTTGCGCGAGTACCAGCGGCGCGTCCTTGGCCCCCGCGCGGAGGAGGTCGTTTTCGATCCCCGCTTCGCCGTGACCCTGGAGATCAGCGCCTGCCAGTATTTTCCCTGGCTCATCGCCGAGGCGCGGCAGGCTATTGCTAACGAGGAGCTGATGCCGGGGCGCTTTATCCGCGTGCGCAAGATGAAGGAGCAGGAGGGGGACCAGGGCGACCTGGCGGCCTTTGCCGCCGCCATGCAGATCGTGGGGGCCAGCTATGTGGAGACGCTGGACACCAAGGGCTCCGATGGCGCCAACATCCACCTGGGCGGCGCCGACACCCTCTGCGGCTATTTCGGCGGCGTGGGCCAGCCCAACGATTACGCGCTCAAGTGGCTGGACGAGTACCTCTACTACTATACCACCTATGGCATCGAGCAGGTGCTCAACGTCAACCCGGGCACGGTGCTGCTGGGCTATCTGCTCTTCAAGCTGGGGATCAACAACGCCTTCAAGATATCGGTCTTTATGGGCAACGATAACCCCTATTCGGTGCTGTGGACCTTGCTCACCGCCAAGCTTTTTGCCCGCCCCGATGGCACGACGCCGCTGGTCGGCTTTAATTTCGCCAACTCGGTGAACGCGGAGACCATCGGCCTCTGCGCCCAGTTGCGGCGCGACCTGGGCTTCGAGGAGCTGGTGCGCTTTGAGCACCACATTACTGAGACCTGGCGGCACATCGTCCGGCAGCCATATTGCCGCCGCGACGAGTTGCTGGCGCTGGCTCCCGAGATCCCCAACATCTCGGCCAAGCACGAGGGCGGCGATCCGGAGGATGAGCAACAGCGCGCCTATCCTTCCGATATCCTGGACTATTTCGTGCCCAAAAGCGAGCTGGAGGTCCGCGGCGCCATGCCCGCGCTGCTGCAGAGCTATCTGGACAAGCACGCGGCGCTGAACCGCACGGCTCGCGCGCTCACCGAACGCGGCCTCGCTATCATCCCGGCCGTTCATTTGCATGGATCGAGCTGATCCAACCTCATCACCGAAAAGGAGAAAACAACCGACATGTGCGCAGAAACCGCGAGGAAAAAGGTCTCCCTGGGCGACCTTTACCAAAAGATGTCAAAGGGCGAGATGATCTCTATGCTCACTTGCTACGACTATCCCACCGCCACCTTTATGGAGCAGGCGCAGGTGGATATCCTGCTGGTGGGCGATAGCCTGGGCATGACCGTGCTGGGGTACGATAGCACCCTGCCCGTGACCATGGAGATGATGATCCCCCACGCGCAGGCGGTGCGCCGCGGCAGCCCCAACGCCTGGCTCGTCGGCGATATGCCCTACATGACCTACCAGCCCTCCACCGAGAGCGCCATCCGCAACGCCGGGCGTTTCATGGCCGAGGCCGCCTGCGATTGCGTCAAGCTGGAGGGCGGGCTCGAGATGGTGGAGCGGGTGCAAGGCATCGTTCGCTCGGGCATCCCCGTGATGGGCCACCTGGGCTTGACGCCGCAGAGCGCCTCCGCGCTGGGCGGGTTCCGCGTGCAGGGGCGCAGCGCCGCCCAGGCCAAGCAGATCGTGGACGCCGCCAAGGCGCTGGAAGACGCCGGCGTCTTTGCCATCCTGCTCGAGATGGTCCCCAACCGCGTCTGCCAGCTCATCACCGAGCGCTCCGGCGTGCCCATCATCAGCCTGGGCTCCGGGCCCCACGCGCACGGCCAGCTCCTGATCTTCCATGACATGTTTGGCTTGTATCCCAAGTTCACGCCCAAGATGGCCAAGGTCTATGGCAACGCCGGCGAGGTGATCGTCAACGGATTGAAGGCCTACGTCGCCGACGTGACCAGCAAGCGCTTCCCGCAGCCGGAGAACTGGTTCAACATGAAGGACGAGCAGTTCGAGGAGCTGAAAAAACTGCTTTCTTGACCCAAACGCGGATTCGCGTAGCATAGGGCAACCCATCTTTTGAGGAGCTGACGTTGGCAGACAAGATAACCCCGCGGGCCGAGGACTATTCGGCCTGGTACCTGGATGTGATCCGCGAGGCCCAACTGGCCGAGAACTCGCCGGTGCGCGGCTGCATGGTCATCCGCCCCTACGGCTACCGGCTCTGGGAGGCGGTGCGCGACGGCCTGGACCGGCGCTTCAAGGCCACCGGCCACGAGAACGCCTATTTCCCGCTCTTTATCCCCATGAGCTTTATCCAAAAGGAAGCCGAGCACGTGGAGGGCTTTGCCCCCGAGCTGGCCGTGGTCACCATCGGCGGCGGCAAAGAGCTGGAGGAGCCTCTGGTGGTGCGGCCCACCTCGGAGACCATCATCGGCCACACCTATTCGCGCTGGATCCAGTCCTACCGCGACCTGCCGGTGCTGATCAACCAGTGGGCTAACGTGGTGCGCTGGGAGATTCGCACGCGGCCCTTCTTGCGGACCATGGAGTTCCTCTGGCAGGAGGGGCACACCGCCCACGCCACCGCCGAGGAGGCCGTCGAGGAAACGCTGCGCATGCTGGACGTCTATGCCGATTTCGCCATCAACGACGCGGCTATCCCGGTGATCAAGGGGCTCAAGAGCGAACGGGAAAAGTTTGCCGGCGCGGTGAATAGCTATGCCATCGAGGCGATGATGGGCAACGGCTGGGCGCTGCAGGCCGGGACCAGCCACTACCTGGGCGCGAATTTCGCCAAGGCCTTCGATATCAAGTTCCTGGACCCCAACAACGAGATGCAATACTGCCACACCACCAGTTGGGGCGTCAGCACGCGCATGGTGGGCGCGGTGATCATGGCCCACGGCGACGACCAGGGGCTGCGCCTGCCGCCGGTGATGGCCCCCATCCAGGTGGTCGTTGTGCCGATCTGGCGCACCGAGGACGAGCGCCCCGGCGTGCTCGAGCTGGCCAATCGCGTGACGGCCACGCTGGCGGGGGCGGGGCTTCGCGTCAAGCTCGATGACCGCGCGGACCAGACGCCTGGCTTCAAGTTCAATGACTGGGAGATGCGCGGCGTGCCCGCCCGGGTCGAGATCGGCCCGCGGGACGTGAAGCAGAATGCCGTGGTGCTGGCCCGCCGCGACCGCGTGGGCAAGGAGGGCAAGCTCTTTGGCGTGCCGGTGGATGGCGTGGTCGAGCGGGTGCAAGAGCTGCTGCGCGAGATCCAGGCCAACCTGCTGGCGCAGGCCACCGCCTATCGCGACGCCAATACCCACCGCGTCAGCTCCTATGACGAGTTCAAGCGGGTGCTGGACGAGCAGGGCGGTTTCCTGCGCGTGCACTGGGCGGGCACCAGCGAGGACGAGGCGCGCATCCAGGAGGAGACCAAGGCCACCTTGCGCTGCCTGCCGCTGGATGCGCCGGAGGGCGAGGGGGCCTGCTTCCTCACCGGCCAAAAGACGAGCCGGATCGCCATCTTTGCCCGGGCCTACTAGGGCTGGCGATGACCTGAGAAGAGCGGGGCGCCGCGCGGCGCCCCGTTTTTTCGCCCTTGCGCCGATCATGGTATAATGGACTGGGTTGGGATACGGATAAGCGGGCCGGCGGCCCTGGCTAGAGGCAGCGCCTCGGGGTGTGCGCCGCCCATATCGAGTGCAGTTGAGGAGAGGTAACGTGGCAAGTAATCGGTCGACTGTCCTAAAGAAGAGCTTTCTGACGGTGATGCAGTATGTGCTATGGGCGATCACGATCCTCTTGGGGCTGTGGTGCCTGCTGGTCGCTCGGGGAGCGATCAACGTTGCATATATCCTGACCTTCGCCAACCAGTGGGTGCTGCGGGCTGTGGACCGTTTTAGCCTGCTGATCATGGGGATTATCTGGCTCGTCGCGATCATTATCGTCGAGGACTATTTGGGCAAGGGCGTGGACCGGGGTGACCTGTACAAGCGCTTTCTCAAGATCGCCGGCGCTGAGGTGCTCTTCGGCGCGCTGATGCTGCTGGTCACCGCGACGGTGGGTTAAGAGACCCACCGCGCCAATGAAAGCCCTCCTGGTCTTCCCGCCGAGCTGGCATCCCATCATGCCGCACCTGGCGCTGCCGTCCCTGACGGCATACTTGCGCGCCAGCGGGGTCCAGGTGGCGCAGCGCGACCTCAACGTGGAGGTCTATGACGAGATCCTCTCGCGGCGGCATCTGGGCATCATCATGCGCCAGCTTCAGCGCGGGCCGCGCCGCGCCGGCGGCGAGATCCCCGAGGCCCTGCGCGAGCAGTTCGCCTGGGCGCTGGCCGAAGGCCCCGCCATCGCCGCCAAGGTGGACACCGCCAAAGAGGTCCTGCGGAGCCCCCGCTTTTACGAGGCGGAGGCCGGGCTGGACGCCTTTCTCACCGCGAACCAGGCGCTCGACCTGGCCTCGCTGCCCTACCACCCCTCCAGCCTGAGCTACACCGGCTTTGAGAGCGGTTACCCGGTGGATGCTTCGGCCGCCCTGTTGATGGCGGCCAAGGACCGCGAGTACAACCCCTTTTACGACATCCTCCAGCGCATCGCCGTCCCGCAGATCGTCCGCGCCCGGCCCGACCTGGTGGGCATCTCGCTCACCTCGGCGCAGCAGGTGGTGGCCGGGCTGACCCTGGCTCACCTGCTCCGCGAGGCGGGGCTCAAGGCGCATATCACCGTGGGCGGCAAGATGGTCACCTGCTGGCGCGACCTCTTGCCGCGCGTACCGCAGCTCTTCGCGTTGTTCGATAGCGCCATCGTCTATGCCGGCGAAAGGCCGCTCTTGCGGCTGATCGAGGCGCTGGATGCCAGGGAGAGCCTGTCCACGGTGCCCAACCTGATGTACCGCGTGGCGGGCGCCGTACAGGTCAACGAAGTGGCCCCGGCGCTGCCGGTGGCGGAGCTGCCGCCCCCCGATTTCGACGGCCTGCCCCTGGACAAGTACCTGGCCCCAGAGCGGGTGCTGCCGGTCTCGGCCTCGCGCGGCTGCTATTGGCACCGCTGCGCCTTTTGCAACGTGGGGCATGGCGAGTCGCGCCACTATGAGGAGAAACCGGCGGAGCGGGTCCGCGCCGAGATGCTCCAGGCGGTGGAGCGGTGGGGGAGCAAGCACCTCTTTTTCTGCGACGAGGCCGTCTCGCCGCGGATCTTTAAGCAGCTCTCCCGGCTGCTCATCGAGGATGGCGCCACGCTGAATTGGACCGCCGCCGCTCGGTTTGAGCGCAGCCTGGACGCCGCGACGTTGCAGCAGATGCGCCAGGCGGGCTGCCGCATGTTGATGTATGGCCTGGAATCGGGGGCCGCCCGGATGCTGGCGCGCATGAACAAGGGCACCTCGCTCGACGTGGCCCGGCGCGTGCTGCGCGACGGGGCCGCCGCGGGCATCTGGAACCACACCTTTGCCTTCTTTGGGTTCCCCGGCGAGACGCTGGAGGACGCTCAAGAGACCGTCGATTTCCTCTTTGGCGCGCGCCGCGACCTGCACTCGGTCTGCACCGGCACCTTCCTGTTGGAGCGGCATTCGGACGTGGAGGCCCGGCCGGGCGACTATGGCGTGACGCGCCTGCTCCGCCAGCGGGACCGCGACCTGACCTATTACTATGACTATCAGGTGGCCTCGGGCCTCACCGCCGAGCAAGCGGAGCAGATCGAGGGCTATTTCGTGGATTCGCTGCCCCAAAAGCAGCGGGCCCATATCTATTACCACGATATCTATCGATTCCTGTACGCCAGCCAGTTCGAGAGCGGCGCGCCGCTTCCGCTGCTGCTGCCGGAGGCGGGCGCCAGCTAGATCCCCAGACGATCAGAAAGCGAGGTTTGCGATGATGCAGGACCGGAGCTACTTTCGTCCGCCCGCCGGCGAGTTGGAGCAGGTGCTGGGCCAGCTCCAGCCCGGCCAGACCGCCCGCCTAGCGGCGCTCGTCCCCCTGATCCACAAGCTGCCGCCCCACTCCGAGGCGCCGCTCGGCGCCACTCCCCAGGACCTGCTGGCCTTTGTCCGCGCCAATCCCGCGCCATATTTGATCCCTGAAGAGCCGGGAGCGTGGGACCTGACCCCCACCGCCATCCGCGGCCTGTTGCTGCTGGCCGCGCTGGATGAGCCGGGGTGGGCCGCCCGCGAGCGGCGCGACCTGCTGGCTGCCATCTATGAGCACGCCGAGTACCTCTATTGCTTCAACGTGCATCGCGAGCCGCTGGTCAAGGCGCTGGGCGCGGCCTTTTTGACCCTGGCAGGGTTCTGCCTGCCCGCTTTTGCCGCCGCCGAACCCTGGCGGCTCGCGGGCATGTGCCGTTTGCTGAGCTATATCGAGCCGACGCCCAGCCGCCTGCAAGAGCCAGGCGTCCAGGCGGTGGCCAGTCTCCGACGGGGCGCCGCCGCCGAGGTCCGCGCCCTGCGCGATGAGCAACGCGGCCCCTTGCTGCGCGAGGCCATCGCGTTCGCCACCGAGCTCGCTCTGGAAAAGAACCTGCCGGTGTTGCCCGAGTGGGCCGAGTATTACACGCTCGAATGGGGCACCAACCTGCGCAACCGGTCGCTGGCGGGGCTGCCCACCACCGGGCTGCGCGCCGATGACGAGGGCTTTTGGCGGGCGCTGAACCTCGATCACCCGGGCCTGGAGGCGGTCAAGGCCGCGGCGGAACGGGGCGACTGGGTTGCCGCCAAGGCCGCCTACCTCGACCACGTGGGGCGGCTGACGGCCTTCGCCGAGCCGTTCCTGACGGGGCGCGACACCGCCGCGGACCTGGGCGAGGCGGACGACATCTGCCGCAACGTGCTGATCCTCCGCGCCCACATGTATGTGCGCCACGATTATGGTCCGCAGGTGGACTGGACCACCATCCTCTTTGACGATCTGGAGTCCAACGTCTCGATCAACGGCCATCTCCATTCCAAGGCGCTGGCCCTGGCCTACCGCCGCACCGGCGACGAGAAGTACATGCGCCACCTGGTGCGGCTGTGGCGCTCCTGGTACGACACTTCGCCCGTGCTCAACCGCTGGCAGCCGCTGACCCAGTGGCGCACGCTGGAGGTGGGCGCCCGCAGCGGGCAGCAGTGGCCCTACGTCCTGTTGACCTCTGCCCAGCACCCGATCTTTCGGGAGGGCATGCTCTGGGAGATGGCCAAGTCCTACCTGGAGCACGGGCGTTACCTGCAGGTCCACCAGGCCAGCGGGGCGAACAACTGGTTCCAGGTGGAGACCGGTGGCCTGGCGGCCACGGCGCTCCTTTTCCCCGAGTTCCGCGAGTCGGCGCGCTTTATGCAGTGCGCCCTGCGGCGGATGGAGTGGATCAACCGCGAGTGCTTTCTCCCCGACGGTTTTCAGTCCGAGTGTTCTACGGCCTATCACGGCTTTCCCGTGAACGGCATCGGCGTCGTCTATCACCTCGCCAGGCTGCTGGGCGTGACGCTGACGCCGACCTTCGAGCGCGATTACCAGCGGATGCTGGACATGTACGTCTATATGGCCAAGCCCGACCTGACGCTGCCCACGGTGAACGATTGCGGCCCGAGCATCCTTTCGGCGGCGCAGAACTCGCGGCTATCGGCGGCGCTCTTCCCGGAGCGAGAGGATTTTCGCTACATCAGCACCGCTCGCGCCGAGGGCCGGCCACCCGCCGAGACCTCCTTCGCCTTTCCCTACGCCGGCTACTATGTCATGCGCGAGAGCTGGGATCCTCAGGCCATGTACCTCCTCTTCGACGCCGGCTACTATGGCTCCAACCATCAGCACGAGGACAAGCTCAACCTGGTCTTCCACGCCGGGGGCCGCACGCTGATCAACGATCCCAGCATCTATCAGTACAAGCAGGACGAATGGGAGCCCTATTGGCGCTCCAGCCGGGGACATAGCAGCGTGATGATCGACGGCAAGGGGCAGAATCGCCGCCTGTTGCCGCGGCCCGAGCCCCGGCCCGACCCGGACACCACCTGGATCACCAGCGCGGGGTTCGATTACGCCGCCGGGTGGTTCAAGGAGGGCTACGCCCTGCGGCTGAGCGGCCTCTACCAGGGCGACCGGCGCGAGGCCGAGCTGGCCAGCGTGGACCAGTCGCTGCAGCACCGGCGCGCCATCCTGTTCATCAAGGGCGAATACGCCGTCCTCAGCGACTGGATCGTCGGCTCCGGGCCACACCAAGTGGAGCAGATTTTCCATCTGGCGCCGGTGGTCGAGTCGCCTTCGGAGGAGGGCGTGGGCCCGGGGAGCTACACCGTGGAGCGGGGCAACGTCGTGCGCACCACCGATGCGGGGCTTACCAACCTGGCGATCATCCCGGTGGCGGGGGAGCGCCTGGGCCTCCGCGTGGAGACCGGCCAGGAGAACCCGGTGGTGGGGTGGACGGCGCTCTACAAAAAGTGTCCCTCGCCCGACGTGACCTATTCCCTGGCGGCGC
>JAAYEA010000323.1 GCA_012689325.1 Chloroflexota bacterium
CGGGAACTGGGTCGGGCGAGATGGACATGGCTCCTCCGGCATGGGCGGCTGTACCAGCCCATGATAGGTGGCCTGGATAGAGCTGTCAAATGGCGGTGCTGCCCAGGATTTCGTGTGCTGCTGGGCTTGACAAAGCGGCCAAACGGTGGCATAATATCGTCCAAAGACGATGATGGAAACGAGTAGGCGGCTGCCGTTGCTCAGAGAGCCTGGGAAAGGTGCGAACCGGGCGCAGCGAATCCGCCGAAAATCCTTCCGGAGTTGCCAACCCAAAAGGGTGTTCCCCCAGTAGGCTTGGCCGGCGTCGTGGGCCGTTATCCCCCACGGAGGTATGAGTGCGTACCTCATGAGCGGGCGCTATGCGCCAATTTGGGTGGTACCACGGGAGTTGTATGTCAGGCTCTCGTCCCAGGGTGGACGAGGGCTTTTTTGTTTCCAGGAGAGGCGCCGTGACCGACCTACTATACATGACCGATAGCTATCTGCGCGAGTTTCCCGCGACGGTGACCGCCGTGCAGGGACAGATGGCGGCGCTGGACCGCACCGCCTTCTATTCGGGCGGCGGCGGCCAGCCCTGCGACGCGGGGACGCTGCGCGCGGCGGCAGGCGGGGCCACCTGGCGTGTGGTCAAGACCGCTCGCCAGGGCGGCGAGGTCTGGCACGAGCTGGAGGGCGGCCAGTTGCCCGCCGTCGGCGACCAGGTTACCGGCGCGCTGGACTGGGCGCGGCGCTACCAGCACATGCGCACCCACACGGCGCTGCATATCCTCTGCGGCGTCATCTGGCGGGATTTCGGCGCGCAGGTCACCGGCGGCAACATGGAGCCGCTGGCGGCGCGCATGGATTTCGAGCTGGAGCAGATGAGCGCCGATTTCGCCGAGCGGGTGGAGGCGCTGGTGAACGCGGAGGTGCAGGCGGCGCGGCCCATCCGCGTCGGCATCCTCCCGCGCGAGGAGGCGTTTCAGATCCCGGACCTGATCCGCACCAAAATCAACCTGTTGCCGGAAGGGATTCGCGAGGTTCGTATCGTCGAGATCAAGGGATTGGATCTCCAGGCCGATGGCGGCACGCATGTGGCCAACACCCGCGAGGTCGGGCATATCCGCGTGGTGGGCCACGAAAGCAAGGGACGCATCAACAAGCGGCTGCGTATCGTGATCGAGGGCTGAGAACGCGCATCGTTCAAGCCCACGCGTCAGGAGAGTGATCCCATGATCTATACCGTGGAGCAGATTGTCCAAGCGGTCGGTACCCTGGACAAGGCGGAAAAGGAGCGGCTGATGCGCGCCCTGGCCAAGCTGGACCAGGGCCCGGAGGCCGCCCGCGAGGCGATGCGCCCCAGCCCCGCCGTCGAGCCCGATTGCGTCCTGACCTACCATAGCGACGCCGAGAGCGGCCTCGCCCGCTTTTCCCTGTGGGCCCGGGCCGACCCTGCGCCGCGGCTTCATCGGCTGCCGCTGGCGGGCGCGGCGAGCCACAGCGAGGGCGAATACGATGCGCTGCTGGCCGGGTTGGAGCGGCTGGCCGCCGACGCCGCCGCCCGCGGCGAGGCGCTCGGCCAGCTCTCCGTCGAGATTCGCGGCGCCTCCCGGCTGGTGGTCCAGCAGGTGATGGGGCTGTGGAAGTCCAGCAACGCCCGGCTGCAGGGCCGCCGCGACCAGGCCCTGGCGCTGCTGCGCCAGTTTGGCGCCTTTCGCTTCCGGGAGCTGTCCAGCTCGGAAGTGGTCGCGATGTTAGGGGATTGATGGGTATCCACCACGAAAGCACGGAAGGTGAGCTGGCCTTTCCTTGGTCGCGTGGTTCGTGTGTTTCGTGGTTCCGGTATGAGATGAGCCCAGAGGGGGAACGAGATGGCTTTTCACGAGGTCAATAGCAAGGTCAACTTTACCAAGCTGGAAGAGCGCGTGCTCCAGTTCTGGCAGGACCAGGAGATCTTTCGCAAGAGCCTGGCCCAGCGCCAGGACGCGCCGCGCTATGTCTTTTACGAGGGGCCGCCCACCGCCAACGGCCTCCCCGGCGTCCACCACGTCCTGGGACGGGTCTACAAGGACACCCTGCCGCGCTACCACACCATGAAGGGCAAGCTGGTGCTGCGCAAGGGCGGCTGGGACTGCCACGGCCTGCCGGTCGAGATCGAGGTGGAAAAGGAGCTGGGCTTTACCGGCAAGGGCAAGCAGGCCATCGAGGATTACGGCATCGCCGCCTTTAACGCCCTCTGCCGTGAGAGCGTGCTCCGCTACGTCCGCGAGTGGCAGCGGCTCAGCGACCGCATCGGCTTCTGGATCGACATGGACGATCCGTACATGACCATGACCAACGGCTATATCGAGTCGGTCTGGTGGATCCTGAAGCAGATCTGGGAGAAGGACCTGATCTACCAGGGCTACAAGGTGGTGCCGTATTGCGCGCGCTGCGGCACGCCCCTCTCCAGCCACGAGGTGGCGCAGGGCTATGACGACGTGACCGAGCCGTCCATCTATGTCAAGTTCCCGCTGCGCGACCAGCCGGGGACCTATTTCCTGGCCTGGACCACCACGCCCTGGACGCTGCCCGGCAACGTGGCGCTGGCCGTGAACCCGCAGGTGACCTACGCCCTGGTGCAACAGGGCGAGGACAAGCTGATCCTCGCCAAGGACCTGCTGCCGCATGCGCTGCACGGCGAATACACCGTGCTGAAAGAGCTGCGCGCCAAGGACTTGGTGGGCACCCACTATCACCCGCTCTATACCTTCCTGCCGGCGGAGCAAGACCACGCTTACGTGGTGGCCGCCGATTACGTCACCACCGCCGATGGCACCGGCATCGTCCACATCGCCCCCGCCTTTGGCGCGGACGATATGGAGGTGGGCAAGGAGAACGACCTGCCCGTGCTGCAGACGGTGGACCTGCAAGGCCGCTTCATCGAGGCGGTCACGCCCTGGCGCGAGATGTGGGTCAAGGACGCCGATCCGCTCATCACCGAGGATCTGGAGGGGCGCGGCCTGCTCTACCGGGTGGCGACGCACACGCACTCGTACCCGTTCTGCTGGCGCTGCAACACGCCGCTCCTGTATTACGCCCGGGCCACCTGGTACATCGAGACTTCCAAGGTGAAGCAGGACCTGCTCGCCAACAACGAAAAGATCGAATGGTACCCGGCGCACATCAAGGACGGGCGCTTTGGCGACTGGCTCGCCAACAACGTGGACTGGGCGCTGGGCCGCGACCGCTACTGGGGCACGCCCCTGCCGGTCTGGCGCTGCGAGGGGTGCGGGCACATGGAGTGCCTGGGCAGCGTCGCCGAGCTGATGGAAAAGGCCGGGCCGGACAAGCTGCCCGACCCGCTGGACCTGCACCGTCCCTACATCGACGACGTGACCTATCCCTGTCCCGAGTGCGGCGAGACCATGCAGCGCGTGCCGGAGGTGATCGACTGCTGGTTCGATAGCGGCTCCATGCCGGTGGCGCAGTGGCACTATCCCTTCGAGGGGGAGGAGCGCTTCCGCGACCAGTTCCCCGCCGAGTTCATCTGCGAGGGGATCGACCAGACCCGCGGCTGGTTCTATTCGCTGCACGCCATCTCGACGCTGCTCTTTAACGAGCCGTGCTACTTGAACTGCATCGGCTTTGGCCACGTGCTGGATGGCGAAGGGCAAAAGATGAGCAAGTCCAAGGGCAACATCGTCCGTCCTTGGGACGTCATCAACGCCCATGGCGCCGACGCCATGCGCTGGTATTTCTACACCGCCTCCTCGCCCGACCTGCCGCGGCGCTTTTCGACCGAGCTGGTGGGCGAATCGGTGCGCCAGTTCATGCTGACCCTGTGGAACACCTATGCCTTCTTCGTCACCTATGCCAATATCGATCACTTCAACCCGTTGGAGCACGATCTGCCGGCGGCGGAGCGCTCCGCGCTGGACCGCTGGGCGCTGGCCGAGCTGAACAGCACCGTGGCCGAGGTGGACGAGGGGCTCGCCGGATACGACATGACCGGGCCCGCGCGGCGCATCCAGCAACTGGTGGACGACCTGAGCAACTGGTACGTGCGCCGGTCGCGGCGCCGCTTCTGGAAGAGCGAGGAGGACGCCGACAAGGTGGCCGCCTACCTGACGCTCTACGAGTGCCTGGTGACCATCGCCAAGCTGCTGGCGCCCTTCACGCCCTTCCTGGCGGAGGAGCTCTACCAAAACCTGGTGCGCCAGGCCAACCCAAAGGCGCCCGAGAGCGTGCACCTCTGCGACTTTCCGGTCGCGGACCCGGCGTTGGTGGATCAGAAGCTCATGGCCGACACACGGCTGGTGATGCACCTGGTGAGCCTGGGGCACAGCGCCCGCAGCCAGGCCGCCATCAAGGTGCGGCAGCCGCTGGCCGAGGCGCTGGTGGTGACCCGCACCGCCGAGGAGCGAGCCAGCCTGCAAGGGCTGGTGGATCAGATCACCGGCGAGCTGAATGTGAAGGCGCTGGGCTTTGCCGGTGCGGAGCAAGAGCTGGTCAACTATGAGGTGAGCCCCAAGCCGCGCGAGGTGGGCCGCAAGTACAAGGCGCTCTATCCCAAGATAAAGGCCGCCGTCGCGGCCATGGACGCCAGGGCGCTGGCGGCGCGCTTCCACGCGGGGGAGAGCCTCACCCTGACCGTGGAGGGAGAGGCCGTGACGCTGGCGCCGGAAGAGGTGGACGTCTGGAGCCGGCCCAAGGAGGGCTATGCCGTCGCCGAGGAGGGCGGCTACACCGTGGCCATCTCGACCGCGCTGACCGACGAGCTGGTGCAGGAGGGGTTCGCCCGCGAGGTGGTGCGGCGGATCCAGACCATGCGCAAGGACGCCGGTTTCCGTATCGAGGACACCATCACGGTGTGGTATGACGCCGATCGGGAGCTGGCCCGCGTCTTTGCGAGCTGGGGCGAGGTGATTCGCCAGGAGACGCTGGCGACCCGGCTGGTGGAGGGCCCC
>JAAYEA010000324.1 GCA_012689325.1 Chloroflexota bacterium
AGAAGGAAGAGGGTGGGCGGCACACGCCGTTCTTCCAGGGATACCGGCCGCAGTTCTACATGCGGACGCTGGATGTGACGGGGAACGTGCAGTTGCCGCAGGGCATGGAGATGGTGATGCCGGGCGACAACGTCGACCTGCGCGTGGACCTGATCGTGCCGGTGGCGCTGGAGAACGGCTCCCGGTTCGCCATCCGCGAGGGCGGCCGCACCGTGGGCGCGGGCGTCATCACCCAAGTCCTGGAATAAGTCGAAAAATCTGCTAGTTGGGTTTACCCTTGGGGAGAGCTATGGCTAGGCAAGAGCGTATCAGAATTCGGCTGAAAGCATACGATCATCGCGTTCTGGATCAGTCGTCCAAGAACATCGTCGAGGCCGCAGAGCGGACGGGCGCCGTGGTGGTTGGCCCCGTGCCTTTGCCGACCAAGATCGAAAAGTTCACCGTCAACCGCGCGACCTTTATCGACAAGGATTCGCGGGACCAACTCGAGATCCGGACGCACAAGCGCTTGATCGATGTGCTGGAGCCGAGCAGCAAGACCATCGAGACGCTTATGCGACTTAATCTGCCCGCTGGCGTGGATATCGAGATCAAACTCTAGTTTTTCCTAGGGGAGAACGTCTGAGGGTTTGATATTTACCAAGTGGTAAAGGGGGTATAAAGGGAATAGAGGTCGCTGGCTGCCAAAGCGGTTGGCGGTCTCTTTCCCTGAACGTCTATGGCTACGAGAGAAGGCTTGATCGGTAAGAAGGTCGGCATGACCCAGATCTTTGTTGAGGGCGGCGTGGTTGTTCCCGTGACCCTCATCGAGGCCGGGCCGTGCTATGTCACCCAGATAAAGACGGAAAAGCACGATTCCTACAATGCGATCCAGATCGGCTTTGAAGAGGCCAAAAAGCTGAACAAGCCGGACCAGGGCCATTTAAAGGATATCCCTGCGGTTAAGCACCTGCGCGAGATCCGGACCGACGACGTGGAAAGATATCAGCGCGGCCAAAAGCTGGATGCGGGTGTATTTGCTGTCGGAGACGTGGTGGATGTCGTGGGCATCTCCAAGGGCAAGGGTTTTGCGGGTAGCGTGAAGCGACACCACTTTCGCGGCGGCCCCAAGACCCACGGTCAGTCCGACCGGCAGCGCGCCCCGGGCGCCAGCGGCGCGACGACGACCCCCGGCCGCGTGTTCAAGGGCACTCGTCGGCCTGGGCACATGGGTGCTCGGCGGGTTACCGTGCAGAATCTGCAAGTGGTGCTGGTTGATCCCGAGCGGAATCTCCTGGCGATCAAAGGTGCTGTGCCTGGCGCCAATAACGATTTGGTCATGATTCACAAGGCCAGGAAACAGTAATCCCAGCGCGCTGGATTTAAGGAGATATTGCGATGCAATTGCCCGTTTATAATATGGCTGGCGAGAAAATCGGCGAGAGAGAGTTGAGCGAGGCGATCTTTGGGGTTGGCGCGCACGAGGCCGTGGTTCATCAGGCGGTCATGCGCCAGCTCGCCAACGCCCGTCAGGGCACGGCAGACACCAAGACGCGCGCTGAGGTGAGCGGCGGCGGCAAGAAGCCCTGGCGGCAAAAGGGCACCGGCCGCGCCCGTCAGGGCAGCACGCGATCTCCGCAGTGGCGCCATGGCGGCATCGTCTTTGGGCCGCACCCTCGCGCGTACACGCAAAAGATGCCGAAAAAGATGCGCCAATTGGCCCTCAAGTCCGCACTGTCGGACAAGGTCACGGCTGGGCAGTTGGTTCTGGTGGACCAGTTGAGCATGGATGCGCCGCGGACCAAAGAGTTCGAGGCGGTGTTGGCCAACTTGTCCGTTACCTCGAACGCCCTGGTCCTTCTGCCGGCGCAGGATGTCGCGGTGGAAAAGTCGGCTCGCAACCTCGCGTATGTCAAGACGCTGCGGGTCACTTGCCTGAACGTGATCGATATTCTTGGGCATGATTTCTTGGTCATGCCGCTGGCTGCCTTGCAAGTTGTGGAAGAGACCTGGGGCTAGAGCCTAGCCTTTGATGGCATCGTAGGGAGAGCGACCAATGGATTTGCACGAGATTTTGAAGCGCCCCTTGACGACGGAAAAGACGACAGCCCTTTCTGGGGAGCTGCGCCAGTATAGCTTCGAGGTCGATAAGCGGGCGAACAAGCATCAAGTTAAGGAAGCTGTCGAAAAGATGTTCAAGGTGCAAGTGGTGGGCGTCAACGTCCTGATGATGCCGAGCCGCCAGCGCCGGTGGGGCCGGATCATGGGACGTAAAGCGGCCTGGAAGAAGGCGATCGTGACCCTCCAGCCCGGAGACAGCATTTCCTTCTTTGAGGGAGTCTAGTCACTCTGGTTCATGCACCAGGTCAAGCATCTGGTGAGTTTGACGGATAGGGGAGTTTCGCATGGCCATAAAAGCATACAAGCCAACTTCTCCCGGTCGGCGTGGGAGCACTTCCGCGAATTATGACGAGATCACCTCGTCCAAGCCCGAGCGCAGCTTGCTGGTTTCGCTGGACAAGTCGTCCGGCCGCAACTTTCGCGGCAAGGTCACGGTTCGGCATCGCGGTGGTGGTTCTCGCCGAATGTACCGGATCATCGATTTCAAGCGGGACAAGGTCGGGGTTCCTGGCCGGGTCGAGTCGGTCCAGTACGATCCCAACCGTTCCGCGCGCATCGCTCTGGTCGTGTACGCAGATGGCGAGAAGCGGTATATTATCGCGCCTCTGGGCCTGAAGAATGGCGATGCGGTCATGTCCGGGCCGACGGCCGAGGTTCGCCCGGGGAACGCCCTGCCGCTCTCCAATATCCCGTTGGGCACCCTGGTGCATAATGTCGAGCTCGAGCCGGGTCGCGGTGGCCAATTGGTGCGCGCGGCGGGGACCTCGGCGCAGTTGATGGCGAAAGAGGGCCTGTTCGCGACGCTGCGCATGCCTTCCTCCGAGATGCGCATGATCAGCCTGAACTGCATGGCCACCATCGGCCAGGTGAGCAATCAGGATCATTCGAACGTCAAGCTGGGCAAGGCTGGCCGGGTGCGTTGGGTTGGCCGGCGCCCGCAGGTGCGCGGCTCTGCGATGACGCCGCGTGACCATCCGCATGGCGGTGGCGAAGGCAAGGCGCCGATCGGTATGTCGTCGCCCAAGACCCCTTGGGGCCACCCGGCCATGGGCTACAAGACCCGCGGCAAGAAGGCCTCTGACGAGCTCATCGTTCGTCGGCGCACCAAGAAGAGATAGGTGGATTATCACGGGCTGGCCTGGAATCTCCCAGGTTGGCTGGGCTTCGGTGAGGAGGTTGTGCGAGCATGTCAAGATCGCTGAAAAAGGGACCGTTCGTAGAGGCCAAGCTCTTGTCCAAGATCGAGGCGATGAACCGCTTGGGCGAAAAGCGTGTCATCAAGACCTGGTCCCGCGCTTCGACCATATTCCCGCAGATGGTGGGCCACACGATTGCCGTGCATGACGGCAGAAGGCATGTGCCGATCTATATCACCGAGAGCATGGTGGGGCACAAGCTGGGCGAGTTCGCGCCTACCCGTTATTTCCGTGGCCACGGCTCGCGGGAAAGAAAGACCACGACTACGGGCACGGCCACGGCCTAAGGGGGATACGAGATGGAAGTTCAAGCTGTAGCCAAGTACATCAGGATGTCCTCGCGCAAGGCCCGCCTCGTGGTGGATATGGTCCGCGGCATGGAAGCGCAGGCAGCCCTGAACATGCTCAAGTTCGTGCCCAAGGGGGCCTCCGAGCCGGTCTCCAAGCTGATTCGCTCGGCCATGGCCAATGCCGAGGAAAACTATGGGCTGTCGCCTGATGCCCTGGTCATCTCCGAGATCGCGGCGGATGAAGGCCCCACGCTCAAGCGAGGGCGCTTTGGGGCGAGAGGGCGGTTCAAGCCGATCCTGAAGCGTTCGACCCACTTGAAAGTGGTGTTGTCCTCGAAGGACTAGTGATCGATGATCCAGCCCATGTGAGGCTGAGCGGTTTAGTCAGAGCTGGAGGCACTAGGCAAGCCGTATGGCTCGCCGCCGAAGGAGGAACATTTTTGGGCAGGAAAGTACATCCCACGATCTTTCGTTTGGGTATCATCAAGGACTGGCAGGCCAAGTGGTATGCCGAGGGGAACGAGTACGTCGACTTGTTGCAGGAAGACGTGCTCATTCGCAAGCTGATCCGGGAGCAATTGGGTCAAGCGGGCATTTCGACGATCGAAGTCGAGCGCTTCCCGAAGCAGATCTCGATCACGATCCACACCGCCAAGCCTGGCATTATCATTGGCCGCAAAGGCTCCAATGTGAATGCGCTTCGGCAGGAACTGGAAGAGCGCAGCGGCAAAAAAGTGCGCATCGATGTGCAAGAGGTCCCGAACCCCGAGTTGGACGCCAACTTGGTGGCCCAGACCGTCGCCGAGCAGATGGAGCGCCGTGTCTCGCATAAGCGGGCCATGAAGCAGTCCGTCCTTCGCGCGCGCCGCCTGGGCGCCGAAGGCATCAAGATCGCCTGTGGCGGGCGCCTCGCGGGCGCCGAAATGGCCCGGCGTGATTGGCAGCTCGATGGCCGCGTTCCTTTGCACACGCTGCGAGCGGATATCGAATACGCGCAGGCCGAAGCGCTGACCATGATGGGCCGTATTGGCGTCAAGGTCTGGATCTACAAGGGCGAGGTTTTGCCCGAGCTTGCGCCGAGCGCTGAGGAAAGCGGCAACTAGGGAGGTTTGTAATCATGTTGATGCCCAAGCGCGTCAAGTACCGTAAGGCCCATCGTGGCCGCATGAAGGGACGTGCTACCCGGGGTAACTCGGTGGATTTTGGCGAGTTCGGCCTGCAAGCGCTGGAGCCCTGCTGGATGACCAGCCGCCAGATCGAGGCGGCCCGTCGCGCGATCGTGCACTATTTGAAGCGCGGCGGCAAGGTCTGGATCCGCATCTTTCCGGACAAGCCC
The DNA here is from genome assembly GCA_012689325.1 of Chloroflexota bacterium. Classification (GTDB taxonomy): domain Bacteria; phylum Chloroflexota; class Anaerolineae; order JAAYEA01; family JAAYEA01; genus JAAYEA01. Next base: position 4,923 of record JAAYEA010000324.1, read on the forward strand.
TATACGCACAAGCCAGCCGAAACCCGGATGGGTGGCGGCAAGGGCAACGTGGAGTACTATGTGGCCGTGATCAAGCCCGGCCGCGTCTTGTTCGAGATCGGCGGTATTAGCGAGGAAGAGGCGCGCGAGGCCATGCACCTGGCCGCTACCAAGCTGCCCATCAAGACGCAGTTGATCGCCAGGCATATGGCGGGGAGCGAGGCTTCGTGATGATGGACCGAATTGCGAACATGAAGAGTGAGGATCTGGCCCGTCGAGCCGAAGAGCTATCGACCGAGTTGGCCGAGATGCCTGCCAAGATGGAGCAGGCGCGTCAGGAGCTGTTCAACCTGCGCTTTCGGCTGGCCACTCGCCAGTTGGAAGACACGAGCCAGGTGAGCAAGGCGCGTAAGCAGGTCGCTCGGCTCAAGACAGCCCTATCTGCGCTGCAGCGCGAGCAGGCTTGGATCGAGATCGTTCGCCGCGAGCGCGAAGGCTAAGGTGGAGGGGAATATGCGTAGCCAGCGACAGAGCATGGTAGGGCGCGTGGTTAGCGACAAGATGGAAAAGACGATCGTTGTGGTGGTGGAGAGCCGGAAGCGCCATCCCCTGTATGGCAAGGTGATCACCACCACGCGGCGGTTCAAGGCGCATGATGAAGAGAACACCTGCAAGGTGGGCGATAGCGTGCGCATCGTCGAATCTCGTCCGCTCAGCCGTGACAAGCATTGGGTGGTGGCGGAGATTTTGGAGCGTGCAGCATGATCCAGGTCTATACCAATCTGACGGTCGCCGATAACACCGGCGCCAAAGAGATCATGTGTATCAAGGTCTTGGGGGGATCCCGGCGGCGCTATGCCCGGATGGGCGACGTGATCGTTGCCGCGGTCAAGCAGGCCGCTCCTGGCGGGGCGTTCAAGAAGGGCGATGTGGTCAAGGCAGTGGTGGTTCGCACAGCCAAGGAACAGCGCCGGGCCGATGGCTCCTACATCCGCTTCGACGAGAACGCTGCGGTGATTTTGGACGACGGCAGCAACCCCAAGGGGACGCGCATTTTCGGGCCTGTGGGGCGCGAGCTGCGCGAGCGGGGCTATATGCGGATCATCTCATTGTCGCCCGAGGTTCTCTAGCTGGATGCGGCAGGGGGGCGCCCCGTGCCGGTCTATTTTGAGATGCTCAAGCGACTTGAGCGCTGAGGAGTGAGTAGGATGAAGATCAAAAAGGGTGACACCGTCGAGGTGATCAGCGGCAACGACAAAGGCACGCGCGGCACGGTTCATCGCGTGACCCTGGGCCAGCTTGAGAAACACGCGAATCCGCGGGAGGCGACCCCCGATCAGATCGTTGTCTCTGGCGTGAACATTGTGAAGAAGCATCAGCGCCGGACCGGCGATGTGCGCACGCAAGTTGGCATTATCGAGCGGGAGGCCCCCGTTCATATCTCGAATGTGGCTCTGGTTTGCCCTCACTGTGATCGTGCCGTGCGCGTAGGGTATCAGATCCAAGCCGATGGCACCAAGGTGAGAATCTGCAAGCGGTGCCATGAGGTGATCGAATAGCACGTAAGGCCCCGGCCGCGCCCTCCATGGGCCGCCGACGAGGCTCCTGGTCCTGAAAAGCAGCAGTGAGGAGACCGCAGGAATGGTAGCGAGACTGAAGCAAAAATACTCGAATGATATCCGGCCCGCGCTGATGAAAGAGTTCAACTATGACAACATCATGCAGGTGCCGCAGTTGACCAAGATCGTGGTCAATATCGGTCTGGGCGAGGCGCTGCAGAACCCGAAGGCCATGGAAGCGGCTACCCAGGACCTGACCACCATCACGGGCCAGAAGCCGATCATTACGCGGGCGCGCAAGTCCATCGCCACGTTCAAGTTGCGCCAGGGCAACCCCATTGGTACATGCGTCACGCTGCGCGGCAGCCGGATGTACGACTTTTTGGATCGCCTGTGCAACGTGGCCCTGCCTCGGCAGCGCGACTTTCGCGGGATTTCGCCGAGCGCCTTTGATGGCCGGGGCAATTACAGCCTGGGCCTGCAAGAGCAGCTCGTCTGGCCCGAGATCAACTATGATACGATCGACAAGGTGCGCGGCATGAGCATCACCATTGTGACGACTGCCAAGACCGATGCAGAGGCTTTCCGCCTGCTGCAGCTCTTCGGCATGCCCTTTGCACAGCAGTAGGTAGCGAGGAGGAACTGTGGCCAAAAAGTCGATGATCGCGCGCGAAACCAAGCGCAAATATGCGGTGCGTGTTCGTAGTCGCTGCAAGCTGTGCGGACGTCCGCGTGCCTATATGCGCCGCTTTGGTTTGTGCCGGATTTGCTTCCGCGAGTTGGCCGTTCAGGGCAAGATCCCTGGCGTCGTCAAGTCTAGCTGGTAGTGCCACGGCATAGGTATTGATTCTAGTCTGATCAAGCCAGCCCGAGATCGAACGAATCTATTGACTTGAGATGGCTTTGAGGGGAGAGTTGGTGCATGATAGTCACTGATCCTGTTGCGGATATGCTGACTCGCATTCGGAATGCGATGGCTGTGCGCCATCGTTACGCTCTGGTTCCAGTTTCCAAGCTCAAGCTCGAGTTGGCTCGCGTCATGGCCGAAGAGGGTTTTGTCGAGAGCTTTGACGTGACCAAGGATCGCCCTCAGGCGATGATCCGGCTTTGGCTCAAGTACACGGATGAGAAGGATCCCGTGGTCATGGGCCTCCGCCGGGTGAGCAAGCCTGGGCAGCGCATCTATGCGCAAAAGGCGGATGTGCCCTGGGTGATGAGCGGTCTGGGCGTGGCGGTCCTGTCGACCTCGAAGGGGGTCATGACTGATAGGCAGGCGCGGCGTCTTGGCGTGGGCGGCGAGGTGCTCTGCTACATCTGGTAGAGGCTTTTTACCCGATGTCGGAGCCAGTACCCGTTTGACGGCAAGGCTTGTCGCGTAGTTCGGGAGTGTGGAGGTTACCGTGTCTCGAATTGGTCGTTTGCCAATCCCCGTGCCAGCAGGGGTCAAAGTCGATATCAAAGAGTCCGATGTGGTCGTCACCGGGCCCAAGGGCCAGATGATGCGCTCGTTCCATCCCCATATGGCGATCAAGTTGGAGGACGGCGCGGTGGTGGTGGAGCGTCCCTCCAACCACCGTTATCACCGTTCTCTGCATGGGTTGACGCGCGCGCTGTTGGCCAACATGGTCACAGGGGTCACCGAGGGGTTCAAGCGGGAACTGGTGATCGAAGGGACGGGCTTCCGGGCGGCGCTCGAAGGCGGCGGCCTGGTGCTGCGCGTGGGTTATTCGCACCCCATCAAGGTCGTTGCGCCCGAGGGCGTCAATATCGAGGTCGATCGCTCGGCCGTCAATATTACCGTGTCGGGCATGGACAAGGAATTGGTGGGAGAGGTTGCGGCCAAGATCCGCGAGGTGAAGGTGCCGGATGCCTACAAGGGCCGGGGCATTCGCTATGCGGACGAGAAGGTTCGCATCAAGCCTGGCAAGTCCGGTAAAGCTGCTGGTTAAGCTTTGAGCTGAGGTAGGAGCCAAAATGGGCAATAAAGATTTGTCGCGGGTGGCGCGCGAGCGAAGACAGATCCGCGTGCGCAAAAAGATCGAGGGAACGAGCGAGCGTCCTCGGCTGAATGTCTATCGGAGCCTGAGCCACATTTACGCCCAGGTGATCGACGATACCGTGGGAAACACGTTGGTGTCCGCTTCCACGATCGACGCCGAAGTCCTCCCCCAGTTGGAAGGGAAGGACAAATCCGCCCAAGCCCGCGTCGTGGGGCAGGTGGTGGCCAAGAGGGCTTTGGCTAAAGGCATCGGCAAGGTCGTTTTCGACCGCGGAGGCCACTTGTATCACGGGCGCATCAAGTCCTTGGCTGAAGGCGCGCGCGAGGCTGGCCTAGACTTCTAGTGTTGGGCCAGACGATCGCTGGCCGGTGATTGAGGAGGTTTAATGGCAGAGAGAGACGATGATCTGGAGTTCTCTGCAGGCGAAGAACTGCAGGAGCGCGTTGTAGATATCATCCGCGTGGCCAAAGTCATCAAGGGCGGCCGCAGGTTCGCCTTTCGCGCCGTGGTGGTGGTCGGCGATGGCAATGGCAGCGTCGGGATTGGCATCGGCAAGGCCCGTGAGGTTCCCGATGCGATCCGCAAGGGCACCGAGCACGCACGCGCCAACATGAAAAAGGTCGTCTTGGATGGCACGTCCATCCCGCATCCAGTCCTGGCTCACTATGGAGCGGCCCAGGTCTTTTTGCGCCCGGCCGCGCCTGGCACCGGCGTGATCGCGGGCGGCGGCGTCCGTGCGGTCCTGGAGGTCGCGGGCGTCAAGGATATCCTCACCAAGTCTTTGGGCAGCGCCAATACCCTGAACGTGGTAATGGCGACCTACGAGGGCCTTCGGCAGCTAAAGGGCGTTGAGGAAGTGGCGCGTTTGCGCAGCAGAAAAGCCGGCGACCTGCTTCCTCCGTGGAGGAGATCGGATGGCTAAGAAGCTGCGTATTACCTGGGTCAAGAGCAGCATCGGCTACACGGCGCGGCAAAAGGTGACCATCAACACCTTGGGACTGCGGCGGCTGAATCAGTCGGTGGAGCATTACGATACGCCGGTCCTGCGCGGCATGTTGGACCGGGTGGAGCATCTGTTGAACATTGAGGTGATCGAGGGCTAGTTATCTGGCCCCCGACCTGTCTTTGGCGAGGAGCACTACTGATGAAGTTGCATGAGCTACGTCCCACTGAAGGGGCCACCAAGAAGAGAAAGCGCGTCGGCCGCGGGCTCGCGGCGGGCGGTGGCAAGACGGCTGGCCGTGGCACCAAGGGCCAGAATTCGCGTACCGGCGGCGGTGTGCACCCTTATTTCGAAGGTGGACAGCTGCCCTTGGTCCGTCGTTTGCCTCACTTGCGCGGCTTCAAGAACTATGCCCGTGTCGAGTTTGAAGTGGTCAACGTCGGGGCCCTGGAAGAGATGTTCGAGGCGGGCGCTGAGGTTTCGCCGGATTCGCTGGTGGCCGCGGGGCTGCTCAAGTCGTCGTCTGCCCCGGTCAAGGTTCTGGGTGATGGCGAGCTTACCCGCGCGCTGACGGTGAAAGCCAATCGCTTCTCGGCCACGGCGCGGGCCAAGATCACGGCGGCCGGCGGTTCAGTCGTCGAGGTCTAGAGCTGCTGGTTTGCGGCGCGCTCCGTTGCCGCGGGCCTGCTGACATCTGGAGGAGACCCATATGCTACAAGCTGTAGCGAATGCGTTCAAACTGCCGGATCTGCGGCGCAAAATCCTGTTCACGCTGGGCATCCTGGTCGTGTTTCGCTTTTTGGCGCACGTGCCGATTCCGGGCGTCAACGCGGAGGCTTTGCGGCAGCTGTTCCAGTCCAACCAGTTCCTGGGTCTGCTCGACATGTTCTCTGGCGGCGCCATGTCCGACTTTTCGATCATGGCCATGGGGGTCTATCCTCTGATCACCGCCAATATCGTCTTTCAGTTGTTGCAGCCGGTCATCCCGCAGCTCGAGCAACTGGCGAAGGAAGGCGAAGCGGGCCGCAATCGTTTGAACCAGTACCAGCATCTGCTGGCGGTGCCCCTGGCCGCGCTGCAAGGTTACGCGCAGTGCGTGGTGCTGCAGCGCAGTGGCGTCCTGACCGATTTCGGCTTTTCCCGGGGCGCGATCCTGCCTACCCTGGCGACGTTGGTCACCTTGACCGCTGGCACGATGATCGCTGTCTGGCTAGGTGAGCTGATCGACCAGGACGGCATCGGCAACGGTATTTCGCTGATCATTTTTGGCGGCATCGTGGCGGATATCCCGTCGCGGGTGGGGCAGTTGCTCGTCACCAGCCCGCTGAGCCTGGTCATGTTCCTGCTCGTGACGGCCATCACCGTGGTGGGCATCGTGTACGTGCAGGAGGGACAACGGCGCATCCCGGTGCAATATGCCAAGCGGGTGCGCGGGACGCGCATCTATGGCGGGCAGAGCACCCACATCCCTCTGCAGGTCAACTCGGCAGGCATGATCCCCTTGATCTTTGCGGTCTCGTTCATGCTCCTGCCCGGCGTCATCTCGAGCTATTTCCTGTACTCGAAGACCAAGTTCGTCGCCGATATCGCGACCGCGGTCTATGGGCTGTTCGATTCGAGCTCGCTGCCTTACTGGATCATCTATTTCCTGCTGGTGGTTGGATTTACCTACTTTTACACCGACATTGTCTTTCGCCAGCAGAACCTGGCGGAGAACCTGCAGCGGCAGGGCGGCTTCATCCCGGGCATCCGTCCGGGGCGCAACACGGAAGACTTTCTCAATCGGGTGGTCCGCCGCATTACCCTGGTGGGCGCGCTTTTCTTGGGCGCGGTGGCGATCCTGCCCTTCCTGTCGCAGCAGGTCACCAAGACGAGCACCATGCTGGTGACCAGCACCGGACTGCTCATCGTGGTGGGCGTGGTGCTGGATTCGATGAAGCAGTTGGAAGCGCAGTTGTTGATGCGGCACTACGAGGGCTTTATCAAACGGTAGCCGGGGCGCACCGCGCGGCCGCACGCTGCTTAACAGGATAACACTGCGAGGACCAGGGTGAACATCGTACTACTGGGTGGGCCTGGCTCCGGAAAAGGCACGCAGGCCAAGACCCTGTCCGAGATGCTGCATGTTCCGCATGTGGCCTCCGGCGACCTCTTTCGGGAGCATCTTAAAAATCAGACATCCTTGGGCGAGACGGCCCAAGCCTACATCAACCGCGGCGAATTGGTGCCCGATCAGGTGACGATCGGGATGGTGCGGGAGAGGCTTGGGCTTCCGGATTGTCAGGCGGGCGTGATCCTCGATGGCTTTCCGCGGACCGTGCCCCAGGCGGAGGCGCTGGAGGGCATGCTCTCCGAGTTGGGCCGGAGGCTCGATGTGGTGGCCTATATCGAGGTCTCGCTGGAGACGCTGTTGAAGCGCCTCTCCGGGCGGCTGATTTGCGCCCAATGCGGATTTGTATATAATCTGTACTTCGGTCCCCCAAAGATCGCGGGCCGGTGTGATGCGTGCGGCGGGTCGCTTGAGCAGCGCCAGGATGATCGGCCTGAGATCCAGCGCCACCGCATCGAGGTCTATTGGGAGCAGACGGTGCCCCTGATCGACTATTACCAACGGCTCGGCAAGCTGACGCGGATCGACGGCGAGCAGGACATCGCTGGCGTGCAGGGACAGCTTCTGACGGCGATACGGGCAGCCGGTCGACGCACGAGGCGGAAGGGTTCGAAGAGCTGAATGGTTCTGCTCAAGTCGCGTTGGGAAGTGGTGCGGATGCGCCAGGCAGGCCGGATCGTGGCCAAGGCGCTGGAAGCCATCGAGGCGGCCATCAAGGAAGGCGTAACAACCGCCGAGCTGGACGAGTTGGCCTTCAAGGTGATCACTCAAGAGGGCGGCATCCCCTCTTTCAAGGGATATCATGGGTTTCCTGCCTCGATCTGCGCGTCGATCAACGAGCAGATCGTGCATGGCATCCCGGATCAGCGCCGGCTGGTGGAAGGCGATATCATCAGCATCGATGTGGGCGCGATCCACAAGGGGTATCAGGGCGATGCGGCGCGAACCTTTGCGGTAGGTCAGGTCAGTAAAGAGGCGCTGGCGCTTTTGGCGGCAACGGAGGGCGCTCTGAAGGCAGGCATCGCCAAGGCGGTGCCGTCCAACCGCATGGGCGACCTCTCGGCGGCGGTGCAAGAGCACGCCGAGTCTCGGGGCTTTGCGGTGGTGCGGGAGTATATGGGGCATGGCATCGGCCGCGAGATGCACGAGCCGCCCCAAGTGCCCAATTTCGGGGTGGCGGGCCAGGGCCTAGTGCTCAAGGCGGGCATGACCTTCGCCATCGAGCCGATGCTGAACGTGGGCACATGGCGCACGAGGGTGTTAGCGGATCAGTGGACCGTGGTGACGGCTGATGGCAAGCTGTCGGCCCATTTCGAGGATACCATTGCCGTGACCGAGGGCTTGCCGGAGATCCTGACCGCTTTGTAGGAAGCCAAGAGCTAGGAGTGTGTGTCGTGAAAGTTAGACCAGCTGTCAAGCGTCGTTGTGCAAATTGCAAGATCATACGTCGGCGCGGCATTGTGCGCGTTATTTGCACCAATCCCAAGCACAAGCAGCGCCAGGGCTAGTTGGCGACAGGAGCTGTAGGAGGCGAAAGTGGCGAGAATCGCGGGCGTTGATTTACCACCCAACAAGCGAGTTGAGATCGGGCTCACTTATATCTATGGCGTTGGCCGGACTCGCAGCCAGGATATTCTGGCGCAGACCGGCATCAGCATGGATACGCGCATCAAGGACCTGACCGAGAGCGAGGTGAGCCGCCTTCGCGAATACATCGACAGCAACTATATCGTGGAGGGCGATCTTCGTCGCGAGGTCTCGATGAACATCAAACGGCTCATCGAGATCGGGTCCTATCGTGGCTTGCGCCATCGGCGCAACCTGCCTGTGCGTGGCCAGAGGACAAAGACGAATGCCCGTACCCGACGCGGTTCGCGCAAGACGGTTCCTGGGCGCAAGCGAGCCAGGGCGAAGAAGTAGTGATTATCTGGGCCGGGCGGCCTCGATCCGGGATTGGATTCTGGGCGAGGCCCCCGGTTTGATAGCTTGGGTTTAGGAGGCAGAATGGGTCAGAGAAGGCGAGCAGCAACGACGACTCGGCGGACGGGTAAGCGCGAGCGCAGGGTCATCCCGGTGGGGCAAGCGCATATCCAGGCGAGTTTCAACAATACCATTGTCACCATCACCGATCCTGACGGCAATGCCCTGACTTGGGGCACCTGCGGCGGATCCGGTTTCAAAGGTTCTCGCAAGAGCACGCCCTATGCCGCGCAGGTGGCGGCGCAGTTGACCGCCCGTAAGGCGACGGACTTGGGCATGCGCGAGGTGGATGTGTTCGTTAATGGGCCTGGCCCTGGCCGCGAGTCCGCCATTCGCGCCTTGCAGGCGACGGGGCTGCGTGTTCGGTCTATCACGGATGTGACGCCGATTCCGCACAACGGATGCCGTCCCCCCAAGAAGCGGCGCATCTAGGCCGTCGCTTGCTGTTGGGTTTGGACGAGGTGTTGTGATAGCTACGAGGTTGTTTGTTCTAGGAGGCTAAATGGCAAGGTACACAGGACCGGTGTGCAAGCTGTGTCGTCGTGAGGGGGAAAAGCTCTTCCTGAAAGGGGAGCGCTGCTTTTCCAAGTCCTGCGCGTTCGAGCAGCGGGCCTTCCCCCCTGGCGCCCATGGGCGTAGGGCACAGTTCCGGCGCAAGGTTTCGGATTACGGCATGCAGCTTCGCGAGAAGCAAAAGGCCCGACGCATATACGGGATTCTGGAAGCGCAGTTCCGCCGCTACTATCGGCTTGCGGAAAAGCAGACGGGCATGACCGGCCCGAATTTGCTGATTATCCTGGAGCGTCGGTTGGATAATGTGGTGTATCGCCTTGGCTTTGCGGATTCGCGCAGCCAGGCCCGCCAGCTCGTTCTGCACGGGCATTTTGACCTCAATGGCGACAAGGCCACCGTGCCTTCCATGCTGGTCAAAGCCGGGGACAAGGTCGGCGTGCGCGAGATCAGCCGCCGCGCCACATATTTCCAGGGCATGACCGAGCGCCTTGAGCACAGCTCCGCGCCTGGTTGGTTGGCCCTGGACGCCCAGTCTATGTCTGGGCAAGTGCTTGCTCTGCCGATGCGCGAACAGATCGACGTGCCCTTGACCGAGCAGTTGATCGTCGAGTATTACTCGGCCCGGTAAGCTGTATGTACCGCGGACGAAGCGGCGAGTCTACACTGGCAGGTGGCAGGCAGAGGAGGAAAGCACGTTGTATAAAAGCGTAACACCCAAGATAGAGATCGAGGCGTTAACCAAGAACTATGGCCGGTATGTCATCAGCCCGTTGGACAGTGGCTATGGCATCACGGTGGGCAATGCGCTGCGCCGAGTCCTGCTCTCTTCTTTGCCGGGGGCCGCGATCACGTCGATTCGGGTTAGTGGTGTCACGCACGAGTTCTCGGATATACCGAACGCCAAAGAGGACATGACCCAACTGATCCTCAACGTCAAGCAGATCCGCTTGCGTTCGTATGCGGATGGCCCCGTGACTCTGCGCGTCAGCGCGGCGGGCAAGGCGATCATCACCGCGGGCGATATCGAGACGGTGGGGGACGTGGAAATCATCAACCCCGAGGTCCAGCTGCTCTCGCTGGACTCGCCCGATTCGGAACTCGAGCTCGAGTTTGTGGTCGAAACAGGCCGTGGCTATTCCGCGGCAGAAGAGCGGGAGAAGCTGCCCATCGGGCAAATCCCGGTGGATGCGATCTTTAGCCCGGTTCGCAAGGCGAGCGCTACGGTGGAGAGCGCGCGCATCGGTCAGATGACCAACTTTGACCGCCTGGTGATCGAAGTGACGACGGACGGCACCATGGCTCCGACGGATGCCTTGCGGCAGTCGGCCGATATCCTGGTCCGGCACTTTAGCATGGTTTTAGCCTTTGGCGTCGAAGGGGCCCTGCCGACGGAATCCCGCGAAAAGGCTGAGGAGATCCCCAGCCACATCGCCGAGATGCCGATCGAGGAACTGGGCCTCTCCATGCGCGCCTATAACTGCCTGAAGCGCGCCGGGATCACGAACGTCGGGGAAGTGCTGGTCAAGCTGGCTAACGGTCCGAACGAGATGCTGGCGATCCGCAACTTTGGTCAAAAGTCTCTGGACGAACTGCTGGCGCAACTCCAGGACCGCGGCATCATCGGCGAAGGCAAGCCCTGGGAGCAGGGCGCTGAGGCCGCTGATTCCGATGAAGGGCAAGAATAGCTTTCGACGGGCTCTCAATCGCTTGAATTCTGGTAGAGGGGTTTATCATGAAGCATCGAGTGGCTGGTCGCCATTTTGGACGTTCAACGGGGCATCGCACGGCGATGTTTCGGAATCTGATCACCGAGTTGTTTCGGCATGGTCGTATCACGACCACGGAGGCCAAGGCTAAGGCCATTCGCGCGGATGCAGAGCAGTTGATCACCGTCGCCAAGAGCGTTGATCCCGAGAATGCGGCGACGCGGGTCCACGCGCGGCGCGAGGTGGCCAAGGTCCTGTACGATAAGGATGTGGCGATCAAGCTGCTGCAGGACATCGCGCCCAAGTTCAGCGAGCGGAAGGGCGGCTATACGCGGCTGCTCAAGCTGGGGCCGCGCCAAGGCGATAACGCCCCGATGGTGTTGCTCGAGCTGGTGGACTGACGCCCGTCCCGGCTGATCGCGTCTGAGGTGAATGCTAGGGGCAGATGGCGGAGAGTCTGAGGGTCAAGGCTGTCGTCGAGTATGATGGCACCGACTATCAGGGGTTCCAGCTCCAAGCCGCTGCCCCCACAGTGCAGGGAGCGCTAGAGAAGGGCCTGAGGGCTATCGCGGGTGAACCGATCCGCGTGATCGGCTCCGGCAGGACGGACGCCGGAGTGCATGCCCAAGGGCAAGTGGTGCACTTTGACATCAGATGGGGCCATCCTCTCCCGGCTCTGCAAAGGGCCTGGAACGCGAGCTTGCCGCGAGATATCGCGGTGCGCGGCCTGGAGGCGGCTCCCGCAGAGTTTCATGCCCGCTTTAGCGCCGTGAGCCGGGAATATCGCTACAGTCTCTATGTCGGCCCGGAGCGCCGGCCGTTGGTGCAGCGGTTCGCGCATCATCTGCCCCAAGCGCTCGATGCGCTGGCCATGGCCGAGGCGGCTCGCGAGCTGTGCGGTCGCCACGACTTTTCGGCCTTTGGCCGCCCGCCAGTGGGCACGAATGCGGTTCGCACGGTCTATCGCGCGACATGGCAGGGCCAGGGCGAGATGCTGTACTTTGACATTATGGGCGATGCCTTTTTGCGGCACATGGTGCGCATCATCGTAGGGACCCTGCTTCTGGTGGGGATGGGGCGGTTGACGGCGCCGGATGTGCGCGCGATCTTGTTGGCAGGGGATCTGAACCATCCTCAGGCGGCGGCGCCGGCCTGCGGGCTCTGCCTGATGCGGGTCAACTATCGCTGATGGTGATGCGCCGAACTTTTGTCGGGGCTAGAGTCTTTGGTCAAGGAGTAGTAGCAAGGTGAAAACATACGCTGTTAAAGCCTCGGATATCGAGCGAGACTGGTACCTGGTGGATGCCCAGGGGCAAACCCTTGGCCGGCTGGCCTCCGAGGTCGCCAAGATCCTGCGCGGCAAGAACAAGCCGATCTACAGCCCGCACATGGATACCGGCGATCATGTGATCGTGATCAATGCGGACCAGATCGTCGTGACCGGGCACAAAATGTCCGACAAGATGTACTACCGCCACTCGACTTATCCCGGCGGGTTTAGGGTCACGGATCTGGAGACGCTCATGCAACGGCACCCCACCCAGGCGATCTATTTCGCGGTGCGTGGCATGTTGCCGGGGAACAGGCTCGGGCGGCAGATGCTGGGCAAGCTCAAGATCTATGCTGGCGACAAGCATCCGCATGCTGCTCAGAAACCTAAGGCACTAGAGTTGTAGGAGAGGCGAAGAGAATGACGACAGCGAGGTATTATTACGGCACCGGGCGTCGCAAGAGCGCTGTGGCGCGGGTTCGGCTTTACCCCGGAACCGGCGAGATCGTGGTCAACGACAAGCCCATGGACGAGTACTTTACCCGCGATCGCGATCGCTTGGCTGTGGCCGCGCCGTTGCAGCAGACGGAGACCGTCGGCAAGTTCAGCGTGATCGTCAAGGTCGCCGGCGGCGGCGTGACGGGCCAGTCGGAGGCTGTTCGCCATGGCATGGCTCGCGCCTTGCTGCATGCGGATGAGAACCTGCGCTCCACCCTGCGGCGCGCGGGCTACCTGACGCGCGATCCTCGGGAAAAGGAAAGAAAGAAGCCGGGCCTCAAGCGGGCGCGCAAGGCACCGCAGTACACCAAGCGTTAATGCGGCTCCAGGCTCGGGCCCGGTCTTACCAGATCGGCTCGAGGCCATCTGCAGGCATAAACAAGGGCAGCGCCGTTGGTCGGCCTGCCCTTGTTCTCGTTGCCAGCACATGCCAGCGCAACCCCGGGCGCCGGCAACGCGTATACTAGCCGGGGATCTGGCGCTATTGCAGGTACATGACCAGAAAGACGATCCCGCCATAGAGCAGGCAGGTCGCGATCAGCGGAATGTCCTTCAGAAAGATCTCTTCCGGCTCGCCTCCCATTTCCTTGACGTGCACCAGGTACAGATACCGGAGAACGCCATAGATCAGCGGCGGGATCGTCAGCATCATGGTGTTGTTGGCCGGCAGGTTGGGAGAGGAAAAGGTGTACAGCGAATAGGCCATGATGGTGCAGGCGGCGACGATGGAGGTCATCTCGTCCACAAAGCGCACGTTGTATTCCTGGAGGATGGCCCGGTGCTCGTTGGCGTTCTCCTGCAACAGGGTCAGCTCGTGCCGCCGCTTGTTGAGCGCGATGAACAGGGCCAAGAACGTGGTAAAGATGTACAGCCAGGGCGAGAACCGCGCGACGTGCACGGCGGCGGCGCCGCCAGCGACGCGCAGCAAATAGCCCGCGGCAATGGTCATCACGTCCAAGATCACCACGTGTTTGAGCCAGAACGTATAGGCGACGTTTTGCAGAAAATAGATGACCACGATGACGGCAAAGGTGGGGCTGAGCAGCCAGGAGAGCGGGATGCTGATCAGCGGGAGGGCGATGGCGACGGCCGTGGCGACCTTTTTGGGGAGCCTGCCGGCGGCCAGGGGCCGCAGCCGCTTGACCGGGTGCAGCTTGTCCTGCTCCACGTCGCCCAGGTCATTGAGGAGATAGACGGCGCTGGAGATCAAGCAGAAAAGGGCGGCGGCCGCAACCGCTCGCAAAAAAGGAGCGGGCTGCAAGAGCTTTTCGTCGAACAGGAGCGGCACAAAGATAAAGACGTTCTTGGCCCACTGTTTGGGGCGCATGCTCTGAAAGAGTGCCTTGAGCACGTTGTATCATCCTCCACGAGAGTGGCGTCTACTATACCGGGAACCTCCAAAATAGTCAATTGGCCGGGTGAGGGCGAGTTGACGTTTTCCCGGGCTTGGGTATGCTAGGGTATGAGTAGAGCACGTTTGGATGTGTTGCTGACCGAGCGCGAGCTGGCCGAGACGCGGGAAAAGGCCAAAAGGCTGATCATGGCCGGCCAGGTCTGGGTGGATGGTCGCCCAGCCACCAAGCCCGGCAATCAGGTGCCGGTGGATTGCGCGATCGAGGTCCGCGGAGCGTCACTTTACGTGAGCCGCGGGGGTTTAAAGCTAGAGAGGGCTCTGGAGGCCTTTCCCGTGGAGGTCGGTGGGCGCGTGGTGGTGGACGTGGGCGCCTCCACGGGCGGCTTTACCGATTGTCTGCTGCAACACGGCGCGGCCAGGGTCTATGCCATCGACGTGGGCTATGGCCAGCTCGCCTGGTCCTTGCGCCAAGACCCGCGGGTGGTGGTGCTGGAGCGCACCAATATCCGCTACCTGGCAAGCTTGCCCGAGCTGGCTGACTTGGCGACGGTGGATGCCTCGTTCATCTCGCTGACCCTGGTGCTGCCGGCGACCCTCCATCTGCTCAAGCCGGATGGGCAGATCATCGCGCTGGTCAAGCCGCAGTTCGAGGCGGGCAAGGCGTTGGTGGGCAAGGGCGGCGTGGTCACGGACCGGCGTGTGCATCGGCAAGTCCTGGAGCGGCTGGTCGCCTGGAGCCTGGAGCGCGGCCTGAACGTGGGGGGGCTGATCCCCTCGCCCTTGAAAGGGCCCGCGGGCAATGTAGAGTTCCTGGTCTGGCTGCGGCAGGGGGACTATGCCCAGCGCGAGCCAGGGATGCTCGTTGAGGAGTGTCTGTCCGAGCTGCAGTGATCGAGCAAGACCGATTCTTTGGAGGCCGAGATGTTCCATCTCTCGCCAGCTAAACGCAGCCGACTGATCTTGGGCGGCCTTTTGGTGGTCGCCATGGTCCTGTTGCTTACCTCCGCGTACTCGGCGCTGTTTCCTTTCCTGATCGGCGTCTTTATGGTCTATCTGCTGCTGCCGGTGGTCAACGCGCTGGACGCCAAGATGCCGGCTTTCCTGCAGCGTCGGCGGCTCTCTCGCCCGCTGGCGATCCTGGCGATCTATCTGGTGTTGCTGCTGACCTTGGTGGGCTTTTTCGCGATCTTTGTCCCTATCATGAGCACCCAGGTCTCCGAGTTGGTCACGACCTCGGGTCAATACACGATCAAGATCTTTAACTGGACCAAGGGCTTTAACCAGGGCGTCGTCGACGAATGGCTCCGGGAATACGAGGCCGTCGTTCCCGACTGGATCCGGGAGGCCTTGGAGGCCAATATCCAGCAGTTGACCGCCTTTCTGACCTCGTCGCTGCAGGACCTGACCGCCTGGTTTGTGGGCGTCCTGCAGGCCGCGGCGATGGGCGCTCTCAACGCGGTGACCTCGACGGTCTCGTTCGTGGTCGGCATCGTCATCGTGCCTTTCTGGGTGTTCTATGTCCTCAATGACCAGGAGAAGCTCATGCACGGGGCCTATTCCGTGATCCCGGAGCGGTATCGGGCGGATGCGCACAACCTGCAGAATATCGTCAGCCGGGCCTTGGGCGCCTATCTGCGGGGGCAGTTGGTGCTCTGTTTCTGCGTGGGCGCGGCGGCCACCTTGGGCCTGGCGATCATGGATATCAACTTTGCCGTGCTCTTGGGGACCGTCGCCGGCATCCTGGAGGTCATTCCGCACGTCGGCCCGTTCCTGGGCGCTGTCCCGGCGGTGTTGGTGGCGCTGCTGAAATCGCCGGGCGACGCGCTGCAGGTGGCGATCCTGTTCTTCGCCATTCAGCAGGTGGAGAATGCGTTCCTGGTGCCCAAGGTGATGGGCACGAGCGTCCGGCTGCACCCCGCGATTGTGATGATCATTCTCGTCGTGGGCAGCCAGGTGGGCGGCCTCTGGGGCGTGGTGCTGGGCGTGCCGATCACGGCGATCTTGCGCGATGTCTATCGCTACCTCTACCTGCGCTCCTCGGATGTCGAGATACGGCCGGAAGAGGCCATCGCCATGTTCGCCCCGGAAGGGGGGGCACAGCCAGCCCAACCTGGGCCATGGCAGGAGCGCTTGAGCGCTGCCTCCAAGAGCGCCTATCGGGCGGCGCAGGGGTGGGCGCGTAAGGCCGAGCCGCGGCTCAAGATCGCGGGGCGTACCCTCGCCGGATGGGCGCGGGCCGCATGGCGCCAGGTGGTTACTTGGGTTCGGCTGGGGATAGCCAAGGTGCACCAGATGCGCCGGGACCGCCAGGCCAAGGCCTCGTCGGGCACGGACCCGACGGGCTAAGTGGCCTGACACCGGCTAGCGGGAATACGGAGTAAACGTCGTTACCGATGGATCAAAGAAATATACGCAATTTCTGCATCATCGCCCATATCGATCATGGGAAGAGCACACTGACCGACCGGCTGCTCGAGGCCACGGGGACGATCACCGCGCGCGAGATGGAAGACCAGTTCATGGACCAGATGGACTTGGAGCGCGAGAAGGGGATCACCATCAAGGCCAAGGCCGTGCGGCTGATGTACTTGGCGCAGGACGGCGAGGAGTACGAGCTCAACCTGATCGATACGCCCGGGCATGTGGACTTTACCTATGAGGTGTCGCGGGCTCTGGCGGCCTGCGAGGGGGCGGTTCTGGTGGTCGATGCCTCCCAGGGCATCGAGGCGCAGACGCTGGCGAACCTCTACATGGCCATCGAGCACGATCTGGACATCGTGCCGGTGGTGAACAAGATCGACCTGCCCTCGGCGCGCCCCCATGAGGTCGCCACCGAGATCGATGATCTCATCGGCTTGCCGGCGGACCATATCATCCTGGCCTCGGCCAAAGAGGGGATCGGCACCGCAGAGATTCTGGAAGCCGTCGTCAGCCGCATCTCCCCGCCCCAGGGCGATCCCGAGGCGCCTCTGCGCGCGCTGGTCTTTGATTCGCACTATGACCCCTATAAGGGCGTGGTTGCCTATGTGCGCGTGGTCGATGGCAAGCTCGACACGACCGAGCCGCTCTTGCTGGTGTCCGAGAACAAGCTGGTCGAGCCGCTGGAAGTGGGCTTCTTCACGCCCAAGCTGAAGCCCGCCACGGAGCTGACCGCGGGAGATGTGGGCTATGTCGCCACGGGGCTCAAGAACGTGCGCGATTGCCCCGTGGGCGATACTATCACCGTGGCCTCGCGGCCCTGCGCCGAGGCCCTGCCAGGATACAAGCCGGCCAAGCCCATGGTCTTTGCCGGCATCTACCCGATCCAGGGCGAGGACTATGGCCTGTTGCGGGATGCGCTGGACAAGCTGCGGCTCAATGACGTGGCGCTGGTTTTCGAGCCAGAGACATCGCTGGCGTTGCATTTCGGGTTCCGCTGCGGGTTCTTGGGGCTGTTGCACATGGAGATCGTGAAGGAGCGGCTGCAGCGCGAGTACGACCTGGACCTGCTGACGACCGTGCCCAGCGTGGAATACCAGGTGCGCACCATCAAGGGAGAGCTGCTCTTGGTGGATAACCCGGACAAGCTGCCGCCGCCCGAGGAGATCGAGGAAGTCCAGGAGCCCTGGATGCGCCTCAGCATCTTTACGCCCTCCGAATATGTGGGGCCGATCATGGACTTGGTGACCTCACATCGCGGCGTCTTTGACCACATGGAATACCTGGACGAGACGCGCGTGCTGCTGACCTACTATACGCCCTTGGCCGAGATCATCATCGAGTTCTATGACCAGCTCAAGTCGCGCACCCGCGGCTATGCCTCGATGGACTACACCCTGGTCGACTATCGGCCGGGCGTGCTGGACAAGCTGGATATCCTGGTCAACCACGAGCCGGTGGACGCGTTCTCCACGATCGTGCCGCGCGCCACCGCCTATGACCGGGGCAAGGTGCTGGTGGAAAAGCTGGCCGAGCTGATCCCGCCGCACATGTTCCCCATCCCGATCCAGGCGGCCATCGGCGGCAAGATCATCGCCCGCGCCACCGTCCGCGCGTATCGCAAGAACGTGCTGGCCAAGTGCTATGGCGGCGACATCACCCGCAAGCGCAAGCTCCTCGAAAAGCAGAAGGAAGGCAAGAAGCGCATGGCGCGCTTTGGACAGGTCGAGATCCCCCAGGAGGTCTTTATCGAGGTGCTCAAGGCGCAGGACTGACCCTCGATGACCCGTGGCGCAAGCCCAGGCAGCGGCGCGAACTCGCGCCGCTGCCTTTTTCTTGCGGCAAAGCGGCAACAATGATAGAATAGCTGCGGCTCTCGCCGGTGAGCCCACCGCTTTCGGCCATGCAGGAGGGAACAGCTTGTCTGAGCACGACAGCCACGCGACACTGCCAGAGGACGCGCAGCCCCAACCCCAGGCGGCCGAGCTGCCCGCGCAGCCTGAAATTGTGCGGGGCGGGGACGAACCGGCGGTGGCCGCGCCGTTGGCGCCGCGTCCGCAGGCGCGCGTGTCGGCCCGCGCGGCGACCTGGCTGACCAGGCTGGCCCTGGCCCTCATCCTGGCCCTGGCGCTGGCCCTGCGGCTCTACGGGGTCAATTGGGACGACGGGCAGCACGCCCACCCGGACGAGCGGTGGATCAGCATGGTGGCCAGTGACCTGGAGTGGCCCGCCAGCTTGTCCGAGGCGCTCGACCCGCGCGCCTCGCCCCTGAACCCGCTGTGGAGCTTTCGCGACGATTCGCCGCGCAGCTTTGCCTATGGCCACCTGCCCCTGTACCTCATCACCGGCGTCGCCGCGCTGCTGGAAAAGCTGGCTCCTCTCTCTCCCTTGCTGAGCGGCCTCCAACGGGCGACGGACTATGACCACATCAACCTGGTGGGCCGGGTGCTCTCGGCCCTGGCCGATCTGGGCGTCATCTGGCTCGTCTATCTCATCGGCAAGCGCTTCTATGGGCGCGGGGCCGGCCTGCTGGCGGCGGCCCTGGTGGCCCTGACCGTCAGCCACATCCAGCTTGCCCATTACGCCGCCTTTGACACGTTTGCCACCTTTTTCGTCGTCCTGACCCTTTACGGGGCGCTGAGGCTCTGGGAGCGCGGAGGCTGGCAAGATGTCCTGCTGGCTGGCGCGGCCGCCGGGATGGCTATCTCTTCCAAGTTCAGCGCGGCGCCGATCCTGGCGGCGGTGGGGGCAGCC
This sequence comes from Chloroflexota bacterium, assembly GCA_012689325.1. GTDB lineage: Bacteria > Chloroflexota > Anaerolineae > JAAYEA01 > JAAYEA01 > JAAYEA01. Next base: position 24,007 of record JAAYEA010000324.1, read on the forward strand.
TGCCTGGCGCGGGCGCTGGGCGGCGGAGAGGCCCAAACCCAAGGGGCGCCCACCTGGCGGTCCCGTTTCCCGCTGCACGGCGCGCGCCTCGCGGTGGCGATCCGCCTGTTCGCGCTCTGCTGCCTCTTGGCCGCGATCCTCTTTGCGCTCACCTCGCCCTATGCCCTGCTCGACGTGAAGCGGTTCGTGTTGCAGATCGGCGAGCAGGGGGCGATGGTGCGCGGCCTCTCCGACCTGCCCTACACGCGGCAGTATCGCCCGACCACGCCTTATGTCTATCACATCGAGCAGCAACTGCGCTGGGGGATGGGTTGGCCGCTGGGCCTTGCCGCTTTTGCCGGCCTGGGCTATTTCGCGATCCGCAGCCTGCGCCCCCGTTTCCGCTGGAGCGACCTGATCCTCCTGGCCTGGGCAGCGCCCTATTTCCTGATCAACGGCAGCTTTATGGTCAAGTTCATGCGCTACATGCTGCCGCTGCTGCCGATCCTATCGCTGATGGGCGCGGTGTGGCTGCTCGATGTTAAAAGCTGGTTGGCGAGCGCGGCGCTGCGGCTGGGGCG
>JAAYEA010000325.1 GCA_012689325.1 Chloroflexota bacterium
CTCCTGGGAGCAGGCCCCCCGTGGCCGCCCTCCTGGGAGCAGGCCCCCCGTGGCCGCCCTCCTGGGAGCAGGCCCCTCGTGGCCGCCCCTCCTGGGAGCGAGCCCCCCGTGGCCGCCCTCCTGGGAGCAGGCCCCCCGTGGCCTGCCCTCTCTCGCGAGCTCTAGAAAAGAGGGGTGCTATGGTCCAACTGGCTGGTAAGGTCGCCATCATCACCGGCGGGGGGAGCGGCATCGGCAAGGCCATCGCCCGCGCCTTTGCCGCCGAGGGCTGCGCCGTGGTCCTCGCCGCCCGCGGGGCCAAGCGCCTCGCCGCGACCGCCGCCGAGCTGCGCGACGCCACCGGCGGCGTCATCGTCGATATCCCCACCGACATCACCGATGAGGCGCAGGTCGCCGCGCTCTTTGCGCAGGCCATGGCCCGCTTCGGGCGGCTGGATATCCTCGTCAACAACTCGGGCGCCTTCGATAGCGGGCGCATCGACCAGCTCACCCTGGCCGCCTGGAACCACGTCATGGGCGTCAACGTCACCGGCGCCTTCCTCTGCACCCGCGAGGCGTTTCGGATCATGAAGGATGCCGGCGGCGGGCGGATCATCAACATCGGCTCCATCGCCGGGCAGCGCCCCCGCGAGCACTCGGCCCCCTACACCACCAGCAAGCACGCCATCTGGGCGCTGACCCAGTGCACCGCGCTGGACGGGCGCGAGTTCGGCATCGCCGCCGGTTGCCTGCACCCCGGCAACGTCCTGGTGGAGCGGCGCCAGCACGGCCGCGCCGCCTCCGGCAAGGGCGACGAGCGCGAGCCCATGATCTCCCCCGACGACATCGCCCGCACGGCCCTGCTCATGGTCACCCTCCCGCCGGAGGCCAACATGCTGGAGGCCATCGTCATGCCCATCGGGCAAAAGTACCTGGGCAGGGGGTAGGGCTGCGGGCGGCGCACGAGCGCGGACACGGATGCGGACGGATTGCACGGATTCCTGACCTGATGTCCTGATCCGCACATTCCGTGGAATCCGTGTCCCATTCTCAGTGGAGGTTATCATGGAGAGACGCATCGATCTGAACGGCGCCTGGCAGCTCCGCTGGAACGACGGGCAGCGGGGCGGGCCCGTGGCGCGCCTGCTCTCGCCCGAGGCGGACACGAGCCGCGCCCTGGAGGCCCAAGTCCCCGGGAGCGTCCACCTCGATCTGATCCGCGCCGGGCTGCTGGCCGAGCCGACCATCGGCCTCAACCACCTGGCCGCGCGCTGGGTCGAGGAGGCCATCTGGCACTACCGCCGCGCCTTTGACGCCCCGGCGCTCGCCCCCGGCCAGCGCGCCTATCTCACCTTCGAGACGCTCGACCTGGCCGCCGTCATCTATCTGAACGGCGCCGAGGTCGGGAGACATGCCAACGCCTTCTACCCCTGCACCCTGGACGTGACCGGCCAACTCGGCGAGGGGGAGAACGTCCTCGTCGTCCAGATCGAGGCGGGGCTCTACAGCGTCGCCGACCGCCCGGGGAAGGGCTATGGCATGAGCATCGATAGCGAGCTGCAGAAACGCAACTGGCTGCGCAAGACGCAATCCTCCTTCGGCTGGGACTGGTCCACGCGGCTGCTCAATGTCGGGATCAGCGGCGACGTCTACCTGGACGTCGTCTCGCAGGCGCGGGTGGAGCGCATGGTGGCGCTGGCGACTCTCTCAGACGATCTCTTGGTCGGCACGGTGACGGGCCGCCTCTTTGTGGACGGCCTGGCCGAGGGGCCCCAAGCGGGCACGTTGACGCTGACCGTGGCCGAGACCGGGGCGTCCACGACCGCCGCGGTCGAGATCATCCCTGGCCCGCAGGCGGTGGAGGCGAGCGTCGTCGTCCAGCAGCCGCGCCTCTGGTGGCCGGTCGGGCATGGCGACCAGCCGCTCTACGCCGTGACGGCGACGCTCACGGTGGGCGGCCAGGTGGTGGCCCAGCAGACGCGGCGCGTCGGCTTCCGCAAGGTGGCCGTGGACCAGTCGCCGCACCCAGAGCGCGGTCTCTATTTCACCATCAGGGTGAACGGCAAGCCGATCTTTTGCAAGGGCGCCAATTTCGTCCCCGCCGACATGATCCTGGCGCGGCTGGACCGGGCGCGCTACGAGACGCTGGTGGATCGCGCCCTTGAGGCGAACATGAACCTGCTGCGCATCTGGGGCGGCGGCCTCTACGAGTCCGACCACCTCTACGAGCTGTGCGACGAGCGGGGGCTGCTGGTCTGGCAAGAGTTTATTTTCGCCTGCGCCAAGTACCCGGCGACCGACGAAGGCTTCCTGGCCGACGTCAAGCGCGAGGCCGCCTACCAGGTGCGACGGCTGGCGCACCATCCGAGCCTGATCGTCTGGTGCGGCAACAACGAGATGGAGGAGGGGAACCATCATTGGGGCTATGAGCGCGGCGTGGCCCACCCCGATTACGCGCTCTTCCACTTGGTCCTGCCGGTGATCCTGAAGCGAGAGGATGGCACGCGCTATTACCAGCCCAGCTCCCCCTACTCGCCCGACCACGAGTCGCCGCGCCGCGACGATATCGGCGACCAGCATCCCTGGAGCATCGGCTTCGCCGATACCGATTTCCGCAAGTACCGGGAGATGGGGCCGCGCTTCCCCAACGAGGGCGGCATCCTCGGCCCCGCCGCGCTGCCCACCGTGCGCGCCTGCCTCCCGCCCGGCCACGAGCGCCCCACCTCCTTCGCCTTTGAGCAGCACGACAACGCCGTCGCCTATTGGGGCGGCGGGCGCTCTTACCCCGACCAGATGCTCGTGCAGTGGTTGGGCAAGCGGGTCGAAGACATGAGCATCGAGGATTATGTCTATTATGCGGGCATCGTCCAGGGGGAGGGCCTGCACGAGTACATCCGCAACTTTCGCCGGAGGATGTTCTCCACCTCCTCGGCGATTTTCTGGATGTACAACGACTGCTGGCCGGCCACCCGCTCCTGGACGGTAGTCGACTATTACCTGCGGCGCACGCCCGCCTTTCACCCGGTGCGCCGGGCCTTCGCCCCGCTGGCCGCCTTCCTGGCGGTCGAGGGCGGCGAGGTGCGCGTGTTCGGCGTGAACGAGGGGCCAGCCTGGGAGGGAGAGGTGCGCTACGGGCTCTTTGGCCTCGCCGGCGGCTATCCGGTGGACGAGTGGCGGCGGGTGCAGTTGCCCGCCAACGCCTCGAGCCTGCTGGGCGCGTTCCCGCTGGCCGAGTTGGCGGCGCGGGAGCGGACCCACGGGGCGTTCGCCCTGCTCCAGCAGGACGGCGAGATCGTCTCCCGCGACAAGCTCTTTCTGCCCTACTACAAAGAACTCGCCTGGCCGGAGGCGACGTTGCGGGTCCGGCGCGAGGGCGACTGGGCGATCTTGGAGTCGGACGTCTTTTGCTGGCGGGTGTGCCTGGACCTGGACGGCGAGCGGCCGCTGCCCGACAACCTGTTCGACGTGTTGCCCGGGATCCCGACGGTCCTGCCCTGGCCGAAGGAGGCCCCCGGCCCCCGGGTGCTCAGGGCGTACAACGCACGGAGCTAGAGCCCAGAGATCGCTAGGAGGAGCCAGCTATGGTCGAGTTCAACTGGGAGTCGCCCCGCCGCATCCGTGCCGGCTTTATCGGCGCTGGCGGCCATTCCTACCGCAACGTCTATCCCGCCTTCCAGTATGCGCCCGTCGAGCTGGTGGCGCTGGCTGACCACCACGCCGACAAGGCCGCCGCCTACGCCCGGCTCTTTGGCGCCCAGCGCTGGTACACCGACCATCGCGAGATGCTGGCCAAGGAGCAGCTCGACGCCGTGTTCCTCTGCGTCAATTTCGACGCCCAGGGCTACCCCCGCTACCCCGCCCTGGCCGCCGAGGCGCTGCGCGCCGGCTGCCACGTCTGGATGGAAAAGCCCCCCGCCGCCACCTGCGCCGAGATCGAGCGCCTGCAGCAGATCAGCGCGGCAACGGGCAGGCGGGTGGCCGTGGGCTATAAAAAGATGTTCTTCCCCGCGTACGAGAAGGTGAAGGAGATCATCTCGGCGCCCGAGTTCGGCGGGGCGCAGTCGGCCTCCATGCGCTACCGCCTGACCATGCCCGCGACCGCCGAGCGCCACCATATGCTGGCCTGGCGCGCCTTCATGGACACCTGCCACCCCGGCTCGGCGCTCCATTACCTCCTCGGCCCCGCCGGCGAGCTCTGCTACCGCCGCGCCGCCAATGGCGATGCCGTGGTTACCCTCGTCTATGCCCAGGGGACCGTCGCCTCGCTCTGCCTCACCGGCGGGCAGGCGGAGACCAGCCCCCTGGAGCGGCTCGAGGTCGTGGGCCAGGGGGCCAACGTGGTGGTGGAGAACGGCATCAAGCTCACCTACTACCGCCCAGGCGGGATGCGCGGCGCCGGCGGGTATGGGCGCGCCCCCAGCTATATCGGGCCGGACGACCGCGCGCCGATCTGCTGGGAGCCCGAGTTTTCCCTGGGGCAGCTCTACAACAAGGGCCTCTTTATGGAGGGGTACGTGCAGCAGGTGGATTACTTTGCCCGTTGCCTGCTCTCCGGCGAGGAGCCCACCCGCGGCGGGCTGACCGACGCCTGGCACATCACGCGGCTCTTCGAGGCGCTGCGCTTCGGCGAGCCGGGGGAGTGGATCAAGCTCTAGCGGACGGCAGGAGAAGGGGGCCGACACGGGTCGCACGGCAGCGGCATGGAATGCCGGGCGGCATGGAATGCCGGGCGGCATGGAATGCCGGGCGCGGCTTCCTATGCCGCTTCCTGATCCGCGCGATCTGTGGAATCCGTGTACCATACTCGAGGGAGCGTGACCATGAGGACAAGCGAGATCATCAGGCTGGCTTTCGAGCAGGGGCAGGGCATCGTGCGGCTGGCGCCGAACTGGGTGCCGCGCTCCTTTTGCGTCCCGGGCAGGCGGCTCAAGCTGCACCCGGACGACTATTACGCCCTGGGGGGCGCGCGCGGCGGCATCGACGAGCGCTGGTTCGCCTCCACCACCCCGGCGGACAACGGCCCGCTCACCGGCCAGCACGAGGGGCTGAGCCAGATCGTCTTTGAGGATGGCGGCGCCACCCACCAGGCGCTCTTCGCCGAGGCGGTCGCCCAGCTCAAGGGCGCGCTCGTCGGCGAGCGGATCTGGCAGGCGCACCACGGCTGGCCCATGTACAGCAAGTTTTTTGACAACAAGGGCGCGCTGCCCCACCACGTCCACCACCGCGACGAGCACGCCGCCCTGACGGGACAGAAGGGCAAGCCGGAGGCGTACTATTTCCCGCCCCAGGTGAACAACTATGGCGCGGATTTCCCCTACACCTTTTTCGGCTTTGTGCCCGGCACCACCCGGGAGCAGGTCCGCGAGTGCCTCATCAACTTTTCCAAGGGCGACAACAAGATCACCAACATCTCGCAGGCCTACCGGCTCGAGCCAGGGACCGGCTGGAACGTGCCGCCAGGGCTGCTGCACGCCCCCGGCAGCCTCTGCACCTACGAGCCGCAAAAGGCCTCCGACGTCTTTAGCATGTACCAGTCCCTCACCGGCGACGCCATCGTGCCGGAGGAGCTGCTCTGGAAAGACACGCCTCAGGATCGCCTCAAGAGCGTGGACTGGCTCATGGAGATCATCGACTGGGAGCTCAACGTGGACCCGGATTTCCACCGGAAGCACTTTATGCGGCCTCTGCCGGCCAGCGCCGTGGACGAGATGGAAGCCGAGGGGTACCTGGACCACTGGATCGCCTACCGCTCCGACGCCTTTAGCGCCAAGCAACTGACCGTCCTCCCCGGCCGCACGGTGGTCATCCGCGATGCCGCCGCCTATGGGTTGATCATGATGCAGAGCTATGGCCGCCTGGGCGTCTGGGATATCGAGACGCCGGCGATGATTCGCTTCGGGCAGTTGACCAGCGACGAATTCTACGTCAGCGAGGGCGCGGCGAGGGAGGGCGTGACCATCACCAACCGCTCCGGCACGGAGCCCCTGGTGATGCTCAAGCACTTTGGCCCGGGGAACCCCGAGCTGCCGATCGTGGAGTAACCCGTCGCGACTCGCCAGGGCTTGTGCAGAGTCGCGCTCGGCGATGGATCGCCGAGCTGAGCGGCAGCGCCTGATCGAATCAGGCTTCGGCACTCCATGCCACGGAGGCTCCAGAAGCCCGATTTCATCGGGCGCCGCCGACGCCATTCCATGGCGCGTAGCACGGCGTCGGCATTCCATGGCGCCCGGCATTCCATGCCGCCCGGCATTCTATGCCGCCCGGCATTCCATGCCGCCCGGCATTCCATGCCGCCCGGCATTCCATGCCGCATTGATCGCCGTGCGGGCCGGCTCGCCAGGCGCTGAGAGGAGAGTGACCATGGCCGCGCAAGCGAGCGTAATCGCCTTGCGTGCAATGCCCGCGCCTCGAGTCGCTGTGACGCCCGGAGGACGTCGATGAGCCATCCCGCGCCCGTGTTGGAGAGAGGACGCCTAGTAGGAGCGCTGGCCGCCATGTTGAGGCTCAGCATGCCTGCCTGCGCTGCGGTGGAATACCGGCTGGTGGGCACCGCCGCCGCGCTGCTGCACGGTGTCGATCTCCCCGCTGCCGACGCGGATATCCTGGTCAGGGAGCGCGCCGGCGTCGATGCTTTCGCCGCGGCGCTGTCTGCATGCCAGTGCTTGGCGCCGCCCACCTGGCTGCCGGAGGCCAGGCAGTACTATGCCAGCTATCTCGTGGAGGGCGTGGAGGTCGAGTTCAGCACCGTGGAGGTCGCCTCGGAGGCGGATCACGTGGAGACCTACGGCCGCGGGCCTTGGGAGCACTATGCGGAGCTCCCGTGCGGGCCGTACCTGGTGCCCACGGTGGCCCTGGAGCTGCGCCTGATCACCGAGCTAGGGCGGGGCCGGGCCGACAGGTCCGCGCCCATCATCCGCTGCCTGCGCCAGCGCGGCTGCGACGCGGCCCTGGTGCGCCGAGGGCTGGACGGGATGGGGCTGCCCGCGGATCGCCAGGCGGAGGTGTTGGCCCAACTGGGCCTGGCGTGAGGGCGCGGCCATCGAGGCCCTACCTTGGCTCGTTGCCGTGCTTGAAGTGACCGGTGGACTTGGCCATGACCAGTTGCGCCTCCTGGCCCTCCAGCGGCTCGATCCTGGCCAGGAACCTGAGCGCCGCTTGGCCCTTCAGCACCGTCACCTGCTTGCCGCGCCAGCAGATGAAAACCTTGCCGTCCTCGCCCGCGCGGTAGGTAAAGACCTCGTCCTCCAGCACGTGACGCCTATCGACTTGGCTCATCGCTGGCACTCTCCGCTTTCCGCTTGACAGGCGCCCTCTGCGCGTGCTACAATAGGCGAGGTAAAGTGCCATCCTGGACCGGGCGCAGCTATCGCGCTTGCCTCGGGGCAGCCAATGGCCTCATCCATGACGCTTCCCACCTACTTGCTGTGGCCCCCACGATAGCTCGCTGTGGCCCGCCAGGCCCTCTGGGTAAAGCGAGGTGTCGATCATGGCTACGTATCCCTTCGTCCGCCATGCGCTTCGACTGGCTGGCGTCATCCTGGCCGCCAGCGCGCTGGCCGTCGGCCTTGTCCTTCCACCCGCTGTCCCGCTCCAAGCATCCACCCCCGGCTCGCCTCCGTCGCCCGCTGCCGGCGATCAAGGGGTCATCGCCTACGTCCGCCGCTCGACGCACGACATCCACGTCATCTCGCCCGAAGGCGCCGGCGATCGCATCCTCTGGGCTGCTCCCCGCCCGCTCGCCCTCTGGGCCGCCCAGGACCTTGCCTGGCGACCCGACGGCCGCGAGCTGGCCTTCTCCAGCGAGCACGAGGAGACCTGCTCGTGGTACCAGAGCGACGTTTACGCCATCGGCTACAATGGGTCCGGCTACCGGCGCATCACCAACTCGCCGGCCTGTGCTGCGCTCGCCGCGCTGCCCAAGGGCTCGGTGACGGTGAACGTCGACAATTGGACGAGCTCCCTGGTGCAGGTCTACGTGCAGGGCGCGCCGGGGCCCAAGTCCGCTTTCAATGACGGCACGATCACATTCGATCACGTCGCCGATCTCGGGCCGGGCGTCGTGCAGCCCGCGGTTGGCATCTATGGGGGGCTCCGCATCCTGGCCTCCCCGCCCCTCGCGGACGTTCAGCCCAATGCCACCGTGCCCGGGGGCAACCTCATCATCAGCGTGTTCTCTGGCATCGACGCCCTCGGCACCGGCAAGGTCTCCTGGAAGGCCGACGGCTCGGCGCTCGCCTATGGCATGCGGACCTACTCCGCCATCAGGCAGATCCCCGCCACTCCGTCTCTCGGCTCCATCGGCCAATCGCTCCCGGTGGTTCAGCACGCCGCGCCGAATCTGGTGGCCTGGGGCCCGACCGCCGCGACCAGGGACCAGTATCTCTACTCGTCAAAGGATGACCCGATCTGGGAGAATGTCGAGGGGATCTACCTGAACACGGCGGGCAACGCCTCCGGCGGGGTCAGGGTCGTCCCCATCAGCGCCTATTATGGCGCCGAGCTCGTCCATGACATCGAGTGGCTGCCGGACGGGTCCGGCTTTCTCTTCTGCAAGCGGTACGTTCAGTTGGAGATCTATGCCAACATTTTTGAGTACAATCTGGCGACGCAAGAGGTCACCCAGTTGACCCATCTCACCGACGACAGCGCCCGCGGCCTCAGCATCTCGCCGGACGGCCAGTACATCGTCTTTGAGCGGGTGGCTGACGTGCATGACTCGACCAGCAGCCTGTGGATCGTCCGCCGTGACGGCTCGGGCCTGCGCAAGCTGGCCGACGACGCCGGTCGTCCGGCCTGGGGCCGGGTCCCGCCGTCTCCCGCGCCCCGCGCCTACCTGCCCAGGCTGGGGCGGTGAAGGGGATGCCTAGCTCCACAACCGATCGTGCGCCCGAGCCTGGTCCCACTCCGGCGTCGGCTCGAACCAGCCAGGCCGCTCGGGGTCCAGGTGACGGCGCACCGCCTCCTCGTTCAGCTCCACCCCCAGCCCCGGCGCGTCGGGGACCTGGATGAACCCCTCTTGCACGATGGGGTTGGGCAGGCCGGTGACCAGGTTGCTCCAATCGGGGATGTCGGCAGCGTGCCATTCCAGCGCGAGGAAATTCTCCGTCGCCGCCGCGCAATGGACGCTGGCCATGGTCGCCACGGGCGTCGCCGCCATGTGCATCGCCATGGCCACGCCGTGCTCCTGCGCCAGATCGCCGATCTTTTTCGTTTCCAGGATTCCGCCCGAGGTGGCCAGGTCGGGATGGATCACCGCCACCGCCCGCCGCTCCAGCAGCGGCCGGAACCCCTCCTTGAGATAGATGTCCTCGCCGGTGCAGATCGGCGTCGCGCACGATTGGGCGAGCCGCTCGTACTGGTCGGTGAACTGCCAGGGGACCATGTCCTCCAGCCAGGCCAGGTTGTAGCGGTCCAGCGCCCGGGCCAGCC
>JAAYEA010000039.1 GCA_012689325.1 Chloroflexota bacterium
CTCAGCCTCTCGGTTGGCCTTGCCAACTGGTGGAATTCTGACCCATCGCGGCCGCGCCTCTCTTGGCGCCAATTCCTGGTCGGCCTGCTGGTTGCGGGGCTGGTTCTGGGAGCGGGGATGGCCTACGTGATCAACACGCAAGCCGCCCTATCGCGCGAGTCGGGCGGCGTGCTCGAGCGCCTGGCGAGCGTCCTGGACGTGCGCACCTATACGTACTCGGGGACCGCGGCAGGGTCCAGGCTGTCGACCTGGGCCACGTTTCTCTCCTCCATAGATCCGTGGGGCTATCTGGTGGGCTACGGGCTGGGCAACGTGGGGGCCGCTGGCGCGCGTTTCGCTGGGGACCGGAGCCTCTCCCAGACCACGGTGGACAACTGGTACCTGACTACCCTCTTGATCGGCGGCCTTCCCACCATGTTATGTTTCATCTGGTTGCTCTGGCGTGCGGTGCGCACCGGGCTGTCCCTTGGCCAGCGCGGCGCGGATCGAACGCTCGCTGGCGCGGGTTGGGCCCTGGCTTGCGTGGTGGTGCTATTCGGCGGCGCCTTCCTGACCGGTGACTATATGGATGCCTATCCGGCCAACCTCTTTTTCTGGATCAGCCTTGGGCTGCTCGATCGGCTGGCAGCTCGGCGAGCCGCCGCCGCTGGGGAGCCGAGCTTGCAGGGGTCAAGCGGATCGCCTTCCCATGCGCGCCCTCTCTAGCAGGATGCGCAGCAAGAAGGTGGGGTTGCCAACCACATAGCGACGGAATAGCCGCCGCGGCTCCTGCAACAGGCGATAGAGCCACTCCAGTGAGTGGTCCGCCATCCAGCGCGGGCAGCGTCGCAGCGTCCCCGACACATAGTCAAAGCAAGCGCCGCCGGTCAGAAACACGTGGGCATCCACCCGGTCCCAATTCTGGGCCAGCCACTGCTCCTGGAGAGGCATGCCCATCCCCACGACCAGAATGTCAGGATGGGCCGCGTTGATCTGGGCGATGACGGCGTCGTTCTCGCCGCCTTCTTTCGCAAAGTAGCCATGGTGGGCGCCGACAATCTCGAGGGCGGGGAACCGTGCGCGCAGCACGTCCGCGGCGCGGGCGGCCACCCCGGGCGCGGACCCCAGGAAGTACAGGGTATGCCCTCGTGTAGAGGCCAGCTCTGCCAGTTGCCACATCCAATCCGCGTAGGTGATGCGCTCGGGAAGCTCGTACCCGAGCAGGCGAGCGCCAAGCCGAACTCCGGCGCCATCGCAGAACACCACCTCGGCGCTGTTCAGGAGCTCCTTGAGCCAGGGGTGCCGCTGCGCCAGGTTCATGCAATGGACATTGACGTTCAGAACCAGCGCCTTGCGTCCAGAGTCAATGATCTGCGTGATCCGCTCATGGAGTTGGTCGGTCGTGAGGGGGTCGATGCCGATGCCCAGGACCCGCACTTTGCCCGTTTGCTGATTCATCCTTGACTCCAAGTCGTTGAGCTGCAAGCGCTGGGCTACCCCAGCACCGCCCGCAACGTTCGCACCAAGTCCCCGGATAAGGCGCGAAGCGAATACTGCTCCTCGGCGCGCTGACGTCCCACCTCGCCCATCTGCCGGCGCAGCTCCTCATCCCGCAGCAGGGAGCCAAGCGCAGCGACCCACTCATCCGCCGATTCGGCCAGAAGGCCCGAACGGCCGTGCTCGACGATATAGCGGTTCTCGCCCACGGGCGAGGCCACGCAGGGCAAGCCTACCGCCATATACTGGATCAGCTTGAACCCGCACTTGGCGTCCTCCCAGGGCGAGGAGGCCAACGGCATCACCCCGATATCGCACCCCTGCAGGTTGGCGACCTCCTGGTCCAGGGTCCACACGACCCGCTCCACGGGCACTCGCCCCGCATCGAGGTCGTGGACATTGCGCGCTCCCACCACCTTGAGCCGGAAGTCGTGCCCGCGAGATCGCAGTATCTCCAGAGCCGGAAGGATCAACTGCAATGACGGCAACGTGCTGTGGCTGCCTACCCAGCCAATCACCGGCGCATCGCCGGAGGGCGATCGAGATGTCCGCGGCTGGTAGCGATCCGTATCGACCGGCGTGGGAATTCGCGTGACGGCCGTCGTATGCTGCCGGGCGTATTCCTCGAGATGGCGGCTGCCCACGATCACATGGCTGGCCAGCGACACCACATCCGCCACTCGAGCGGGGTCGCGCAACCAGTCACGCCAGTTGCGCTGGTAGGTCGGACGCGTATAGATCGCGTCGTCGAAATCATAGACAAACCGTGGTTGGAGGCGGCGCGCCAACCTCTCTACCGCTGGCGTGAAGAAGGGAAAGACCTCACGGTGTACGAACAGCATATCATAGCGCCCGACGCTGAGCAACTCGGCCAGGCGGCGGCCGCAAGCCGCCAAAAGGAGCGACGCCTTGAGCGCCGCCAAGCGCGGGCCCGGCTCGTTCTTGATCGCATAGAGCCGGGGCGGAAAGAAGGAATGGAAGGTTGGCTCCAGGCCCGCCTCGCGCAGCGCGGGGAAGAACTGGAGGATCCTGTGGCGGGTGGCCGCATCGGCCACAGGATAAGGCGCCAGGAACAGCACGCGGGCTCCGGCCTGCCGCTTGCTCATGGGGCCCTCCCAGATTCGCCAAACAAGGCGCGCTCCGCCGCATCGACCGTGCGCCCCCAGGTGAACTGGCGCGCTGTCTCCAGTCCGGCTGCGGCAAACTGGCGGCGCATCTCTTGGTTGGATAGGAGCTGATCGAGGCCCTCGGCGAGGGCGGCGGGATCGCCAGGCGGGACGACCAGGCTATTGCCCCCAGGCGCGGCAAACTCGCGCACCCCGCCGCAGTCGGTGGTGATGACGGGGACGCCGCAGGCCATCGCCTCCAACGGCGGGAGTCCAAAACCCTCCGCTCGCGACGAAAAGGCGAAGACGGACAGGCGATGGTAAAAGGCGCACATCTCGGCGTCGCTCTGCGGACGGACCAGATCGCACGGCGCGGCGAGGGAGAAGGGTATCGGCTCGGGCATGGCGAGCAGCACCCGGAAATCCTGGCGCCTCGACCACAACAAGGCGAGCGCGTCCACCAGGGTGTCGAAGCCCTTCACCCAGCCGCGTCGCGCGATCGCTCCGATCATCAGAGGCGGCTCGGCGCGATCCGAGCGCGTCGGGTGAAACACCGCCGTATCCACCCCGGGCGTCACCAGATCGTAACCCGCAGGCCCGCCCGGCACGGCCAAGTCGCCGAGCCAGCGCGAGTTGACCAGGCAGCGCAGCGGCAGCCGGTACGTGGCGCGAGCCACCCACCCCTTGACCGGCGCCAGCTTGCCCTCCGCAAACCAGGGCTCGTAACCCTGGATGAAATAGTACCCCCGGCGCCCCGGGCTGAACCGGGTTCTCCACCAGACGGCCAGGGCGGTAGGGTAATACGTGGCCAGGACGGCGTCCGCGTTGGCCCACTGGCGCGCCAGGAACGGCAGGCTCGCCAGGTTCTTGCCGCGAGAGAGCCGCGCGAGCCACCCCGGCCCAACCTCCAGGACCGGCGCGGCGGTGGCAAAGCCCCGGGCAGCACCCGCCGGGATCACAAAGGTGACTTCGTGGCCGCGCGCGATGAGGCCATCGGCGATCTCGACGAGGACGCGGGTCCCGCCGGTCCGCGCCAGGTCGAAGGCGACGATGGATAGCTTGCCCTTACCGGCGCCCATGAGCCTCTCCAATGCGACCGCGAACCAGGCCCAGGATCAGCCTGCGGTTGGCCTCGCCGGCTGCGCGCAATGAGGCCAGGCCCGCCGCCTGAGCGGCTCGCAGCTCGTCGCGCCTGGCCCAGGCGGAGCGCAGACGGCCAGCCAGGGCCGGGAAGTCCAGTTCGTCCGTCCGCGCAAAGACCTCGGCGCCGGTGCGCTCGACGAGGCTGTCGATCTTGGGGCCGCGACTCACGGCCAGAAACGGCGTCCCTGCCACCATGGCGAGGATGAGCAGGTGCATCCGCGTGCTGATCACCAGGTCCACATGGGCCAGAAAGGCCAGCAACTCGCTGGGCGCATAGTCGCCGCTCAGCAAGCGGGCCTCCTCTGGCCGCCGCATCGTGCGGATGGCCTCGGACATCACCCAATGGTCGAATTCGGGCGTGGTGTTCATCGGGATAAAGACGGGCGTCGCCTGGAGCTCCTCGGCGATATAGTCCGCGGCCTGGGCAAAGAAGGCGGCGAGCTGCTGCGGTCGTTTGATGGCCTCTGGCTCGTAGGCGAGGGACAAGCCCACCAGCGGGCGCGAGGAGCTGGCGATGCCCTGACGGCGCATGAAATCCTCGGCCAGGCCCGAGTTGGACGCCGGGCGGAGCGAGAAGGCGGGGTCGGCCGCGGCCAGCGCCTTGCCGCGGGGCGCCCCCCACTCCTCGAGCAGCGTGGCGGAGGCGGGGTCGCGGACCGTCACCACGGAGGCGCAACGGCAAGCGAACGCCACCACCCGCTGCATCCAGCGCAGGCTGAGCGGCTCGACTCCGGCGGCATAGATCATGGTCGGCTTGCCCAGCAGCCGCGCCCACAGGGTGAACACGGAGGGGTAAAGAGGATAGCCTTTCAGGATGCCCAACGGCTCTTTCTGGGGCCAATAGGGGGCAAAGATGCTGGCCCCTCCGCAGATGACCAGGTCCGCGTCCAGCACCGCGCGCAGCGGCGAGGTCGTCGTCACCTTGATGCCGCGCACGCCCAGGCGCTCGGCCGTGCTCTGGGGGCGCCAGGTCAGGACGGAGACCTCAATCTCCCCGCGCACTTGCTCCAGGTCGCGCAGGATGCCCTCCAGGATGGCCTCGTCCCCGACGTTACCCTGCCCGTAGGCTACACCACCAATGAGCACGCGTAGTGGCACTTGTCTCCTCTTTCCTAGTCAAGCCGGGATGCCCGGCGCACCAAGCGGCCGATTCGCCAGGCCGCCGAATTGCAGAGCCGAAACATCAAGCGGGGCAGATGCGCCAAGAGGCGTTCGGAAGCCCGCGCGCTCAATAGCGCCCACCTCGAGACGGCGCCCAGCGCGGCGACGCGATCCGGGAGGGTGGCCTGGCCCAGCAAGGCGCGTTGTCTCCGAAACTCGGGGAAACGCAGACCGAGCGCCCAGGCGCGCGCGGCTTGCCTGGCCGCAAGCGCTCGGACGCGCGCTTGTGGCTGCGCAGCCCACAAGCGCGCGAGAGGGAGCGGCCAGACTGTCACAGCCCCGGCGTCCTGGGCACGCTGCAACATCGCTTGCCCGGTGGCGCTGCGCGCCACCGCCAGGTTCGTGCCCAGCGGGTCCCGGGCATACTCGGGGAGCCAGGCGTCGCCCACGGCGAGATCGGCCTCCTGGGCGAGCGCGTCCCCGCAGATCAGGCAGCGGGCCGGGGCATGGGCCTCGGTGCGCCAGAGATAATTCACGAGCGGATCGGTGTGCTCGAGGCGTCCTTCATGCCCCTGCGCGTCGGCCAGCCGAATCTCGCCGGGCCACCCATCCCGGCGGTAGTGGACCTGCGCGAGCGCCTCGTGTGACAGCCCCGCGCGATGCGCCAGAATGCGCGTGTAGCCCAGCGTCTTGGTGTGCGCGCAGAAAAGGCCCACGAGCAAACTCACCCGCTGCGCGAGAGCGGCATTGGCCTCCATGGCGCGCCGAACGGCGGCCACCTGGCAGGGCAATCCCACCACGGCGTATCGGCCCGGCGGAGCCGAGCGGAGGTCGCTCAGCCGCACCAGGGGCGAGGTGGGGCAATAGCGCGAGCCGACGGAGCGGCGGATGTGCTCCGCATCCCGGGCCACCACGGGCGCGACCCCGCGAGGATCCTGCGGATCGGGGTTGGCCAGCACCAGGGCGCCATCCAGCTCACCTGCCGCCACCAGGTGGGCCAGCAGGGCGGTCACCAGGCCGCCGGTGGGGGCCCGCCGACGCCATGAGTCCTCTGTCGCGTGCCCGGCATAGAGGCGGAGCGCCGGAAGCGCCCGGTCCGAGCCGAACACCAGCGCGCTGCATACGCGCAGGCACAGCCCGCATTCGATGCAGCGAGACTGCTCCACCTGGGGCCAGTGGTTGCCGTCGCTATCCGGCGCCAAACGTATGCAAGCAGCGGGGCAGAGCGCCGCGCACGCGCCGCACTGGGTGCACAGTCGGCCCACTCCGGCAATGTTCACGGGAACTCTCCTCGGGGGGCAGCAGCGGACCACCTCAGCGATCTGGAGCCGACTGCGGCGGCAATGCAAGCCATGGGCATCACCTTGACGACATTCGGAATCGGCCCAAGAGCCCCGCGAGCTCGGCGGTGGTGATGACCTTGAACGCGAAGGCCAGCCCCAGGAACAAGCCTGCGCCGATAGCAGCCACGGCCAAGAGCGCAATCGGCCCTTGTGCATAGCCGCTGAGGAGCCCCTGGAGCAGGGCCATGGCCCCTGCGGCCAGCAGGATTCTGAGGAGAAGCGTGACGAAAGACCTGGCCGGCACGCGGCACAGCCGGGATAGCGTGACCCAATACGCGCCGACCACCACGGCGTAGGTGGATAGGGTGATCCAGGCGGCGCCCTGGATGCCCAGGGTGGCGATGAACAGCACGCCCACACCCACTTTCACCACTGCGGCGCTGCACAGGACCCAGACCCGAAATGTGGCTTTCCCCGCAAAGTTGAGCACCTGGCTAAAGACGGAGGAAAGGGAGAACAGCACGAGAAAGGGCATATAGATCCGCAGCACCGCCACGACGGGAAGAAAGCCCTCGCCATAGACGGCAAGCACGATGGGCCGGGCCAGCACCATGATGGTGGCCGCCACGGGCAGGAAGAGCAGCAGCACGTACCGGGTGCTCTTCAGGAACATGTCGCCCACGGGCAGGCCGGACTCGAAGCGGGTCGCGATGGTCGGGGCGATGGTCATGCCCAAGGCGGCGGCAGGGAAGGAGAGCCAGGTGGCCAGCTGCACCGGTATGCTATAGAACCCAGCCTGCTCCGTGCCGAGGAACTTGCCCACCAGCAGCACATCGGCCTGGGTGTAGGCGAAGAACGCCAGCCCGATCAGGCCCAAGGGGAGAGCGTAATGAAGGGTCTCTGCGAGGAACGCGCGATCCAGGCGCGCCGGCAACCCTCGCAGTTCCCGAAACAGCAGGTAACCCCCCACGACACAGGCCAGGCCATACCCGATGGTCCAGCCCCAGACCGCGCCGATCACCCCCTGGCCCGCGATAACCAGCGCGAGCGACAGCCCGACCCGGGCCACGTTGCCCACGGTGTTGGTCAGGCTGAGGAGGTCCATGCGCCGGAGCCCCTGGAAGGTCGCGGCAATGAACTCTTTCAGGCTAGTGGCTAGGATGAGGAGCGCGCCAACCCGGAGCGTGGCCACCATCGCGTCGGGGCCGCGAAGGAACCTGACCAGCATGGGCGCGAAGGCAAAGCAGGCCAGGCTCACGAGCGCGCTGACAGCCACATTGAGCACCGCGCCGGACAGGACGACGGAGGCCAAGTCCCTGGGGCTGCGCACCGAGTAAAGCGCGACGTGCCGGGCGTTCGAGGGGCCGGTGCCAAAATCGGCCACCAGCGCAAAGAAACTCACGGCGGAAACGACGAGCGAATAGTGGCCAAAGCCGGCGGAGGCCAGCCAGCGGGGCAGCAACGAAAGCAGGACCGCGCCCAGAACCAGAGCGACGAGCTTGGAGAGGAGGTTCCACGCCACCCCCGACGCGAGCGACTCGGCGGTGGGCTCTGCTCCTCGAGCAGCCTCACAGGAGCCCTTGTGTGCGGCCAAGCCCTCGGCCCCAACGTGATAAGATCGCAATTAAGGTGTCTCCTCTGCCTGCGCGCCGAGGCGGCCCTTGTTTGCGGCCTGCCCATCCCGGATCAGCAACAGCACCGTGCCCGCAAAACAGGTGACCACGGCGGCAAACAACGCTTTGGAGAGCTTGCCCATGGTGTCCGGCTTTTCCGTGCCTTGGGCGCCGGAGGCGAGGCGGACTTCGGTCCCCTCCATGCCTGCCGCGATCCTGATCTCCTGGACCTTTCGAGTCAGGGCCTGCAACGCCTCGCGCGCCACGTCGCGCTTGGCGATCAACTGGTCGAGCACGGCCTGCTGCTCGTGTCTGGACTGGTTGAGCTGACCCAGATTCTCCCAAGAGGCGGGATCAGCCAGTATCTTGTCGATCTCGGATTGCCAGGAGGTCACGACGCGCAAAAGTTCCCCCACGGCCAGCCGCTGTTTGCGCAGGCTGGTTGCGGCGTCCTGCTCGGCGTCGCTCGGCAGGTCCATGGCCATCTGCAGTTGTACGGGCAGATCCGAAACGTGGGCCAGCCCCATCAGCCGGGTCTGAATCAGGACCAGCGACCACCGGGATGCGGTGGGGTCCGTGTCGTCGCTCTGCAACAACTGGTAGAGCTGTGTCGCCTCATCCGCGATGATGCCAAGGTCAACGCTCAGCTTGTTGTAGGCGCTCAGGGTGGCGTTCACTTTCGCGATCTCTGACTCGAGCTCGTCGATGCGGTTCGCGCCGATATAGTCCGCCAGAGCAGTCGCGACCTGCTCATAGCTTGCTTGCGCCGCGGCAAGCTCTTTCTCCACCCCAGAGGAGGTGGCGGTATCGATTCCATACAGATCGTTCGCGTAGGAGATGAACTGGCGCGCCCAGGCATCGGCTATGGCAGCCGCCAGCTCGCGCGAATCCGCCGTCGCGCTAACCACCAACAGATGGCTGGAGGGCGGGTAGCTGACCGCAATGCCGGGCAGCAGCTTCCCCGGCTCGCGATATTGCTCCGGAAGGACCTCTCCCAACTCGTCGATCACCCTGCGCTCCACTGCCACCGTCAAGGCGAGGTTCCGCAAGGTCTCTCGCTGCAGCACCCGATCCGACCACGCATCCTGAGAGGTGGTGAAACGGTCATCAAAGACGAGCTGCGACTTTTCTCGCACGATCGCTATGGTCGCGGTGGCTTGCCACTCCTGGCCCTGCATCCCCAAGATGAGTCCCCCAACCACCAACCCGAGGACGCCAAAAGCCAGCATCAGCTTCCAACGCCAAGCGAGCCACTTGACGAGCCAAACTAAGCCCAAGTCCAGTTGCATTATTCGAACGCTCCCCTGAGGCCGTCTATTTGCAGTCTATGCACCGCCTTTATACCCGTAGGCGAGCAGTCTGTCAAATCCTGCTCCTGGGTTCGCCGAGAGCGGCCCATATGGGGCACTGTGCTGCAAGTGCTCAGGGGCCTGCGTCGCCGTGGGGAGCGCGCCGTTCTTGGGCGTCCGTGTCACGGTGGGCGTGCTGGTTTCCGCGGGTCCAGACCCCTCGGTCGGTGTCGCGGTGCTTGTCGCAGTGCTTGTGGCAGTGACCGTCTCGGTCGCCGTCGCGGTTTCGCTGGGCGCCGGCTCCTCGGTCGAGGTCTCTGTGGGCGTTGCCGCCTCGGTAGACGTAGGCGAGGGAGACGCGGTGGGCGTGCCCGTCGCCGTAGTGGTGGGGCTGGCCGTGGCGGTAGGCGTCGGGGCGGGCGGCACATAGCTCTTTAGCAGGACGGGCAGGTACCCGACGGGCAGAAGCGGCCGCGTGGCAGTGGGCGTCGGGGTTTGGGTGGGCGTCCTGGTGATGGTGGGCGTCGCGCTGGGCGTGGGGCTGGCCAGGGGCGCAACCTGAATGGCGCGCCGCTGGTAGTGCCACCCGGTAAAGACGCTATGGGCGTGCACATAGAGATTGTAGGTCCCCGGCGCCAGCCCCGAGATGTTCAGTGTCGCCTGGTAGCCAGAGTTCAGATACCACGCGCCCCACGCCTGGGCGATATCGGGACGCGCAAGCCCGTACTGGGCCGAGCCCAGCCGCTGTCCCTGGGGATTCTCGCCCGGATCGATATAGACCTCGATGGCATCCACTCCGGACGAGCAGCCTTGATTGATGTGGATTGACCAGCCCGAAACCACCATGCTGGGCGGGCGAACGACGGCGCCCTGGGCAGGCTGATCTATCGCGATGGGCGGCGGGCTCTGCGCGGGCGGCGGCGTGAACTCGATATGGTCGGTTACTCCCGACACCTCCGCCGTCGCAAAGCCGGACGGCGCATAGGGGTCCGCATGGCTCACCACCCCCTGCTCGCACTCGTCCAGGTCCCTGTGGCGCACTCTCGAGATGTCCAGAATCCGCCCCTGAGCATCGCGATAGATGATCGAGGTATAGGGAGTCATCAGCAGCCGGCCCACGTTGCGTAGCACTCCCTCCACCACATACGTCTCCCCATCCCAGCGCCGGCTGCTCGGGGCAAAGAGGATATAGGGGTCTTGGGGATGGCGGTCAGGGGGTTCCAGTCTGCCGCGCTGCGCCCACGCCTCGTAGCGGCTGACCTGGAACGCATTTCCGTAAGAGATGCCGGTGGCAAAGCCGCACTCCCAGCCGGGACCCAGGGCCAGCGCCTCGTCGCGGGAGGTAGCGATCCAGACCAGTTCGCCGCCCTGGTCGAAGAAAGCCACCTGAGCGCCGGATCCCTGTCCCAGGTTATTAGGATCCCCCAGACGCACCGAGGCATCTGACCGCGCATTGCGCAACTGGCCCGAGACCACGGTCCACCCGGGGCCATCAATGCGCTGAGGGTTGACGA
>JAAYEA010000326.1 GCA_012689325.1 Chloroflexota bacterium
AGGTGGGCGACCCGCAGAGCCTGGCCATGCAGCTCAAGGTCAACGGCGAGGTGCGGCAGGACGCCAGTACGGGGCTGATGATCTTTACCGTGGCCGAGCTGATCGCCTTTATCTCGCAGTTCATGACCCTGGAGCCGGGCGACATCATCGCCACGGGCACGCCCTCGGGCGTGGGGGCGGGGCGCGGCGTCTTCCTCAAGCCGGGTGACGTGATCGAGGCGACCATCGCCAAGCTGGGCACGCTGACCAACCCCGTGCAAGGGGAGTAGGGCACAAAAAAGACCCTCAGGGTTCTGAAAACCCTGAGGGTCTTTTGTTTGTTCTCGGTTATTCGATGCCGAAGGACACCGAGACGTTGACGGTGATCTCGAGCTCGCCGCCCGCGATGGTCGGGGCCGCGCTATCGAGCGCGACCTTTTCCATGGCGACGGTGTTGCGGGCCACGGGGGTGCCGCTGGTGTACTCGCTGACCTGCAGCGGGGCGCCGACGGTGATGCCCAGGCCGGTGGCGAGCTGCTGCGCGCGCTCCTTGGCGTTGGCGATGGCCTTCTCGCGGGCCTGCTTCTCCAGGGCGGCGGTGTCCTCGATGCCGAAGGTGATCCCGCCCACGCTATTGACGTCCGCGGTGATCGCCTGCTCCAGCAGGGTCCCGACCAGCTCCAGGTTGCGCACCTTGACGCGCACCTGGTTGGTGACGACGTACTCGCGCTCGCCGGTGGGCCGCCCGTTCACGTCGTATTTCTCCTGGATATAGATGCGGTAATCGACGGTCTGGATGTCCTTGTCCTCGATGCCCAAGCCCTTGATCTTGGCGATCACGTTGTTCATCTTGGCGGTGTTATCCTGCGCCGCCGTGGAGGCCGAAGGCGAGCGGCTCTCCACGCCCAACTGGATGGTGGCCATGTCGGGGGCGGCGCTGGCCGAGCCGCTGCCGTTCACGCTGATGCTGCGCGGGTTCTCCGCGCTGGTGGCGGCCTTGGCGCTCAGGGCGTCGCGCTCCACCGAGGGCAGAATGCCGCCGTTATCGGCTTGGCCGCAGCCCACGATGAGCAGCGCGGCGAGGGCCAGCACGGCGACGATGGTGATCAGGTTGTTGCGTTTGTTCGGGTTAAACATGTTGTATCTCCTCCAATTCACGGTCTCGGTACTTCACTTGGTATGACGATGGGGGTGGGAAAATAGTTCCGAGGGCGAGCCCTCTCCCCCCAACCCCCTCCCCCAAGGCCTTGGGGGAGGGGGAGGGCGGGGCCTCTCATTCCCCTCTCCCGAGGTGTCGGGAGAGGGGGCGGCCTGTAGGGGCATTCATGAATTGCCCTTACAGCCCCGGCGGGTTTGCCGCCGGCGACGGATGGCGTTATCCTGCGGCATTGCCGGCGGCATTGCCGGCGGCATTGCCGGCGGCGTAACCGGCAGCCAGAGGAGGCGGCGATGGGCAGGGGCGAGGAGCGTTGCGAGGCCTGCGGCGAGATTGGCGCGTATGTCGAGATCGCCAACGCGCAGGAACCGGCGGCGGACGAGCCGTGGCAGTCGTTTCCGCCGGCGGAGCGGTTGGCCGCCCCCAACCCGCGGCTGGAGGACCACTACCGCTACGCCAGCGAGCGCCTGCTCAAGTGCCCGGCCTGCGGCGCCTACTATTGGTACTGCCGCTGGGCGCCGGGCGGCAGCGACGACGTGCTGCACAGCACGATCCACGAGTCGATGCGGCGGCTGAGCGACTCGGAGGCGCGGGAGGCGCTGGAGGCGGCGCGGCGGGAGGCCGATCGCTGGGCCGCGGAGCGGGGCTGGGTCGCCACCGCCGCCGAGACCCGGCTGGGCGTGGAGGAAGAGCTGCGGGCGCTAGGAAAGCGAGACCGGCCCGGATAATCACCACGAAACACACCAAATACACGAAAAGAGAACCGGCTCTTCCCTTTTTCGTGTGGTTGGTGTTTTTCGTGGTTCCATTTCCTGAAGGAGAGAACGGACCATGGAAGCGCGTTTTGGCGTGATCAAGATCAACCACGGGCACATCTATGCGCAGGTGGAGGCGCTGCTGGGGGCGGGGGCCGCCTGCGCGGGGCTCTATGCGCCGGAGGACGACCTGGCGGCGCGGTTCCTGGCGCGGTATCCGGGCGTGCGGCGGGTCGATGACCCGGCGGCGCTCTTGGAGGACGAGAGCATCCAGATCATCACCACCTCGGCGATCCCCAACGAGCGGGGGCCGCTGGGCGCGGCGGCGATGCGCCACGGCAAGTCGTTCCTGTCGGACAAGCCGGGGTTCACCACGCTGGCGCAGTTGGCGGAGGCGCGGCGCGCCCACGCCGAGACGGGTCGCGCATACGCGGTCTATTTCGGGCGCTACGATAGCCGCGCCACGCTCAAGGCTGGCGAGCTCGCGCGCGCCGGCGCCATCGGCCGGGTGGTCCAGTTCATCGGCTTGGGGCCGCACCGCGCCGGGCTGCCCAGCCGCGCTGACTGGTTCTTCCGCCGGGAGCAGTACGGCGGCATCATCACCGACATCGCCTCGCACCAGTTCGACCATTTCCTCTACTTCACCGGCTCGACGCGGGCCGAGGTGGTGGCGGCGCAGGTGGCCAACTATAAGCACCCGGAGCACCCCGATCTGGAGGAGGTGGGCGAGGCCATGCTGCGCGGCGACGCCGGGACGGCCTATATCCGCGTGGACTGGCTGAGCCCCGACGGGCTGGGGACCTGGGGCGACACGCGGCTGGTGATCCTGGGGACGGAGGGGTACATGGAGGTGCGCCCGACCATCGACCTGGCGGGGCAGCCGGGCGGCGACCACCTTCTCCTGGTGAACGGCGAGCGGACGCAGCGGGTCGACTGCGCGGATGTGCCGCTGGACTTTGGGCGGCGGTTCGTGGCCGACGCGCTGGCGGGGACGCAGACGGCGCAGAACCAGGAGCGCTGCTTCCTGGCCTGCGAGCTGGCGCTGCGGGCGCAACAGATGGCGGCGAGGCTGGGGAACCTGGCCTAAGGCGATCCCTTCCTGCCCACGGCCAGCAGGCGCGGACCCAGGGCGGGCTCTCCCTCCGTGAGGCGGGCGATACCCAAGAGCGCTTCGCGCTGGCGTGCATCCGCCCAACTTGCCTCCAGATCTGGGACCAGCCAAGCCGGGCCGAGGATGCCCAGGGTGGCGACGTGGGCCAACCCGCCATCGGCCAGCTCGCCGGCAAGCTCGGCGGGCAGGTGAAAGTAGGCGCTGGGGAAGGTGGTCGCCCAGGCGGGGGGATCACGGCGCACGCCGGTGCGTACCTCGTTGTGGATCATGGCATAGTAGGCCGGGTCAAAGACGTGCCCCTTGGTGAGGCCGTAGAGCAGCCCGGCGTAGCGGGTGATAGCAAAGGCGAGCAGCACGCCGCCGGGGCGGAGGACGCGGGCCGCCTCAGCAATGGCGCGCACGCGATCGGCTCGTTCGGTGAGGTGGTAGAGCGGGCCGTGCAGGACGACCGCATCGGCGATGCCATTCGGAAAATCCAACTGCCGCGCGTCGCCGACCCTCATGCTGGCGAGGCGCGGCGCGCCGGGTTGCTGCGCCACCTGCGCGGCCTGGGCGATGTGCCGTGGCACCAGGTCCACCAGGTGCATCTCATAGCCGAGTCCCGCCAGCCAGAAGGAGTAAACCCCGGCGGCGCCGCCCACGTCCAGAACCACCGCGGGGGGCGGGGGCAAGTGGCGCTGCATCAACTCGTGCGTGCGGGCCTCTTCCAGCGGGCCGATGTCGCTCGCCAGGCGCCGGGCCTCGTCGTAGCGGTTATAGTAGGCGACGATCTCGGAGCTGGTTTCGTCCGTAGCCATCTTGACGATGCCTCCCTGCGACGCAACCTGCTGGCTTGCATCGCTCCTCGAACTGCGGCTTTGACCGTGCCGCCATCCACCGGCTCGCGATGGACGGGGCGGCAGCGACCGATCGCCGACGGTCGAGCCGCTACGCCTCGAAGGGCGGCTCGGCCTGCGCGGCGCGGAGGGCCTCCTCGGCGGCGGCGAGCTGCGCGGCGTCGCCGCGGACGGCCAGCCAGACCGCGCCCTCGGCCCCGCCGACGCCCCCGGCAGCGACCAGCTCGGCGATGGCGCCGCCGCTCAGCGTCGCGATGGCCTCCAGCTCGGTATAGACCTCGCCATAGACGGGGATCAGCCGCGCGCCCTGCGCCCCCGGCGCGTTCAGCCGCCGGGCCAGCTCGTCCAGGTCGCCGACGATGCGCTTTTCCAGGCCCACCGGGTGGATCAGGCGGACGCGGCGGCCCACCGCGGCGGCGAGGATGGGGCCGATGGTGCCCAGGCGCGGGTGGCCGATGAGGATGGCAGCCCGGCGATGGGCCAGGTCCAATGCGTTGGCCCCCTTCAGGATGATATCCCCCTCGCGCAGGGAATCGGCCACCTCGTCGATGGTCTGGCCTTGCCGCCAGACGCCCCGCTCCAACACCACGTCGCCGGGGAAGGCGCTCTCGTCAGGGAGGCGGCCAGTGGCGGAGACGCGGCGGCCAGGGGGCAGGGTGATGCCGCGGAAGAAGCGTCCCCGCGAGAAACCGGCGATCCCCAACGAGCTCGTGATCTCCTCGGCGATATAGCCGTTGGTGGTGCCGGCGACGATGACGACGGTTCGCTCGGCCAGCGCCTCGCGGATGAGCGGGTGGGCGGCGAGGGCGCGGGCGATGAGCCGCTTGCCCGCGGCGGGGGTGATGACGAACTGCTTGACGATAACTGGCTCGGTCATGATTCACCTCCAAAGGCGTCATAGCGGGCGGCGGCGTGGGCCACCACCACGGGCACGTCCTCGGCCAGCAGGTAGCCCTGGGCCGCCAATTCCTGGGCCGCGCGCTCCACCCGCGCCAGATAGTCGGCCTTGGAGGCGTAGCGCTCGGCGATGGCGGGGCGCGGGTCGCCGGCGGCCAGGCGAGCCTCCCGCGTCGGCGCGAAGGGGATGGTGGCGCCGATGAGGTCCATCAGCAGCTCGGGCGCGCCCATGTCGGCGTGGCGCAGGTTCCACCCGGTATGCGTCCCCAGGGGCACGGTCAGGTCGGGCAGGCGGACGCCGCTGACCTCGTTGCCGTCGCTGTCCACCGCGGGGACCAGGAAGCGATAGGGCGCGCCCAGCGCGGGCGGCAGGGTCGCGGCGACGCCATGGCTGACCTCGGGGCCAAAGTCCTGCTGGACCAGGCCGGGCAGCCGGGCGGGCCAGCCGACGCCGGGGAAGGCGGCGAAAGCAGCCTTGACCGCAGATGGCGGCACGGCAGTGCCGTCGTCCAGCCGGGGGTAGCGGCTGGGCGGGGGCTCCTCGCCGGCGCTGACCCAGCGGTCGAGGTTTTCCAGCGCGGCGCGCACCAGCGGGCGATATTCCACCGTGTTGAAGGTCTGCTGGCCGCGGGAGCCATCGGCTTCATTGCGGTCGGTGAGCGGCGGGCCGCCGGGGCCGTGCTGCGTCCCGGCGAGGTGATAGATGCGCACGTTGGGCGCGGGCTCCACATCGCCGCCGGCCAGCGGGTCGGTGTGGGCCAGCGAGGCGTCGCCGCGCCAGTACTCGCTGGAGGTGTTCAGCAGCACCACCTTGGGCGGGCCGCCGCGGGCCTGGACGCGGGACAGAAGCCCGTCGCGGCAGCCGGTGTGCGGGTCGTCGAGGGTGCGATCGGCGAAAGGAAAGAGCGTGCCGACGCTCAGCCGCGCCATGCTGGAGGGCTGGCCGAAGCGCTGGTTGAACTCGCCCCGGCGTCCCCCGGCCACGTGGGGGATGAGGCCGTCGAAAACAGGACGCTCCGCCTCGTCGGTGTTGAGGTCCAGGTAGAGGAGCTGCCGGAGGAAGCGGCCGCTCTGGGAGGAGCCGAAGGCATAGGCGTAGCGGACCCCACCTGCGAGGGGATTGCCCGCCGAGGCGGGGGCGTAACGGAGAAACGAGACCAGGTCGCGCGCGGAGAGGAGCCCCGCGCCCACCACCGGCGCGCCGATGGCGGTATAGACCACCTGATAGACCTTGCCGGGGATGAACCCCGCGGGAAAGTGGATGCGCTCGGCGTCGCGGACCACCTCGCCGCGCTCCAGGCGGGCAAAGGCCCACTCTTGCCGGGGGATCCGGCGGGCGGGGCCCAGCTCCCAGTCGCGCACCCACAGCGTCGCCTCGGGCTGGTCCAGCTCGGCGGCGGGGTAGGGGCGGTGCATCCGGTCGGAGAGGAGCTGCACCTGGCTGGGCGCGCTGGTTTGCAGCGTGACCATGACGGGCCCGCGCAGGGGCGAACCGTCGGGCGCGAGGGCCTCGGGCGGGTGCATGTGCAGCAGGCCCGGGTCGCGGGGGACGTCGTGCTGCCAGCCGCACCAGGCGACGGTGTAGCCGCGCCGCATCAAAAAGCCGTCGCCGGGGTCCATGGGCGCGGCGTGGTCGGTGATGGGCGGGCCCAGGTTGAACATGCGCACGGCGCCGCGGCGCCCGCGGTTGATCACCTCGTAGAGCAGCCGCCCGCTGCCGCGCCGGGGGTCCGCCGGGCGGAGCAGGGCGAAATCCGCGGACCAGTGGACGCGCCCCTGGCCGTCGCGGGGGGCCAGCGCCAGGTCGGTGATGGCGGCGTTGCGGGGGTGAGCGGGGTCGGCGGCGTAGTGGAGCTCGCCGCGCAGTTCCTCGTAGGGGCCGACCTCGCCGAAGGAGCGGCCCCCGGCGAAGGGGCCCTGGGACGTGACCACGCACGCGATGACGGCCATAGCGACCTCCCTCGAGAATGGTACACGGATTCCACGGATCGAACGGATCAGGACAGAGCGATATCCCCTCTAGAGCGTGATGACGCGGTAGGACTCGCAATAGTCCAGGCCGTGCTCCTTGGCTTCCTCGGCGGCCCAGGCGCGGATCATCTCGGCGGGGTCGTGGGCGAGCTGGCTGGCGTGCTGGCGCAGGGCCTCGATCTTTTGTTCCAGCGTGGCGGCGATATCCACCCACAGGTTGGGCTGGCGGTTGCCGTGGATGTAGAGCCGCTGCACCTGGTGGGCGGGGCCGGTCTCGGGCCACAGGAGCGGCACCCCGGCGGCGGGGGCCACGGCGTCGATGGCGGCCTGGGCGGCGGCGCGGTGATCGGGGTGATTGACATAACTGTCGCCAAAGAAGAGCTCGGTGGGGTCGCCGGTGAGCACGGCCTCGGGCTTGCGGTCGCGGATGACCTGCACCAACTCGCGGCGCAGCTCAATGCTCGGCTGCAGGGTGCAGTCGTCGTGGCCGAGAAAGACCACGTCGTGCACGCCCAACGCCGCGCAGGCGGCGCGCTGCTCGGTGCGGCGGAGGGCGGCCAGTTGCTCGCGGGTCAGGTCGGCGCCGTGGTAGCCGACGTTGCCGTCGGTGCAGAGGACGTAGGTGACCTGACACCCGGCGCGGACCCAGGCGGCGACGGTGCCGGCCATGGTGAACTCGGCGTCGTCCGGGTGGGCGATGATGACCAGGGCGGAGGCGGGGACGGTGTGGTTGTCGGACATGAGATGGAGACCTCGTTTCTTGTGCCCTCTCCCCCCCAAGGGGGTGGGGCGTTTCGCCTTACCCCGCCCGCCCGGTGATGTAATCCTCGGTCTGCTTGTTACGGGGGGCGGTAAAGATGTCCTGGGTGGCGCCGAACTCGACGAGCTTGCCCAGCCAGAAAAAGCCGGTCCAGTCGGAGACGCGCGCCGCCTGCTGCATGTTGTGGGTGACGATGACGATGGTATAGCTCTCCCGCAGGGCGTGCATCAGCTCCTCCACCTCCAGCGTGGCGATGGGGTCCAGCGCGGAGCAGGGCTCGTCCATCAGGATGACCTCGGGCTTGGTGGCGATGGTGCGGGCGATGCAGAGGCGCTGTTGCTGGCCCAGGGAGAGGCCGAGGGCGTCCTGCTTCAGGTTGTCCTTCACCTCATCCCAGAGCACGGCGCCGCGGAGGCTCTGCTCCACGATCGCCCCCAGGCTCTGGCCGGGCTGCCGGTCCAGCCCCAGCACCCGCGGCCCAAAGGCCACATTATCAAAGACGGACTGGGGGAAGGGGTTGGGGCGCTGAAAGACCATGCCCACGCGGCGGCGCAGCTCCACCACGTCCGTCTCGGGGGCATAGAGGTCCTGCCCGTCCAGCCGGACGTGGCCCTCCACGCGGGTGCCGCGGATGGTGTCGTTCATGCGGTTCAGGCAGCGCAAAAAGGTGGACTTGCCGCAGCCCGAGGGCCCGATGAGCGCGGTGATCTGGCGCTCCGGGATCTCGACCGAGATGTCGCTCAGGGCGAGATGGGTCCCATAGTAAAAGTTCAGGTGTTCGGCGGTGATCTTGTTCATCTGGGTCTACCCAAAGCGTCCAGTGATATAGTCCTCGGTGCGTTGGTCGTGCGGCGTGGTGAAAAGCGCCGTGCCCTCCTGGCACTCGATCATCTCGCCCTTGAGGAAAAAGGCCGCCCAGTCGGCCACGCGCGCGGCCTGCTGGATGCTGTGCGGGACGATGATGATGGTATAGTGCGACTTGAGCTGAAAGAGCGACTCTTCCACCCGCGCGGTCGAGATGGGGTCCAGGCCGGAGGTGGGCTCGTCCAGCAGCAGGACCTCGGGCTCCAGCGCCAGGCTGCGGGCGATGC
Source organism: Chloroflexota bacterium (assembly GCA_012689325.1). Lineage (GTDB taxonomy): Bacteria > Chloroflexota > Anaerolineae > JAAYEA01 > JAAYEA01 > JAAYEA01. The sequence continues at coordinate 8,557 of JAAYEA010000326.1, forward strand.
AGAGGCGCTGCTGCTGCCCGCCGGAAAGCGCCGTGGCGGGGTCGTCCAGCCGGTCCTTGACCTCGTTCCAGAGCGCGGCCTGGATGAGCGAGCGCTCGGTCAGCTCGGCGAGGCGCGCGTGGTCGCGCAGCCCGGCCAGCCGGGGGCCGTAGGTGACGTTCTCGCGGATGGTGCCCGGGAGGGGCAGGGGCAGGGCAAAGACCATGCCCACCCGCCGCCGCAGCGCCGACACGTCGGCGTTGCGGGCATAGATGTCCTGGCCATCCAGCAACAGGCGCCCGGAGAGGCGGGCGCCCTCGGCCAGGTCGTTCAGCCGGTTGATCAGCCGCAGCGCGGTGGTCTTGCCGCTCCCCGCCGGGCCGAAAAAGACGGTGATGGTGTTGGCATAGACGTCCAGCGTGATATTCTGCAGCGCCGGAGCGGCGCCATAGCTGTAGGTGACCTGGTCGAAGCGGACCTTGACGGTAGGGCTGGGCTGGGTCATGGCATCACCACTGCCGCCGGCGGCGGAAATAGCTGCGCACGATGGTGGCGACGATGTTGAGCGAGAGGACCAGCGCCAATAGCACCAGCGCCGTGCCGTATTGGACCTTTTCGGGCATCCCCGGCACCTGGGTGCTGATCACATAGAGGTGATAGGGCAGCGCCATGGTCTGGTCAAAGAGCGAGCTGGGCAGGCGCGGCAAGAAAAAGGCCGCCACGGTGAAAAGGATCGGCGCCGTCTCGCCGGCGGCGCGCAAGAGCCCCAGGATGACGCCGGTGATGATCCCCGGCAACGACTGGGGCAGCACGATATTGCGGATGCCCTGCCAGCGGGTGCCGCCCAGGCTGGCGTTGACGGTGCGGAACTCGGTGGGGACGGCGCGCAGCGCCTCCTCGGTGGAGCTGATGATGATGGGGATGGTCATGATGGCCAGGGTCAGCGAGCCCGCGATGATGGAGGTGCCCAGCCGCAGGAACAGCACGAACATGCCCAGCCCAAAGAGGCCATAGACCACCGAGGGGATCCCCGCCAGGTTGATGATGGCCAGGCGGATGGCGCGGGTGAGCCAGCTATCGCGGGCGTACTCGGAGAGATAGATGGCGCCGCCGATGCCCACGGGGATGGCCGCCAGGGCGGTCCCGGCCATGAGCAAGAGGGTGCCGACGATGGCGGGAAAGATGCCGCCGGCTTTCATCCCCTCTCGCGGGGCCTGGGTCAGGAACTCCCAGTTGATGGCGCCGATGCCCCGCGCGATGATGACGAGCACCACCAAGATGATGGGGATCACCACGATCAGCGCGGCGAGGGCCAGCAGGGCAAAGCCGATCCGTTGCTGCGTGTGGCGGTTCACCAGGGGGCGTCGCATCAGCGCAGCCCTCCCCGGCGCCGCTTCTTGAAAATCGTGGCGGCGGCGGCCAAGTTGATGACAAAGGTCAGGGCAAAGAGGATGATGCCCAGGCCAAAGAGGGCGTGATAGTGGGTGCTGCCCTGGGCCACCTCGCCCATCTCGGCGGCGATGGTGGCGGTCATGGTGCGCACCGGGCGGAAGAGCGAGTCCAGGCTGAGCGGCAAGCGCGCGGCGTTGCCCGTCACCATCATGACGGCCATGGTCTCGCCGATGGCGCGGCCCATGCCCAGCATCACGGCGGTGACCACGCCCGAGCGGGCGGCGGGGACCACCACGCGCCAGATGGTCTGCCACTGGGTGGCGCCCATGGAGAGGCCGGCGTCGCGGTAGGACTTGGGGACGGTGTCCAGGGCGTCCTCGGCGACGCTGATCATGGTGGGGAGGGCCATATAGGCCAGGAGCAGCGCCCCGGTAAAGGCGGTGAGGCCGGTGGGCGCGCCGAGCACCTCGCGGACCAGCGGGGCGACCAGGGTCATCCCGAAAAAGCCCAGCACCACCGAGGGGATGCCGGCCAGGACCTCGATCACCGGCTTGAGTATCTCGCGGGCCCAGGGCGGGGCGATCTCGCGGACAAAGACGGCGGTGGCCAGCCCCAGCGGCAGCGCGATGACGATGGCCAGCAACGTCACCAGGACCGAGCCCAACACCAGGGGCACGGCGCCGAAATAGTCAAAGGTCGGATACCAGCGCGTGCCCAGCAGGTTATTTAGCGGGATCTCCCAGAAGGTGGGGAGCCCCTCGCGCAGGAGGAAGAGAAAGATCATCACCACGAACCCGATGCTGGAGAGCCCCAGCACGCGGATGATGGTCTCGATGGCGAACTCGCCCCAGCGCTTGGTCAGGCCGGGGGCCTTGGCGAACTCCACGGTGTCTCCTTCATGGTTTACTGCTTCGGGCTCGGCATGTTTTGACAGGCTCGGCATGCTTGTTCTTGCACCCTGAGCTTGTCGAAGGGTGCGCTGGACCCCTAACGGTCATTTCAAGGGCACAAAGCCCAACTCGATGACCTGGGCCTGCCCATCGGCAAGCACCCAACTCAGGAAGGCCTGGATCGCTGCCGAGGGACGATCGGTCGTGTACATGAACAGCGGGCGCGAGACCGGATAACTGCCGTCGTTGACCGTCTCCACCGAGGGGAGGACGTAGCGGCTGGCGCTATCCACGGCCACGCCCAGCATCTTTTGATCCGGCGTCACATAGCCCAGGCCGTCATAGCCGATGGCGTTGGGGTTCTGGCGGACCTCGGCGCTGATCCCCTCAGAGGAGGGCATGAGCAGCGTATCGGGATGGAAGAGCAGGTCGCTTTTCTGGCCCAGGCGGATGACGTTCTCCAGGAAATAGACATAGGTGCCGGAATTGGACTCGCGGGAGAGGAGCACGATGGGCCGGTCCTCACCACCGACCTGCCGCCAGTTGGTGATCTGCCCGGTATAGATGGCCGAGAGCTGCGGCAAGGTCAGGCCCTCGACGGGGTTGGAGGGGTGCACCACCACGGCGATGGCGTCCAGCGCGACGGTGACCTCCACCGGGGTGATGCCGTTGGCCTGGGCGGCGGCGCGCTCCTCGGCCTTGATGGCGCGGGAGGCGTTGGCGATGTCCACGGTGCCGTTGATGAGGGAGGCGATGCCGGTGCCCGACCCGCCGCCGGTGACCGAGACGCGCACCTCGGGGTGCAGCGCCATATAGGTCTCGGCCCAGGCCAGGGCGAGGTTGACCAGCGTATCCGAGCCCTTGTTCTGGATCGTCTGCGCCGCGGGGGCCGCGCCGGCGGTCGTTTCGCCCTCATCGGAGAATAGGCCAACCAGGGCCCAGGCGGCGAGGCCGACCAGGGTCAAGGCAAGGACCAGGTTGCGCCATGGGAATGGCGACGTTGCGCGCTTGGCGGGCGCCAGGGACATGGACTGACCTCAGGGACGGATGAGAGCGGGAGTTGGGCGGAGCGCCGACGGCGGGCCGCTCGCCCAATCGGGGATAAGAATACCGCAAGTTGGCATTTGTGGCAAATGGAAAGGGCCAGCGGCGGGCAAAACAAGACCTCCGAGGCGGCGTTGGGCGCGGCCTCGGAGGTCCGGGTTGCACACGGAGGGCCGGGCGGCCTACTCGGGACGCCTGCGGCTGGGCGAGAGCTCCAGGGTGAACTTGGTGAAATAGCTCTCCGCGGGGAGGTCGCCGCCGCCATAGGCCAGGTCCACGATCTCGGCGCGGACGCGCAGCGCGGCGGTCTCGATGACGATGGGCTGGCCCTTTTCCGCCAGGACCAGGTTGCCCTTGGCGCCCAGCTTGGTGCGCAGCGTGTCGTCCTCGTAGGCGTAGGGGCTGGCGACCACGGTGGTCACGGTGCGGATGTCCGACTTGTCAAAGAGCCAGACGTCAAAGGCGCAGGGCTTTTCGGTGCCGGCGCCGATGACCTCCGAGATGGCGACGCCGCACTCGCCCAGGAACTCGCCGGTCTCGGTCTCGATGCCAAAGGACTCGTCGTAGCCGTCGTCGCCCAGCTCAAAGGTGGTGACAAAGTGCCCCAGGGCCAGGCTGGCCTCGTCGCCGTCCCAGGGGATGGTCTCGGCAGGCCAGGATTGGCGCTCGGCGGGCTCGGCCTCCGCCTCCTCGAGCTCGGCCACCTCATCCTCGTCGGTTTCGGCGTCCAGCTCGGAGGGGACCACGCGGCGGCGGGGGATGCGGGCCACGGGGGCGCTGCCGCCGCGGCGTCGCAGCCAGGAGATGATCAGCGCCGCCCCGGCGACGATGAGCAGGACAAAGATGGGGATCAGGCAGAGGCGCAGCAGGTTGGAGCGCGCGGGCTTGTCCTCGGGCTTGGCCGGGGCCGTGGGAGCCACGGTGGGCTGGCCCGCGATCGGCTGCGCCACGGTGGGGGCCGCTTGGGGAGCCAGCGCCGCGGCCAGGGTCTTGGCCCGGCCGGACTGGTCCGGGTTGCCGGGCAAGACGGCCACTTCCGCCACCAGCGCCGCCACATCCTCGGCGGAGCGGTCCTTGTTCTCCAGCTCGGCCAAGCGGGCCTTGGCCTGGTTCAGGTCGCCGGTGAGGGCGAACGAGTCGGCCACCATCTGCACGTAGGCGATCTGGTGGCGCTCACGCAGGGCCGAGATATCGGCGTCCACATACTCGACCGGCCAGAGCCCCCAGCCCAGCACCACGAGGCCAAAGACTGCGCCCACCAAAAAGCTGATGACGATGGGCCAAGGGATCCGGTTCTTGATGGTTACCCAATCGATCTTCATCCCCGTTACCTCACTCCTTCGCGCTGTGGTGGAAGCGTCATGGCTTCCCCGGCGAACCCACTCATTGGAAAAGAGTATAACACAGAAAACGTCAAAACACAAGCCTGGACGCGCAGTTTCAACTAACTAGTGCTATTTTAGCAGATTTCGTGAAATTGTCAAGCCCCTCTTTGGTGATGACGCCCATGTCCTCGATGCGGACGCCGCCCCAGCCGGGGAGATAGATGCCGGGCTCCACGGTGACCACGTCGCCGACGGCCAGGGTGTCCTTGGAGAGGCGGCTCATGCGCGGCTTTTCGTGGATGGCGAGGCCCACGCCGTGACCCAGACCGTGGCCAAAGTAGGCGCCATAGCCGGCGGCGTCGATGATCCGCTGCGCCACCATGTGGGCGTCCACGCCGGTCATCCCCGCGCGGATGGCGTCGCAGGCGGCCCGCTGCGCCTGATAGACCGTGTTCCAGACCTTCATAAAGGTGTCGTCCTTGGGCTGGCCCAGGCAAAAGGTACGGGTCATGTCCGAGCAATAGCCCGCCACCTTGGCGCCCATGTCGATGGTGATGGGCTCGCCAGCCTGGACGGCCCGGTCGGAGGTGACGGCATGGGGGAGGGCGGCGTTGGGGCCGCTGGCGATGATAAAGGTGAACCCCACGTTTTCGGCGCCGTGGGTGCGCATGTGGGCCTCCAGCTCCCAGCCGATCTCGCGCTCGGTCATCCCCGGCTTGATCAGGCCCATGACATAATCCAGGGAGGCATCGGCGATGTCCACGGCGCGGCGGATGTGCGCCAGCTCGGCGGGCTCTTTTTGGCTGCGGATCTTTTCCACCACCTCGCTGGTGGCGACCCACTCGCAGCCGGTGATGGCCTCGGCCCATTTCTGGTACTGCTCATAGGTGACGACCTGCCCCTCAAAGCCGATGCGCCGGGCCCGGAGGGTGGGGAGGAGGCCGGGCATGAGCTTCTCAAAGCCCTCGTTCATCTTGGCCAGGGTCCAGCCGGGGGCCTCACGGCCCACCTGGTCATAATAGCGAAAGTCGGTGGCGACCAGGGCCTGGTCGGCGGTGACGATGAGGTAGCCCTCGCCGCCGGTAAAGCCGGAAAGGTAGCGCAGGTTTTCGGGCCTGCTGATGACGATGGCGTCCAGGCCGAGCGTGGCCAGGGCCTGGCGCAGTTTCTGCAGTCGCATAGGTCCTCCTTGATTATGGTACACAGATTACGCAGATCGCATGGATCAGGATGAATCCGAGTTCCCACTGTTCCGATGGGAACCAGGAACTGGAACCACGAAACACGCGAACCACACAAAAGAGGACAGCCGAATCCCTAGTTTGTGCATTTGGTGCGTTTCGTGATCATATTCCAGCCGTCACGCAAGCGCGCTAGGCGCTGGCGGCGCGGTTGCGGTTGCGCGGGATCCAGGTCTTGCCGGCGGGGCCGTCGGCGGCCTTCCACCACATGTTCTCCGGCTTGACCAGCGGCAG
>JAAYEA010000327.1 GCA_012689325.1 Chloroflexota bacterium
TGAACCCGGCAGACGGCGAGGATCCCTTGGCCTTCTATCGCCGCAATCAGCAGTTTTTTGCGCGACTGGCCGGCTTGCGCAGCGCTGAGGGCTCCTGAGCACCGCCTGGCGCGTGCACCAGTTGACCGTGCCCGCGTTCGGTGTACAATATGCCGAGGACATTGGGGCGAAGGCCAGCCGGGAGGGAAGCTGCTTTGGCTGAACGACTGCAAAAGGCGATGGCCAGCGCAGGGGTCGCCTCGCGCCGCAGTTGCGAAGAGCTGATCCGCCAGGGCCGCGTCCAGGTGAACGGTGTCACGGTCACCGAACTAGGCACACAGGTCGACCTCTCCACGGACCGTGTGACCGTGGATGGACGCCCTATTCCGCGTCAGGCTTCCGCCGTCTACCTGATGGTCAACAAGCCGCGCGGCTTTCTCTCCACGGCGCGCGACGAGCGAGGTCGCCCCACCGTCATGGACCTGGTGCCGCCGGGGGACCGCGTCTACCCGGTCGGCCGCCTGGACCTGGACAGCGAGGGGCTGATCCTTCTGACCAACGATGGAGAGCTGGCGAACCTGCTGGCTCACCCCAGGTACGAGCACGAGAAAGAGTACCGCGCCCTGGTGCGGGGAGTGCCCTGCGAGGCTTTGCTGCAAAAGCTGCGGCAGGGCATCGACCTGGAAGACGGGCTGGCCACCGCGGACCGGGTCCTGCTTGAGCAAGCCGGCCCCCAAGCCAGTTGGCTGCGGTTGGTGCTTCATCAGGGCCGCAAGCGGCAGGTCCGCCGCATGTGCGAGGCTATCGGGCATCCCGTGCAGCGGCTCATCCGCGTGCGTGTTGGCCCACTCGAATTGGGCGACCTGCCCAGCGGCCACTACAGGTCGCTGACCAGACCGGAAATCGACCAGCTCATGAGGATGAAGGAAAAGCCATGACCGTCCCACGCACCATCACCATCGACGGGCCCGCCGCTTCGGGCAAGAGCACCATCGGCGCCCTGCTGGCCGAGCGGCTGGGGTACCTCTACTTTGATACCGGGGTCATGTACCGAGCGGCCACCTGGGCCGCCCTCGACCATGGCATCGACATCGCTGACGAGGCCGCAGTCAGCCGCCTGGCCGAGGAGCTGGTCATCCGCGTCACCCCGCCTACCGTGAACGATGGTCGGCAGTACACGGTCTATGCCGACGATGTGGACATCACCTGGGAGATCCGCAGCCCGGAGGTCACGAGGAACGTGTCGCCGGTCTCGGCCTATGGCGGCGTGCGCACCGCCTTGACTGAGCAGCAACGCCGCATCGCCGGCCAAGGCGCCGTAGTGATGGTTGGCCGCGACATCGGCACTGTCGTGCTTCCCGAGGCCGACCTCAAGATTTATCTGGACGCGACGGTGGAGACCAGGGCCATGCGCCGCCACCTGGAGAACGTCGCCCGCGGCAACGCCAGCGACTATGACCAGGTTCTGGAAGATATGCGGCGGCGCGACCAGATCGATAGCACCCGCGCCATCGCGCCCCTGCGCCCCGCCGACGACGCGATCATCATCGACACCACGGGCCTCGGCATCGAAGAGGTCTTGGCCAAGATCGGGACGCTGGTGCAGCGATGATGCGCTTTCAGCGCTTCGCCAAGTCCGTTTTTCGCGCTCTCTGCCGGGTGCTGCTCCGCCTGGATATCACTGGGCTGCAGCACGTCCCCCCACAGGGGCGGCTTCTCATCATGATGAACCACGTGCACTTTTTGGACCCCATCGTCGTCAGCGCGTTTATCCGTCGGGACATGGGCATCATGTCCAAGATCGAGAACTTCTTGCCAGTGCTGGGCTATCTCGTGAAATGGTACGGGAGCTTTCCGGTTCGTCGCGGCGAGTTCGACCTGGCCGCCATACGCGCTTCGCTGGCCTATCTGGAGTCCGAGCGCGGCCTGTTGATGGCCCCGGAGGGCACGCGCTCCAAGACCGGCGGGCTGCAGCCGGGGCTCGATGGGCTGGCGCTCTTGGCGATCCGCGGCGACGCGCCCATCTTGCCCGTGGCGATCCACGGGCACGAGGCTTTCTTGGATAACCTCAAGCGCCTGAGAAGGACCCCCTTCCACATGACCATTGGCCAGCCCTTCCGGCTGATCCTGCCCGAAGGCGCCGAAAACGGCAACGGCCAGAGGCGGGTGCATCTTCAGCGGTCCACTCAGGCCGCCATGTACGAGCTGGCTCGCCACCTGCCGGAGGCGTATCGCGGCGTCTATGCCGATCTGGAGAACGCCCCGCAGGGCTATATCCAGCGCATTGCGCCGTCCCACGACTCCGCCTTTCGGCCCAAGGGCAGCCAGGCCGCCCAGCGAGAAGGGGTACGCCCGTGAGACGCAGAGCCAAGACGGCGCATGATCCGGAGCGTTACGGCTTGGTCGAGTCCGTCGCGCTTGATGGAATCGCGGAGGAGATCGGCATCCGGCCTGGGGATCGTATTGTCTCGATCAACGGCCATGTCCTGCGCGACGTCATCGATTTCCAGTTCTATGGCGCCGACGAGGGCCTCACGATTGCCACGCTCCGGGACCAGCGCGAGATCGTCTACGAGGTCGAGCGGGACCTGGACGAGGAGCTGGGAATCGAGTTCGCCGCCCCCACGTTTGATGGCATTCGCCGCTGCCGCTGTCACTGCTCCTTCTGCTTCGTGCATCAGATGCCGCCCGGCCTGCGTCCCACCCTCTATCTGCGTGACGACGACTATCGCTACTCTTTCCTCTTTGGCAACTTTATCACGCTGGCGAATCTGGATGAGCAGGACTGGGCCCGGCTCGCCGAACAGCGCATCAGCCCGCTTTACGTCTCGGTGCACGCGACCGACCCGGCCTTGCGCGCCTCGTTGATGGGCACGCCCCAGGCCAGTGACGTCGTCGGGCAGCTCCGGCGGCTCGGCGAGCTGGGGATCGAAGTGCACACCCAGATCGTCCTGGTTCCCGGCATCAACGATGGAGAGGCTTTGAGCCGGACCCTGGCCGATCTCGCCGGTCTTTACCCCACCGTGCAGTCCATCGCCCTCGTGCCGGTGGGGCTCACGCGCTACCATCGCGAGGGGCTGCGCACCATGGCCGCTCAAGACTGCGCCGATCTGGCGCAGGCCATCGCTCCCTATCAAGCCAGCTTTCGCGCGAGCCTCGGCATCGATCTCGTATACCTTGCCGACGAGATCTATCTGCAAGCGAATCTCCCCATCCCGCCCGCTGAGCGATACGACGAGTTCGCGCACCTGGAAAACGGCGTCGGGCTGGTGCGCTTGCTGCTGGACGAGTGGGACGAACTTCGCCCGCAGGTCAGCGCTGCGCAACCATCGTCCGGGCGTGTGAGCGTGGTCTGCGGCGCCCTCATCGCGCCGGTCCTCGGCCGCATCCTCGGCGAGCTGGCCGGACTCACGGGCCTCGACTACCACCTGGTTCCTGTCATCAACCAGTTCTTCGGCCCCGGCGTGACGGTGTCCGGCCTGCTGACCGGGCAGGACGTCGTGGCTGAGCTGCGCCGCCAGGGGATCGGCGATCGCGTGGTGCTGCCGAGGATCATGTTCGACAGCCAGGGCGCCCGCACCCTCGATGACCTCACGGTGGAAGGCCTTCAGCACGAGTTGGGAGTGCGCGTGGACCTCGCCTCAAGCCTGAACGAGCTGCTCGCGCTGCCTTAGGGGATCACATGCGCATCGCCTTTGTCGGACCCTTCGGATTGCGACCCAAAGGAACCATGTCCGCTCGGGCGCTTCCCCTGGCGCGCGCTCTGCACCGTCGTGGTCACGAGGTCAGCCTCTTCCTTCCGCCCTGGGACTACCCCGCCGACGCAGGGCGCACTGACGAGATCAATGGCGTCCGGGTCGTCCATGTGCCGCTTCCCACGGCCCCCTCGCCCTTCTGGCACATGGAGATCACCCGGCGGCTCGTGCGCGCCGCGGTCTCCGATCAGGCGGAGGTGGCCCACTGTTTCAAGCCCAAGGCCTATGCGGGGCTGGCGGCCTGGGCGCTGTGGCACCTTCGGCGCGCGGGGCTGTGGCGCGGAGCGGTAGTGGTGGACAGCGATGACTGGGAAGGCGCGGGTGGCTGGAACGAGACCGGCGATTACAGTCCCTTGCAGAGGCGCCTCTTTGCCTGGCAGGAATCCTGGGGTCTGCGCCATGCCGACGCGGTGACGGTAGCCAGCGCGGCGCTGCAGACCATCGTCTGGAGCCTGGGCGTTCCCCCGGCGCGGGTCCACTATCTGCCCAATGGAGCCGGCCCCGGCGGACCTGCCGCCTCGCCGTCGGACGCGCTGGCGTTTCGCCAGCGTCACTCCCTGGGAGATTCCCCGCTCATGCTCCTCTACACCCGTTTCTTCGAGTTCTCCCTGCAGCGCGTCGTGGAGACGCTCAACCAGGTGTGGCAGGCTGTGCCCGAAGCGCGACTGCTGATCGTCGGCGAGGGATTGAAAGGCGAAGAGCGTGCGATGCTTCGGCTGCTCGAGGAGCGGGGCCACGATGTGCAGACGGTGTACCTCGGCTGGGTGCAACCCGACCAATTGCCCGTCTGCTTTGCTGCCGCGGATGTGGCCCTCCATCCCTATGATGACACCCTCATCAATCGCACCAAGTGCTCCGCCAAGTTGGTGGACCTCTTGGCCGCGGGGGTGCCGGTGGTCGCCGATTCGGTGGGGCAGAACGCCATCTACATCCAGCATATGCGCACGGGGCTGCTGGCGCGGCCGGCCGACCCCACCGCGTTCGCTGCCGCGGTGGTCAGCCTGCTGAAGGATAAGGAGCTAGGCCAGCGGATTGGTCGCGCAGCCCGGGAAGAGGTACACAGCCGCTATCACTGGGACCATCTGGCCTCGATCGCCGAGCGCGCCTACGCTTCCGCCACGGCTAGTCGGCCTTCCTCCAGATAGAGGCCGGCTTGCGCCACCGGCCTGAGCAGGAGCCCTAGCCGCGGTCTCGTCCTAAAACTGAAGCTTGCCAAAGAAGCGCAGAAAGAGCTGCGAGGCGCGCTCGCGGCCCTCTTCGGTGATCACGACACGGCCCCCCAGGCCCGGCGCCGCTATGTAGCCCTGCTCGTAGAGCCGGTCCAGGCAATCAGGATCCCAGTGCGGACACGTGCGCGCCACATGGTACTGCTTGCAGGTCTCCAGATAGAGGAACACCAGGGCCAGTTCATCATCGCTACCCGTAAAGTCCATCCAACCTCCCAACCGGCCGGGCCCGGCGACATCATCCTTCACGCCGCGTGATTCTAGGCCGGTTGGGCATAATAGTCAAGCAGAGAGCCTCGCACGCCCGCGGCGTCCCTCGCTGCGCCCGGGTTGCCCGTTCCGGTTGACAACCTTCCCCAAACGCCTATACTCGCAACACTTTCCTTGGTATCCCGTCCAGTCCCACGCGAGCTGGCTTTGCTCGCAGGGAGAGGTAGCCGAAACATGGGCAACTATCTGGTACTGGGCCTGTCGTTGGCCTTGCAGGCCTATGGCGCTGCGGTGATACTCCGGCTGGTGCGGCGCTTGCAGAGCCGCACGCTGGCCTGGGTGGTGGGCATCGCCGCGCTGCTCCTGGTCGCCCGGCGGGTGGCCCTCTTCTGGCAGCCCCCAGCGCTCTCGTCCTCGCCCATTTGGGTGCTCCACGAGCTCCTGGAGCTGGCGGCATCCCTCCTGGTGGTCGCCGGGATCGCCTGGGCCACGCCCCACATCATAGCCACCAAGGGGTCACGCAAGGAGCTGCAGCAGAGTCGCGACGAGACCCAGGCCGTGCTAGACTCGATCCCCGACGCGCTGCTGAGCATCGACGGCCAGGGGAAGGTCGTCAACTACCGCGCCCCGCGGTTGGCCGCCTCGCCGTTCGAGCGTCCCCTGCCGGGGCAACACGTCCAAGAGCTTTTCCCGTCGGCAGCGCACGGCCAGTTGCAGCGAGCGCTCCAGCAGGCGTTGCTGAATGAAGAGCCGCAGACCATCGAGTACACCATGCCGTCAGCCGGCGGTGCCCGCCACCTCGAGGCCCGCGTTACGGCCGCCGGAGCAGATAGGCTGCTCATCGTCGTTCGGGACGTGACGAACCGCGAGACGGACAGGCAGGCGCTGCGCACCCAGGCCGAGCGACAGGAACGGCTGCTGGCCACCGCCCGGCAGCTGGCTGGCAGCCTGGATGTGCACGAGGTGCTTGCGCGCATCGCCGCGGAGGCGCACAGCTTGTTGCATGCACACGGCTCCACGATCTATCTGCTCGCGGCGGATGGGCAGACCATGTTTCCCGTCGTGGCGATCGACCCCAACTATGAGGCTGAGGTCATGGCCTCGTCCATCCGAGTCGATAGCAGCTTCACCGGCCTCGCGGTGCGCGCCAAGTCGGGGCTCATCTTCAACGACGCCGCCCATAATTCGGCTGGCCACCAGATACCCGGGACCCCGGTGGAGCAGGAAGAGCGCATCATTGCTGTCCCTTTCGTTGCAGAGGATCGGGTGCTGGGCGCCATATGCGTGGACCGCATCGGCACCATTTTTACCAGCGAGGATCTGTCGCTGGCGGAGGCCTTCGCCGCCTATGCCACTGCCGCCCTAAAGAACGCGGCCATGTACCAGGAGCTGCAGAAAGAGATGCAGGAGCGCCAGGCCGCAGAGGAGGCGCTGCGAGCGGAAAAGACCTACTTCCAGCAGCTCTTCGACAACTCGCCGGAAGCCATCGCCATCGTGGACACGGACTCCAGGCCCCTCCGCGTCAACAACGCTTTCACCGCCCTCTTTGGCTATCGGCAGCCGGATATCGAGGGCGTTTCCCTGGACGATGCGCTGGTCCCCAGCGAGCTGCGGGAGGAGGCGCGCGCCGCCACGCGACAGACGCTGGAACGGCGCGTCCTGTCCTTTGAGAGCGTCCGCCTGCGCCGCGACGGCACTCCTGTTCAGGTCTCTATCCTAGCCACCCCAGTCGAGTTCGAGCACATTCAGGCCAGCTATGTGATCTATCGCGATATCACCGAGCGGAGAAGGACCGAGACAGCGCTCGACCTGGAGCGTCTCTACTTCGAGCAGCTCTTCACCAACACGCCGGAGGCCATCGTCTTGATGGAGGACGGCGCGAGGATCGTCCGCGTAAACCGCGAGTACACCCGGCTCTTTGGCTATACATCAGAAGAGTCCGTGGGCGGAACCATCATGACGCTGCTCGTGCCAGAGGACCGCAGGGCAGAGGCCCAGGTGGTGCGCGAGCGCGTCTACCGCGGCGAGACCGTGATGCTGGAGACGGTGCGCAGGCGCAAAGACGGGACGATGATCGATGTCTCGCTGATCGCCACGCCGATACGGCTTCCGGACGGGACGCTGGCGCACTATAGCATCTACCGAGATGTCACCTCCCGCAAGCGTGCCGAGGCGGCTCGGCGAGAGAGCGAGGAACGCTTTCGCATCATGTTCGACGGCGCCCACGACCTGATGGCCATCCTGGATGACCAGATGCAGCTCCTGTGGGCCAATCGCTCCTGGCAGGGCGTCTTTGGCTTCGCCGGCCCCAGCCAGCAGTCGGCGGCAATGGGCGCCATCGCCGAGGTCCGGGCGCGGACTGGCCGGGGCGAGCGGTCATTCACCAACATCGAGTGCGTGCAGCCCCTGGCCGATGGCCGCGTGGCCCATCTCGAAATCACCATGCGCCCCTTCCGGGCCGCGGGCCGGCCCTTCTTCTACCTGATCGCCCACGATATCACCGAGCGCAAGCGCGCGCTGGAGGTTCAGGAGCGTCTGGAGCGCCACGAGCGCCTGGCCGCCATCGGCCAGCTAGCCGCCGGGGTCGCGCACGACTTTAACAACCTGCTCACCGGCATCATCGGCTTTGCCGAGCTCTTGCGCCATGATCCGGAGCTCCCCGAAAAGATGCGGGAGGATGTCGATTCCATCTCGCAAGAGGGGCGCCGTGGCGCGGCCCTGATACGTCAGATCCTCGATTTCAGCCGCACGTCGCTGAGCGCCCCGAGGCCGCTGGACCTCCGCGTCTGGCTGGAAGAATTGGTCAGGTTCTGGGAGCGCACACTGCCCGAGAGCGTCACCATTCGCGCCGAGCTGGCCGCAACCGAGGCGACGGTGGTGGCTGATCCCATGCAGCTTCACCGCGCGCTCACCAACCTGGCGCTTAACGCGAGCGATGCCATGCCCAACGGCGGGCCGCTGACGATCCGTCTGTCCACCCTGTGCATCCCCACCCCTGACCCTGCGCCGATCCCCGAGCTGCCCCCCGGTCGATGGGCAGGCATCGCCATCAGCGACGCCGGGCAGGGGATGTCCCCTGAGGTGATCGCGCACCTCTACGAGCCCTTCTTCACCACCAAGCCGCTCGGTCGGGGCACCGGCCTTGGCCTGGCCCAAGTGTATGGCATCGTTCGACAGCACGAGGGCTTTGTGGGTGTCCAGACCGCGGTAGGGCAGGGCTCCTGCTTCACCATCTATTTGCCAGCGGCGCCAGATGCCTCGCATTCCGCCGCGGCTTCCGGCGCGGAGACCATCGAGCGAGGCGATGGGGAGACCATCCTGCTCGTGGAGGACGAGCCGGTTGTCCTCGAGGCCACGCTCCAACTGCTCGCCGCGCTAGGCTACAACGTCCTGACCGCCCGCGATGGGCGAGAGGCTTTGACCGTCTTTGACCAGCACAGAGCCCAGATCGACCTGGTCATCTCGGACTGGGTGATGCCTTCGATGGGAGCCGCCGAGCTTTGCGCGCTGCTGCGGGAGCGGGATCCCGCAGTGCGCGTGGTTATCAGCACCGGCTACCCGCTCGGCGAGCAGGACATCGTCGCGCAGGGCCTCGCCGGCTGGGTGCAGAAACCCTTCCATATGCAGGACCTTTCCCAGACCGTGCGCCAAGCACTGTCCGGCCGGTAGCACCCCTGACCGCACCGGCCTATCGCGCCTCTGCTGTGGACCGGGCCAATTGACAGGTTCGGGCAATCGGGTATCATTGGCGCAGGTTCGAGCGTCCGTGATGCTCGGTAGCCCCCACTTTGGTGCCACGGAGGCACGCCTATCACTACCTATTGGCAGCAGCTCCGCGGCATGCGCCGCGATGTCAAGCTCTATATGCTGGCCACCGCCGTGGCAGGGTTTTCGATCCTGGAGGGCATCTATCCGGTCTTGCTCAATCTCTACCTGCTGCGGCTGGGCTATGGCGCAGCGTTCGTCGGCGTCGTCGGCGCCACTGGGATGCTCGGCTATGCGCTCTTTTCCTTCCCGGCGGGGATCGTCTCCCGGAGCATTGGAATTCGCCGGGGCTTGCTCTGGGGGCTCGGCATTGCCACCCTGAGCCACATCCTGCTGCCCGCCGGCGAGTTTCTGCCGCTGAGCGCGCGCGCTCCTTGGATTCTCGCCTGCTACCTTGTCGCCACCCTGGGCTTGTCGCTGTACTTTGTCTCGGCGGGGCCGTTTCTGGTGGGAGCCTCGCGGCCAGAGAACCGCAACATGGCCTTCTCCGCCCGGATGACCACCAGCATCCTGGCGGGATTCGTGGGCAGCCTAGCCGCCGGCGCGGCGCCAGGCTGGACCGCTGCCCTGCTGGGTCTATCCACAAGTGACCCTGCCGCGTACCGTTATCCCCTGATGGCGGCAGGCGTTCTCTGCCTCGTCGCCGTGGCGATGCTAACCACCACGAGCGAGGTGCAGGCCAGCGAGACGGCCCACGATGCGCAGGCCAGCCGCACAAGCTCCCGGGCCATTGCTGTGCTCGTTGTCGTCATGTCCGGGATCGCCATGCTGCGCACCGCGGGCCTGGCCGCCTCGCGCATGTTCTTCAACGTCTACCTAGATGACGGACTGGGGATCCCCACTGCCCAGATCGGGATGATCTTCGCCGGGGTTCAGTTGGCCGCGCTTCCTGTCGCCATGGCCATGCCCGCGCTGGCTGCGCGCTTGGGCAGTTTTCGCGTCATCGTCGGCGGGTCGCTGGGCATCGCGGCGAGCATGCTCCCGCTGGCCTTGGTGCCCCACTGGCTGGCCGGAAGCATCGGCCGATTTGGCACCTACGCCTTCTCGGCCATCGCCGATTCGGCTCTGGGCGTATACCAACTCGAGATCGTGCCCGCGCGCTGGCGAGCCATCATCTCAGGGGCGGCCACCACGGCGCTGGGCCTGAGTTGGGCTCTGGTCTCCTACCTGGGAGGCCGAGTCATCGCCACGGCCGGATTCCGGCCCCTCTTCCTGGCCACCGGCTTGCTGACCACTCTGGGAACCTTTCTTTTCTGGCTCTATTTCCGCCGCCCTCGTGGCGAGTTTGCGGCGCAACACGCCCAACCAGGAGAGTAGATCATCGCTGGCTATCTGAACACCCTCCGCCGCTTCAGTCGCGATGTTCGGCTGTTGCTCTTCTCCACCGCCATCGTGGGATTGACCATCCAGAACGGCATCTACCCCATGCTGTTCAACCTCTATTTGCTTCGGCTGGGGTACGGGACCGACTTTATCGGCGTCGTCAACGCGGCAGGTATGCTGAGCACCGCGGTTTTTTCGCTCCCGGCGGGCGCGCTGGCCAGCCGCTTCGGGCTCCGGCGCACCATGATCGCCGGGATGGGGCTTGCGGTGCTCTTCCACGGCCTGCTTCCCCTCGTCGCCTATCTGCCCTGGGGCCAAGAGATGCTCACCCTGGTCACGCGCATCGCGGGCTCCTTCGCTATCACGCTCTACACCGTCAGTAGCATCCCCGTCTTGATGAACACCACTAAGCCGGAGGAGCGCCCCCATGCCTATGCGGTCCGCCAGGCCATGTGGCCCATCTTTGGCTTCCTGGGGACGTTTCTGGGCGGGCTCATGCCGGCGGCGTTGGCTAGCCTGATGGGCGTTTCCACTGCTGACCCGGCGACATACCGGTGGCCCCTGGTGCTGTCCTGCCTGCTCTCTATTCCTGCGATCGCGGCGCTATGGGGCACCGATGACGCTCGCTGCGAGGCCGCCCCCGAGGATGCCAAGCTCCCGGCAGGCGCCTTGCCCGTCGCCGCTCTCACGGTGATGCTGGCCGTCACCTTCTTCCGGGGCGCCTGCGTGGGCGTGGTGCGCACCTTCTTCAACGTCTATCTGGACGATGGCCTGGGTCTGCCCACCAGCGAAATCGGCACGTTATATGCCATGGCGCAGCTTGCCTCGGCGCCAGCCCCGCTGATCGCGCCGCTCTTCATGAAGCGCTGGGGGAA
>JAAYEA010000328.1 GCA_012689325.1 Chloroflexota bacterium
CGCCGCGGAGGCCCCGGAAGCCCGATTCCATCGGGCGCGGTGGCGTAGCACGGCGTCGGCATTCCATGCCGCATTGATCGCCGTGCGGGGCGGCGCGCCAAGCCAGCTACCGACTTGGCACAAGCCCTGGGCCGTCGCTAGCGCCCCGTATAGTCGGCGCGCAGGGGGCAGGCGGCGCGGTCCTCGGCCAGCAGCGCCAGCCGCGCCAGGCCGTGCAGCACAAAGCTGGGGCCCATCTGCCCCTCGTACCAGCCGATGCCCGCGGCGCCGCTGGGCAGGCGGCGCTGGAAATAGGCGTCGAGGATGGCGTCGGCGAGCTTGGCCCCGGCGGCCAGCCAGCGGGGCTCGCCGGTGAGGTCATAGAGGTCGGCCAGGAGCCCCAGCGCCATGCCCGCATCCATGGCGGGGGCGGGCAGCCCGGCGGGGAGCGGCTGCGCGGCGTATTGCTCGCCCACGGCCAGCGCCCAGCGGAGCAGGCGCTCGTCGCCGCTGTGGCGATAGGAGCAGCAGGCAAAGAGGCCCATGTACGAGGCGGGCCACCCGCCATAGATGCTCCCCCAGACGTTGGAATGCATCATCCCCTGGCCGTCGTCGAGGTTATAGTGCATCACAAAGATGCCCCGCGCCAGGTCGTGCGGCGCGCTGAGAAAACCGTCGGTGTAGCAGGCGGCGCGACGGCGCATCTCGGCGGCCAGCGCCGGCTGCCCGGGCTCCAGGAGCGGCGCGGCCTCCCAGAGGCTGGTGGTCAGGCCCATGGTCTGCGAGGGGCTGATGGTCAGGTGATAGTCGGGGTATCTGGGGTCGCCCACGGGGCCGCGGCTCTCGGTGAGCAGCAGGCCGCTCTCCAGCCGCTTGTCCCACCAGTAATCCATGATCTTGCGGATCTGCTCGGTAAAGTCGGGGCGGCCGGTCTTGAGCCAGGCGCAGGTCCAGTCAAAGATATAGAAGCCGCTGTGGCGCGGAAAGTCGCAGGAGCGGTCGCCGCGGCGCACCGAGCCCACGCGGGTGATGGGGGCGTGGCGGATGTACTCTAGCGGCTCGCCGGGGATATAGTGCCCATTCAGCCCCTCGCCAAAGCGCTCCACGCAGCGAGGGTTGAACTGCCAAAGCTTTTCCCAGAGCCAGAGGGGGGCCTGGCGCAGGTGGTCGTGGATGGCGTCGCCGGCGGGGCGGCTGGGGTCGGCGACATCGATATAGCTGTTGCCGACGCGGTCCTCGGCCAGGTGCCAAAAGGCGTGCTCGCCCCAGGGAAAGAGGCCCGAGGCGGTATCGGTGCAGTGGGTGGCGAAGCGCTTCAGGTAGCGGTCGGCGGCCTGGGCATAGTCGGGGCGGCCCAGCGCGGCGGCGAGGGCGTACATGGTCGCCAGCGTCGCCTCGTCGTGGATCAGGTTGCTGCCGGGGAAGGCGCGGTCGCCCATGCGCTGGCCGGGGATGGCGGGGGGCAACTCGGCCAGCATGGCGCCGGTGTCCGGGTCCAGCACCGAGGGGAAAAGCCCCTGATGGGGCTCGCCCGCCTCGATGAGGAGGTCCAGGGCGCCGCAGACGCGCTTGAGGACGTCTTGGGGATTCACGGTTATCTCCTTCGGAAATGGGACACGGTTTTCACGGATCATACGGATTAGGATATTTGGTCAGGAATCCGTGCCATCCGCTCGATCCGTGTCCCGGTTTCTGGCGTTTTCGGCGGTGCGTCGAATGGTAAGGTGGCCGGCCTGCTTCGACAGGCTCAGCATGCTACGACAGGCTCTACATGCCAGCGCAGGCGCCCTGAGCCTGCCGGCGAATTACCGCCCGTAGGGGTCGGCGGCGTCGCGGAGGCCGTCGCCCATAAAGTTGAAGGCGAGCACGGTGATCACCACCGGGATGCCGGGGATGAGCAGCCAGGGGTAGAGCGCCACGATGCTGGCGTTCTGCGCCTCGGCCAGGAGGACGCCCCAACTGGTCACCGGCGCCCGCAGCCCCAGCCCCAGGAAGCTGAGGGAGGTCTCGCCCAGGATCATGCCCGGGATGGAGAGGGTCAGCGAGACGATGATGTAGCTCATGAACCCCGGCAGCAGGTGGCGGGCGATGATGTGCGTCGCCCCCGCGCCCGAGATGCGCGCGGCCATGACGTAATCCTCCTCGCGCAGGGCCAGGAGCTTGCCGCGCACGGCGCGGGCGAGGCCGGTCCAGCCGATGAGGGAGAGGACCACGGTGATGCCGAAATAGACCTGCAGCGGCGGCCAGCGCGGCGGCATGGCCGCGGCCAGGGCCATCCAGAGCGGCAGGGAGGGGAAGGAGCGCAGCACCTCGATGAGGCGCTGGATGCCCTCGTCCAGCACGCCGCCGATATAGCCGGAGGCGCCGCCGATGGTGAGGCCCAGCACAAAGCTGATGGCCAGGCCGATGAGGCCGACGCTGAGCGAGATGCGCGAGCCGTGGATGATGCGCGAAAGGCTGTCGCGGCCCAGCCGGTCGGTGCCGAGGAGGAAGGCGGTGGCGTCCTCGCCCTCCACGCCCCAGAGGTGCCGGTCCATGGGCCAAAGGCCCCACATCTCGTAAGGGTCGCCCTTGACGAAGAGCTTGATGGGATAGACCTTGCTGGTGTCCACGGTATAGATGCGCCGGAACGTCGCGCGGTCTACCTCGGCCTTGAAGCCATAGACGAAGGGCCAGGTGATCCGCCCGTCACGAACGAAGCGAATCGTCTGGGGCTGCTGATAGATGTACTGGTTGAAGCGGCGCGATAGATCGTAAGGCGCCAGGAACTCGCAAAAGATGGCCATCAGGTAGAGGAGGACGACGACCCCCAGCGACCAGACGGCGAGCTTGTGCTTGCGAAAGCGCCGGATGATCAGGGTCCATTGGGAGGCCAGATACACGGATTTCTCCGCCTTGGTCATCCCCTCTTCCTCGCCCGCGCTGGGGAGGGGGATCATCGCCGCGTTGGGCTGGGCCGGGGAGGCGGAAACGTTGGTTTCTTCCGACATGGTCAGGACCCTGCCTTTCCGTAGCGTACCCTGGGATCGGACCAGGCCAGCGCGAGGTCGGAGAGCAGGGTGCCGATGACCGTGAGGATGGTCTGCAAAAAGATGAAACTGCCGGCCAGGTACATGTCTTGCGTCTGCAAGGCGCGCAACAGGAGCGGGCCCGCGGTGGGCAGCGAGAGCACGGTGGAGAGGATGGTGGAGCCCGAGATGATGCCGGGGAGCATCCAGCCGACCGAGCTAAAGAACGGGTTCAGCGCCACGCGGAAGGGGTACTTGAGGATCACCTTGAGCTCGGTGAGGCCCTTGGCGCGGGCGGTGATGACGTAGGGCTTGCCCAGCTCGTCCAGCATGTTGGCGCGGATGGTGCGGATGGAGCCCGCGGTGCTGCCGGTGGCCAGGATGAAAAGGGGCACCCACAGGTGGGCCAAGAGGTCCTTGACCCGAGCCCAGCTCCAGGCGGCGTCCATGTACTGCGGCGAAAAGAGGCCGCCGGCGCTGACGCCAAAGTATCGCCCCATTAAGAACATGAACACCAGGGCGATGAGAAAGCTGGGCGTGGATACCCCGATAAAGCCAAAGAAAGTGGCGACATAGTCAAAGAACGAGTATTTGTGCGTCGCCGAAAAGAGGGCGATGGGCCAGGCGATGGCGGTGGTGAGCAAGATGGTGGTAATCGAGATGACGACGGTGAGCAGCATGCGCTCGCCGATCAGGTCGCTCACCTCGCGACGGAACTCGAAGGAGTAGCCAAAGTCGCCGCGGAACATGTTGGAGAACCAGCGCCAGTACTGCACGATGAAGGGCTGGTCCAGCCCATAGCTGCGGCGCAGAAACGCGATATAGTCCTGATCGGCCCGCTCACCCTGGGCCTCGAGGGAGGCGACGAGAGATTCCAGATAGTCGCCGGGGGGCAGCACAATGATCCCGAACGAGATGAACGAGATGATCAGCACCGTGGGGATCATGATGATCAGACGGCGAGCGATATACGATGCCATTGCGACTCCTCTGCCAACGTGTGATCCGACCCTCTGGCAGGCGGCGGGTGGAGACCGTGATCTTCACCCGCCGCGCCGCCAGTTCGGGTGCAAGGCGCCCACGAGGGGCGCCTTGCACGGGCAATGCAGGTGACCTATTCCTTCCACCACTGGCAAGGCATGGTCCAGTAGACGTAACCGCCCCGGGACCAGAGCGCGAAGCCTTCCTTGGGGATGTTGCGCATGGTGTTCTTGACGACGATGGGCGACGGCGCGCCGCCGACGGTGCCGATCTGGTAGACTTCCTCGGCGTTGATCGCGCGGATCTCGTCGCGAATCTTGTCGGATTCGGGGCCCTCGGGGGTCAGCTTCCACTGCTCGACCAGCTCCTGGGCTTTCTTGAAGGACGCGGGCGGCTCGACGCCGTCGGTGCCCTTGGTGGCGTGCCAGATGCCCCAGCAGTTGTTGCCATCGTTGTTGCCCTCGGTCCAGAAGAGGCCCGAGGCGATCACGCCGCCGGTGGCATAGGTCAAGCCGAGCTCGCTGCCCCAGAGGCCCATGGTCGCCTCGCCGGAGGACATGCGCGCCCGGTAGGTCGTGCGGTCGCTGAACTTGTAGAGCACCTTGATGCCGATCCCCTTATAGGTGGAGGTCAGCAGTTCGATGAGGTCCACATAGACGGGGTTCTCGCCGGCATCGTCGATGAGCAGGTCCAGGGTCTTGCCATCGGGCCGCAGGCGATAGCCCTCGGCGTCGCGCTGGGTCAGTCCCATCTCGTCCAGCAGGCGGTTCGCCTCGGTGGGATCGTACTTGGCGTAGGCCTGCGCCCAGGCCTCGTTATAGCCGGGCACGCCGGGGAGCAGCTCGATCTGCTGCGGGACGCCATAGCCCAGATAGGCCACGTCGTTCATCTCGGCGCGGTCGATGCCCAAGGACAGGGCGATGCGGAAGCGCTTATCCAGGAACAAGTCGGCCATGACCTTATCCTGCGCGCAATAGTTGGGCAGGATGCGCATGGCCGTGGCCCAGTCGCTGCTCCACAGGCGGGTCTCATAGTTGCCCTGCTTCTCGTTGTCCTTGAGCAGGGTGATGTCGGAAAAGCTCAGGCTGCGCTGCTGCACGTCGGCATCGCCGGTGGTGCACTTGAGCGGGATGAGCTTGACATCGGTGGTGATGAAGACCAGGTTGTCCAGGTAAGGCAACTGGTTGCCCTCGGTATCCACCTTGTAAAAGTAGGGGTTGCGGACAAAGGTGTACTTTTCCTGCGGCGGCTTGAACGTGGGCACCCAGGGCATGAAGGTGGGATAGTCAGGGATGTCCTGGTTATAGTAGCGGTCGTTGGCGCCATGCAGGGCCATCCAGTCCTGGTGGCCGCCGTCCTTCACCGCCTTGTCCAGCGCGGCCTTGTCGGCGTACTTGACATGGAACTGCTTCATGTAGTGGGCGGGCTTCCAAAAGTCGTAGCCCATGGACCCCGAGAGGTTGTCCATGAAGACCTTGTTCACCTTGGGCCAGGTGAAGCGAATGGTGTAGGCGTCGCTGATCTCGACCGTCGGGGCCTCGCCGCCGGACATGAGCCAGGACGGCACGCCGTTGGGCGAGATCTCGACGTTGTTGGCCATGTCCTCCCAGTAGTATCGGCAGTCCTCGGTGGTGAAGGGCGTGCCATCCGACCACTTGAGCCCCTTGCGGAAGTAAAAGACGAAATCGCGGCCCTCGTTGATCTCGAACTTTTCGCACATGTCGGGGAGGAGCTGAGTCAGGGTGATATCCCAGCTCACCATGCGCGACCCGCCGTAGACGCGGGACAGCTTGGTGTCCGACGCCGGGGCGATGAGCATGGTCAGCTCGCCGCCGTACTTGCCGATCCCGTCCACTGGCGTGACCACGAACGGGTTCTCCGGCAGGCGCTCGTCAACGGGGGGCAGCTTGCCGGCCTTGACCAGTTCGGCCAACGCGGGAGCTTCCTTGAATGTGGCCTGGGGAGCCGCGGTGGGCTGCGCGGGGGCCGCGGTAGGCTGCGCCGGGGCCGTGGTGGGCTGCGCTGCAGCCGTCGTAGGCTCCGCTGCGGGCTCGGCCGCGGGCTGGGCGCAAGAGGCCGCCGCCACGCTCAGGGCCGCCATGGCAGTGGCCCTCAGGAAATCACGACGATTCAGATTGACCTTCATTTCTCTCCTTCTGTATCTGGTGATGCTATGGAACTCGGGATGACGGATCATCCATTCCTACACGGCGCTGCGGGCGATGTGGACGGTTCGCAGCCTCCTTTCCCGCCGGGCGCAGCGTAATACGCCCAAGGATGGGTGATGCGCTGGCGGAGAAATGGTACCTCGACAGATAAGGAACGCCGGGGCAGCCCTACGGGTGTAACCCTCGGGTCTTGAGAGGAACAGCCGACGCAGGACAACGGATCGATAGGCAATTTCCACCCGTCTGTGGGCCAGTTGCCGAAGGCGGCGCACGACGACGCGCCGGATGCGCCTCGCCGTTACGTTGGCGGCGAGGCGCCATCGATCGATGGGCGCATTATAGCCCCGCGATGGACAAGTGTCAAATCGCGCCGGCCAGGGCCGAGATCGTCAGGCCCCGCGGGCCGGCTTGCCTTGGGAGGCCGCCTGCTTTTCGGCGAGGAACGCGTCAAAGGCCTGGCGGTCCACCGGGATGTCCACCGGCTTGCCGGTAAAGCCGGACATTAGCATCGCGTCGGCCAGCTCCAGCCCGCCCAGCGCCTCCTCCGGCGGGCAGAGCAGCGGCTCGCCGTGGATGATGGCCCGCGCCAGGTTCGCCAGCATATCGGCGTGGCTCTCGCCCTCGTAAGCGGGGACCTCCACCGGGACCTCGACACCCTTCAGGGCGTTGCCGCGCTGGGTGGTCGAATCGACCCACTCTTGCACCGCCTGCGGCAGCTCCCAGAGCTGGAGCGCCCGCTCGGCCATCACCAGCTTGCCCTTTTCGCCCAGGATCTCCAGGCGGTTGCCCACCGGCGCCTCGTTCACGCTGACAAAGACATAGCCCGTGGCGCCGTTGGGGTACTCGATGATGGCCGAGGCCTCGTCCTCCACCTCGATGCGGTGGCGGCGGGTTTTGACCTGGCCATAGACGCGAGAGGGCCGGCCGGTCAGCATCACCAGGCGATCCAACTCGTGCGGCGCCTGGTTCATCAGCACGCCGCCGCCCTCGCCGGCCCAGGTGGCGCGCCAGGTGGCCGAGTCGTAATAGGCCTGGTTGCGGATGCGGCTGTCGATGAGCAGCGTGCGATAGATCTCGCCCAGCCGCCCTTCCTCGACGATGCGCTTGGCCGCCTGCACGGCGGGGGTGGCCCGGCTGTTGAAGCCGATCTGCAAGAGCTGGCCCGTCTCGCGGGCCACGCGGATCATCTCGTCGGCGGCGGAGAGGTTCACAGCCAGCGGCTTTTCCGCATAGACGTGCAGGCCCGCGCGCATGGCCTCGATGGCGATGGTCGGGTGGAAAAAGTGCGGCGTGGCGATGAGCACCGCATCGCACAGCCCGCTGGCGATCAGCTCGGTGCTGCTGGCAAAGCCCTCCACGTCGTATTGGTCCATGGCCGCTTTGACCTTGGCCGGGTCCACGTCCGCCACGGCGGTGAACTTGACCTCTTTGACCTCGGCCATGTGCCGGGCGTGGCCGGAACCCATGACGCCGATCCCGATAACTCCAACGCGAACGATGTCCATAAAGCCCCTTTCCATGATGTGATCGCGTCGCCGCAAGGCGGCGACGCCGTCTGGCGGCGCCGCCTACAGGGCGGCGCCCCTGGCCACGTCGCCCAGGGCGCCCTCGATGGCCGCCAGCGCGCGGTCGAGCTCGGCCTCGGTGTGCGCCGCCGAAAGGCCGTGGTGGGCGGCGACGTGGAAATAGACGCCCCGCTCGATGCAGCCGCGCACGAAGGCCAGCAGCATCCCGCGGTCCTGGCGCGCCGCCTGCCTATAGTTGCGGACTGGCTCGGTCACGCCGAAATACATCCCAAAGCGCGGGCCCATGGTCTGCAACTGCATCGGCACGCCGCTGCGGGCGATGAGCTCGCGAAAGCCGGCGTAAAAGCGCTCGGCCAGGGCGTTGAGCCGGGGGTAGAACCCCGGCTGGCTATACTCGTCCAGCGCTGCCACCGCCCCCAGCACGGTGGTGAGGTGGGCGAGGTAGGTGCCGCTGTGCTCGCAATCGCCGGTGGGGCGGTAGCCGAGCATCACCTCACGGCGGCCGCAGATGGCGCTGATGGGCACGCCGCCGCCGAGCGCCTTGCCCAGCACGGCCAGGTCCGGGGTCACGCCGTAATAGCCCTGGGCGCAGCCGGGGTGGAAGCGAAAGGCCGTGAGCACCTCGTCAAAGACGAGCAGCATCCCGTAGCGGTCGCAGAGCGCGCGGCAGGTCTGCAAAAAGCCCGGCTCCGGGAGGATGCAGCCCGAGTCATAGTTGACCGGCTCGAGGATCAGCGCGGCGGACTCGGCGGCGTGGCGGGCGAAGGCTTGCTCCAGCGCGACGGGGTCGTTGAAGGGGACCACGATCACCAGCTCGCGCTCGTGGGCGGGCATCCCCGCCGATTCGGCGATGGTGATGGGCGCCTCGGCGGGGCCGGCCTGGTCCACGCGCGGCGCCGAGCTGTGATAGACCGAGTCGGCATAGCCGTGAAAGTGCCCCTCGAACTTGATCAGCTTCATCCGGCCGGTGACGGCGCGGGCCAGCCGCACGGCGTGCATCACCGTCTCGGTGCCCGACCCGGCGAAGCGGGACATTTCCGCGCAAGGGACCATCTCGGCGAGGCGGGCGGCCAGCCGGGAGTGGTGCTCCGTCTCGTAGGAGCAGATGATGCCCAGCTCTAGCGCCTGCTGCACGGCGGCCTTCAGGCGGGGATGGTTGTGGCCCAGCAGCGAGGCGCCGTGGGAGAGGCACATGTCCACGTACTCGCGGCCGTCCAGGTCGTAGACGAAGGGGCCATCACCGCGGCTGACGTAAAAGGGGTGGCCCAGGGCGGCGTTGGCCCGCGCCGAGGCGCAGACCCCGCCGGGGAGGTAACGTTGGGCGAAGTCGTACAGGGCGTCGGTTGGGTGCATGGTCGCTCCTATAGGTCGTCGTACAGGCCCTTGGCCTGGTTGGTCTTGACGCGCATTACCTCGCGGGCCATATCCAGCGACTCGCGGACGTAGCGGGCCAACTCGCTGCTCTGGTTCTTGGTGACGCTGCGGTCGCGGTTCGACCACTGCACCACCACCTCCTGGATGCGATAGCCGGCGCGCTGGCAGAGGTGCAGCAGCTCCACGTCATAGGCGGAGACCTTCCAGCCCTTGGGTCGCTCCTTCTGGCGGAAGAACTGGAGGCGGGGAAAGACCCGCAGCGCCACCTCGCGGCGGCAGGACTTGAAGCCGCACTGCGTGTCGCGGATGTTGGAGAGGAGGAAAAGCCCGCGCACCGTGCCAAAGACAAAGCTGCCCAGCTTGCGCAGCGGCGAAAAGCCGGCGCGGGCGGTGCCGCGGGAGCCGATCACCACGTCGGCGCCCTGGGCGTACCAGGGCATGAGCTTGTTCCACTCGCCCAGGGGCGTGGATTGGTCCATGTCGGCGAAAAGGACGATCTCGCCGCGGGCGCGCTGGATGCCGGCCCAGACGGCGGAGGGCTTGCCGCCATGGGGGATCTCCACCAGGGTCAGGCCGGGCTTGTCGGCGAGGGCGGCGCGGATGAGGTCGGCGCTGGCGTCGGTGGATTCATCGTTGACGATGATCGCTTCCCAGGGGTAAGGCTGCGGGGCGAGGTAGCGGTAGACCTCGTCCAGCACGCCGGCCTCCAGGTTGGCGGCCTCGTTATAGCAGGGGATGACCACGGAAAGATAGGGCTGGGTGGCGCTCATGGGTTGGGCAATCCTTCTCGCGAACAGGCTACTTGCGCCACATGATAGTCAAACGGGCGCAATTGGCAATGCGGGGGGCGCGGATCGCGTTAGGGCGCGGCCATGGCGGCGTCGAGCGACTTGGCCGCGGCGGGGCGGGGGCCGTCGGCCAGCTCCTTGACCCAGCGCTCGTCCACGCGCTTGTCCGCCGGGCCGAGGGACTCGTAGAGGCGGTTGGAGGGGTTGGGCTCGGGGCCTGAGCCGATGAAGGCGGCGCGCAGGCCGAGCTCGCGCATGCGGCGGAAGCATTCGCGGATCATGGCGGTGGCCAGGCCGCGGCGGCGATAGGCGGGGTGGGTGGCCACCGGCTCCACCTCGCCGACGCGGTTGCGCAGGTCGACCCAGCCGATGCAGCCGGCGCCGTGGACGCCCTCGCGGTTGACCACCGAGAGCTCCAACTCGGGGCGATAGCCCGGCGCGCCTCGGGCGCTCTCCCAGCGGGCGAGGTAGCGGTCGGAGAGGACGAAATCGGCGTGAAAGCCCGCGCCGATGGCGGCGGCCCGCCCGGCGCGGTCGCGGTCGGCCAGGATGTCCTGCACCGCCCACCCCTCGGGCAGCGCACAGTCCAGCCGAACCTGGTCCAGGTCGTAACGGCGGGTGTAGCCATCGTCGCCGTCGTAGCGGTAGCCCAGGGACGCCAAGAGCGCCTTGCGCTCGGCGTCGTCGAACTCGACCATGGTCTCGATGCGCGGGTGGCCGGCGGCCCAGGTCTCGCCGATCCAGCCATAGACCTCGGGCTCGATCCAGCGGCAGCCCAGGCGCGCCAGGACGTGGATGTCGTCGCCGCCGGACTCGGAGATGGCGACGGCGACGGCCTGGCCGGAATCGTCGCGCCAGACCTCGGCCAGCTTGGCGAGATAGGCGGGGTCCTCGGCGAGGCGGTGGGGGTGCAGGCGGTAGCGCCAGTTCTCGAAGCGGCAGAAGGACCAGCCGTGGAAGCGTCCCAGCGCGGCATGGCCCTCGGTGAGCAGGTCGTGGATCTCCCAGAACTCCAGGTTCGCGTTGGTATAGGGCGCGTGGGTCGCGGGCATGGGAGGCACCTCCGCCAAGAGCGCTGTGTGTGAGGCTAGGAGCTCCCCTGCCCCTCGGGGCGGCGGCTGCCGCTGCGGCGGCGACGGCGGCCGCTGCGGGAGCCCCCGCCGCCCTCGCCGCCTCCGCCGCTGCGCGGGCGCTCGGGGAGGCGGCGGCGTTCCGGCGGCTCGCCGGTGGAGGTGAGGCGGGGCGGCTGGTAGGCGTCGTCCAGCAGCATGGCCAGCAGGGCTAACCCCTCCTCGTCCTGGCTCATCTCGCGGGCCAGGGGGAGGAAGCGCTGCATCCGCTCCACCTTGAGCTTGTCGCGGGCGCGCAGCCGGGCCTCCAACTGGATCTCGGCTCGCTCGCCGACGACGCGGGCCACGTCCTCGTCGGTGGGGAGGGACTGCTCCTGCAGGTCGATGGCATAGCGCTTGCCGATGCGGGCCAGGGCCATCCGCTCCACGGCGTTGACCAGCGAAATGGCGACGCCGCTGGCCCCGGCGCGGCCGGTGCGCCCGGCGCGGTGGATATAGTCCTCCACGTCCTCGGGCGGCTCATAGATGATCACGTGGGAGAGGTCAGGGAGGTCGATGCCCCGCGACGCCACGTCGGTGGCGACGAGGAAGCGGAGCTCGCCCCGGCGGATGCGCGCCATGACCTCCTCGCGGGCGGCCTGGGTGAGGTCCGAGCTGATCTCGTCGGCGTCATAGCCAAAGCGCCGCAGCACGGTGGTGACAAAGCTGACGTGGTCCTTGGTGTTGCAAAAGATCAGCGCCGAGGCGGGGTTCTCCAGCTCGATGATGCGGACCAGGCAGCGCTCCTTCTTTTCCGTGCCGGAGATGACATAATACTGATGCTCCACCTCCATGACGTGCACGTGGTCCCGGCTCAGGCTGAGCATCTGCGGGTCGCGCAGGAACTGGCTGGCCAGGCGCATGACGTGGGGGGGGAAGGTGGCGGAAAAGAGATAGGCGCTGATGGGGTGGTCGGGCAGAAAGCTGCGGACCTCCAGCATGTCCTCGTAAAAGCCCATGGAGAGCATGCGGTCGGCCTCGTCAAAGACCATGACGCGCAGCTTGTCCAGGGTCAGGTTGCGGCGGAGCAGGTGGTCGAGGATGCGGCCGGGGGTGCCCACCACCAGGTGCGCGCCGTCGCGAAAGCCGGCGAGCTGGGGGCCATAGCCCACGCCGCCATAGACGGCGACCACGCGCACGCCCGAATTGCCCGCCAGCAGCTCGGCGTCCCGGGCGACCTGGGAGGCCAGCTCGCGGGTGGGGACCAGCACCAGGGCCTGGCAGGCCGGCACGCGCGGGTCGATCCGCTCCAGGATGGGCAGGACGTAGGCGGCGGTCTTGCCGCTGCCGGTGCGCGACTGGATCATCAGGTCGCGGCCCGCCAGGAGGTAGGGGATCGCCTTGGATTGGACGGGCATGAGCTGGTCCCAGCCGGCGCGGGCGGCGGCCTCGCGGAGCCGCGGCGGGAGGTCGGCCAGGGTGATCGGCGGCAGGGCGTCGGTCGGCTCCTGGATATCGGGGTCGGTTGGAGTTATCGGCTGTTCGGTCAAAGGGACACCACCTTGTTGGGAGCGCGGATGCGCATAGTTCTCACGGGGTCATTGTACGCCGAGGAGGCCAAAAGCGCAACTCGCGGGGCGCGGGGCGCGGAGGAGCGACTGAAGTCGCTACTACATGGGCGGGGACGCGATCAGCGATTCGCGATACGCGCTAGGCGATTCGCGATATCCCTGGCGCGCTGGCAGAGCGCGGCGCTGAGGATCAGGAGGAGCAGGGTGACGGCCAGGTAGGGGCGCAGCGCGTCCCGCTCGCCCAGCGCCAGCGAGATGATGATCACCGCCAGGAGGGGCAGAAAAAAGATGGGCGAGGTGACCGCGGCGGCCTCCAGCCCTTGCTCGCGGGCCAGGCGGTTGGCCGAGGTCCAGAAAAAGTAGCCCAGCCCGTTCATCAGCACGCCCTGCCCCGCGGCGGCCAGCAGGTCGGGCCAGCCCAACGTGGGCAAGAGCTTCCACTCGGCGAGGCCCAGCGGCGACATCAGCAACAGGCTGCCGCCGATGGCCGAGACGAGAAAGACGCCGTGGTCTTGAGCCGGGACCGTGCCGCTGTAGGCGCTAAAGAGACCGTAGGAGGCGCCGGCGAGGAGGCCCCAGAAGAGCCCCTCCACGTTGCTCACGCGAAAGGAGAGCGGGTCGCCCCCGGTGGCCAGCAGCCAGACGGCCAGAAAGCCCAGGGCAAGCCCCGCGCCCTCCACCAGCCGGACGCCCCAGGCCTTGCGGCTGCGCCGAAAGATCAGCTCGGCAAAGAGGACGGTAAAGACCGGCCAGGTATAGTTGAGCATGGTGCTCCCCGCCGCGGAGCCAAAGAGCCGAAAGCAGCGGTTCATGCCCACCATGTAGAGGAAATAGCCGAGCAGGCCGAACAGCGGGTAGCTGGGCCGGATCGCGCGGAGGCGCCGGAGGAACGCAGGGCCTTCCAGCGCCACCTGGATGACCAGAAAGGTGACCAGGCCGAGCAGGAGGGTCGCCACCAGCAGGAGATACTGCGACCGGAGCGAGATGAGCTTTTGGAGCAGCGGGCCGAACATCCAGAGCGACATGGCCGCCAGGACGCGCAGGCGCGGGTCCGGCGCCCGAGGGGAGTGGGCCGCGCCCTCCGAGGCCGGCGAGACCTCGGAGGGCGGAGGGTTCAGGCTCATATGTCCTGGGGCCAGGCCAGGTCCACCACGCGGTGCTCTTCCATGGCCCGGTCGGCGGAAAAGCCGATCAGGTGCCCGTTCACCGAGTCGTCCAGGGTGGTGGTCGAGATGGAGGGCGCCTCGCCGCGGATGACGCTGAGGAAATCGGCCACCAGGCGCGCGTCGCCGCCGCCGTGGCCGCCAAAGGCGCCGTGCATGTCGCCGGCGATGTTGAGGTCCACCAGCTCTTCCGAGTACTCGTGCCCCGGCCGCGGATCGATGTGGCGGATCACGAACTTGCTATCCTCCATCACGCCCTGGATCTCGCCCCCTGTCCCCAGGAGGTGGATGGCGCGGGAGGGGCGGGAGGTGCCGCCGACCATGTTGTGGGAGGCGGTGCAGCCATCGGCAAACTCGACGATCACCGACTGGTGGTCCACCACGTCGTTATCGCACTTCCAAACGCAGCGCCCGAAGGGGCTATCGCCCTTGAGCTCGGCGATCTTGTCCTCCATGGTGGGGTTGGCGAGGTGCTCCAGGCTGGCCCAGACGTAAAAGGTCCAGCGGTTGGGGTGGTCGAGGTAATGCTTGCGCGCCGAATAGAGGCAGTCGGCCTCGATCGGGCAATCCACCAAGCAGCGGGTGCCGGCGCCCGCGGGGGCCTTGTCGGCGCGGAAGTAGAAATTGTTGCCGAAACTGGCCACCGCGCGCGGCGCGATGCCGCTCTTCATCCAGGCGATCAGGTCCAGGTCGTGGCAGCATTTGGCCATGAGCATGGAGGAGTGGCACTCGGATTTCTTGTTCCACTTGCCGCGCACATAGCCGACCACCATGTGGTGGTAAGAGACGTGCTCGATGGTCTGCACGTTGACCAGCTCGCCGATCTCGCCGGCTTGGACGCGCTGGCGGATGGCGACGTAGAAGGGGGCGTAGCGCAGCACGTGGCAGATCACCACCTTGCGGCCATGGCGGCGGGCGGCGCGGGCCAGCTCCCACATCTCGGCTTCGTTGGTGGCGAAGGGCTTTTCCAGCAGCATGTCATAGCCGGCGGCCAGGAGCGGCAGCGACGTGGGGACGTGCTGGTGGTCCATGGTGCCGTTGATGATCACATCGGCCATCTGCGGGCGGGCGGCCAGCTCCTCGGCGGACTCGAAGCATTGGTCCGGGGAGAGGCCATAGAGCGCGGCGATCTGCTGGCGGCGCTGGGGCATGAGGTCGGCCACACCGACGATCTTTAGCTCGTCGGGGTGCTTGGCGGCGTAGGAGGCATAGACGAGGGCGCGATGCCCCGCGCCGACGATGACAGCGGTGACGGGTTTGGGCACGATCAGGCTCCTTGTGCAGGGAAATAGAGGTCCACCAGGCTCTTGTTGACGCCGGGCGCGCCCATGAGCGGCAGCTCGCGGGTCCGCATGATGTTATCCAGATTGCGGACATCCGCCAAACCGATCTCTTTGATGTCGCCCAGCAGCGCCGCCTGCAGGATGGTGGTGGAGGTCATCTCCAAGAGCTCGGTGTTCATCAGCGTCCAGCCGATGTCGCCGCGGCTCATGATCACCAGGCCGTGGTTCTCCATGAGAAAGGCGTTGTATTTGGGCAGGTAGGGGAGAAAGGCGTCGGCCAGGCGCTGGGTGAGCGGCTCGCCGTAGGGGACCACGGGGACGGGCCCCACCTCGGTGACGGTCTCGGGGAAGAGGGGCCGCATGAGCCAGTTCTTGCCCTTGGTGATGGCAAAGGCGCCGGTCATGGGCGGGTGGCAATGGAGCACCGAGACGATATCGGGGCGCTCCCGGAAAAAGTTGACGTACATGGGGAGCTCGCCGGTGGGGTTGCGGCGGCCCTCCACCTTTTCGCCGGAGAGCCGGGCAAAGACCACGTCGTCCGCCTCCACCTCGCCCTTGTTCAGGCGGGTGGGGGTGATGAGGATGAGGTCGTCCTCCAGCTTCCAGGCGAGGTTGCCGCCGTGGCCGGTGACGTAGAGGCGCTTGGCCAGCGTGTGGCAGACCTCGCAAAAGGTCGCGACTTGGCTCGCATACTTGTCGACGTAACGCATGGTTTCTCCTCCCGAGATAGTGGGTGTTCGCGCTGAGCGCATGGGCTCAAGTATGTCGTAGGCGTCGTGTGCAATGCCGAGCGCACTATCGCCCTATTCCGCGGCGGCCTCGACGGCGAGCTTGGTGCCGCGGAACTGGCTCATGTACAGATCGTGATAGAAGCCGCCCTGCGCCAGCAGCTCGCGGTGGGTGCCGCGCTCGATGATCTGCCCGTCGCGGATGACCAGCAGTTGGTCGGCGCCGCGGATGGTGCTGAGGCGGTGGGCGATGACGAAGCTGGTGCGCCCTTCCATGAGCTTGAGCAGCGCCTGCTGGATCTGGATCTCGGTGCGGGTGTCCACGCTGGAGGTGGCCTCGTCCAGGATCAGGATGCGCGGGTCGGCCAGGATGGCGCGGGCGATGGTGAGCAACTGGCGCTGCCCCTGGCTCAGGTTGCTGCCCCGCTCGGAGAGGCGGGTCTGGTAGCCCTCGGGCAGGCGGTGGATAAACCAGTCGGCGTTGGCGAGCTTGGCGGCGGCGATGACCTCCTCGTCGGTGGCGCCCAGCCGGCCATAGCGGATGTTCTCCATGACCGTATCGGCAAAGAGGAAGGCATCCTGCAGCACGACGCCCAACTGGCGGCGCAGGCTATCGCGGGTGACGGTGCGGATATCCTGGCCGTCGATGCGGATGGCGCCGCCCTGGAGGTCGTAGAAGCGGCTGAGCACGTTGACCATGGTGGTCTTGCCCGCGCCGGTGGGCCCCACCAGGGCGATGGTCTGGCCGGGCTTGGCGTGCAGGGTGATGTCCTTGAGCACGGGGACGTCGGGGACGTAGCCAAAGTCCACATGGTCGAACTCGACCTCGCCGACGATGGCCTGGAGCGGCTGGGCGCCCGGGGCGTCTTGCAGGTCGGGCTGCTCGTCGATGACCTGGAAAACGCGCTCGGCGCCGGCGAGGCCGCTCTGTAGGCTGTTATAGACGTCGGCCAGGTGGCGCAGCGGGTTGGCGAAACGGCGCGAGTAGGTGATAAAGGTGACGATGTCGCCCACGGTGGCCAGGCCGCGCACGGCCAGCCAGCCGCCCAGCCCCGCCACCACGGCGACGCCCGCGTTGGAGAGCACGCTCATCATCGGCGGGACCAGGAAGGCGAAGGACTGGGCGCGGATGCCCACGTCGCGCACCTTGCCGTTGGTGCGGTCGAACTCGGCCAGGGCGCGCCCCTGCTGCCCAAAGGCCTGGACGACCCGCTGGCCGGTGATGGACTCTTCCATAAAACTATTCAGCTCGCCCAGGTGCCCCTGCAGCTGGCGAAAGCCGGCGCGGGTGCGCTTGGCCACGGCCAGGGTGACCCAGACCATGAGGGGGAAGACGAGCAGGGAGCCCAAGGCGAGCTTCCAGTTGAGCGCGAACATGGCGGCCAGGATGCCGCCCAGGGTCAAAACGCTGGAGAGGAGCTGGACGACGTTGAACGAGATGGCGCGGTTGAGCACATCGATGTCGTTGGTCAGGCGGCTCATCAGCTCGCCGTGGGGGTGCCGGTCGAAAAAGGCCAGCGAGAGCGACTGCAGGTGTTCAAAGAGCTCGCGGCGGATGACCAGCAGGACGCGCTGCCCGATGACGGCCATCAGGCGGGTCTGCACGACCTGGACCAGCCAGCTCCCCAGGTAGGCGCCGGCCATCGCCAGGGCGATCCGGATGAAGGAGCCCATCTGCTTGCTCTCGATATAGTCGTCCATCGCCTTGCCCATCAGCCAGGGGCCGAGGAGGTCCAGCAGGGTCTGCGCGACCACCAGGAAGGCGATGAAGGCCAGCGCGAGGGTGTGGGGCTTGAGATAGTTGACCAGACGGCGCAGGGTGCCGCGCACGTCCTTGGCCTTTTCGATGGTGCGGGTCCCCGGGCCGCGCATGCCCGGACCGCCGGGGCGAGGGCCGGCAGAGCTCGAACGTTGTGCAGGTCCACTAGCCATTGTTCACCACCCCATTTCCAAGCTGGGAGTCATAGATTTCGCGATAGATGGGGCTGCTCGCCAGCAGCTCGGCGTGGGTGCCCTCGGCGGCGATGCGCCCCTGGTCCAGGACGAGGATGCGGTCGGCGGTGAGCACGGTGCTGATCCGCTGCGCGATGACGATGGTCACGCGATCGCTGGCGGACTGGCGCAGCGCCTCCTGGATGCGGGACTCGGTCTCGATATCCACCGAGCTGGTCGAGTCGTCCAGGATGAGGACCGGCGCGCGCACCAGCAGGGCGCGGGCGATGGCGAGGCGTTGCTTCTGCCCGCCGGAGAGGTTGACGCCGCGCTGGCCGAGCTGGGTATCATAGCCTTCGGGGAAGGAGGTGATGAAATCGTGGGCCTGGGCGGCCTGCGCCGCGGCGACGACCTCCTCGTCGGCGGCCTCGGGGCGGCCGTAGCGGATGTTGTCGCGGATGGTGCCGCTAAAGAGGACCGGCTCTTGCAGCGAGATGCCGACTTTGCCGCGGAGCGAATCCAGGGCCAGCTCGCGGACGTCGGCGCCGTCCATGGTGACGCGCCCCTCGTCGGGGTCGTAGAAGCGCGGGATCAGGTTGACCAGGGTGGACTTGCCCGAACCCGTGGCGCCGAGGATGGCGATGGTCTGGCCGCGCTGGGCTTGCAGGTGGATATCCCTGAGCACAGCCTCTTGCTCGTCGCCGTTGTAGGCAAAGGTGACGTTCTCCATGGCCACGCGGCCATCGGAGGTGGCCAGGGCGCGGGCGCCGGGCTGCTCGCGAATCTCGGTCTCGTCGTGCATCACTTCCATGATGCGGACCAGGGAGGCCTGGGCGGCGGAGATCTGCCCGATCATCTGGGCCAGCATGGTGAGCGGGAAGGTGGTGGTGAGCAAATAGTTGGCAAAGGCGACCACCTGGCCGACGGTCATGCTGCCGAGCTCGACCTGCCAGCCGCCGAGCCAGAGGGTGGCCACCACGGCGAGGTTGACCAAGAGCAGCAGCGTGGGCATGATCACGGCAAAGAGCTTCATCACCTCGATGAACTGCTGGGTGAGGTCCAGGTTGGCGGCGTGGAAGCGCTTGGCCTCGTGGTCATTGCGGACGAACGCCTTGACCACGCGCACGCCGGCGAGGTTTTCCTGCAGCACCGTGTTCAGGCCGTCCAGCTTGCGCTGCACCGCCTCGAACATCTTGGGGGCGACCTTGACGAAGGCCATGATCACCCAGGCCACCAGCGGCAAGAGCACCAGCATCACCGCCGCGAGCCGCAGGTTGGTGACGGCCATCAGGATGATGCTGCCCACCAGCAGGAGCGGCGCGCGGGTAAAGATGCGCAGGAACATCATCAGGATCATTTGCATCTGGTTGATGTCGCTGGTGAGGCGGACCAGGAGCTGGCCGGTCTGCCAGCGGTCCAGGTTGCCGAAGGAAAAGCCCTGAATCTTGCGAAAGAGCGCGGAGCGCATGTTGGCGCCAAAGTGCTGGGCCACCCGCACCGCCACGAGGGTGTTGGCGATGGTAAAGAGCGCCTCCACCACCGAGACGCCGATCATCAGCAGCGAGGTGTTGATGATCGAAGGCATGTCGCGCTGGGCGATGCCCTGGTCCACGATGCGTTGGATCAGCCGGGGCAGCAGCAGGTCCAGCGCCGCGGTGAGCACGGTCAGCAGCAAGGCCAGGGTGGCCCGCCATCGGTAGGGACGCAGAAAGTGCTTGATGAACTGCCACGACGTGGTCTTGGTCCAATCTTGGTCCAAAGGACATCCCTCCGGTTGAGAGTCGAGGTGGCTACCGGTTGTCGCCGCCATCCTGGTCTCGGGCAAAGACGCGGCGGATGACCGCCAGCCCGCGTTGCAGGTCCTGGCAGTCGGCGGCGGAGAGCGAGGCGCACATGTCGGCGACGCGCGCGGAGAGGCGCTGGTCGATGCCCGCCAGCACGGCGCGGCCGTCTGGGGTGATCTGAATCAGGACGCTGCGGCGGTCCTGGGGATCGCGGACGCGCTCCACCCAGCCGCGCACGGCCAGGGTCGTGACCGTGTTGGACATGGTGGGCGCGCTCACGGCATGATGCCCGGCCAACTCGGTGAGGCGGTGGGGGCCATGGGAAAGGAGCTTGAGCAGGCCCACGTGGCCGGGCGGGAGGTTGGGGCCCAACTGGCGCATTTCCATGCCCAGGGTGCGCATGGCGCGGGGCATGACCTCCAGGAGCGAACGGGCAGCGAGTTCTTGTTCAGAAGGCATTGCTTAGCACCTCTAATTGTTCGGGGTCTCATTATAATCCGGTTGCCTAGCTTGTCAAACGCGGAGGGGAAAAGGGAAAGGGCCTGACTGAGCTGCGTGCAGTCAGGCCCTTCGGGGGGGATGATCCATGACGGAATCGATCCCAAGTACAAAGAAGCACCCATGCTGGCCGAGATGGCCAAGCTATCTACTAGAACCCTGCCCCGCCGAGGGGGTTACGGGCTCGCGCGAGATTATTCGGGCGGCAGGCCCATCTGGGCGGCCAGCTCGCCGATGAGCGGGCGCAGCCGCGGGGCGGTGGCGGTGTCCCAGAGCGTCTCGCCGCGCGCGCGCAGCGAGAGCACGCTGGCGATCCAGGTGTTGGTCCAGCCGGACTCGACGCACCAGGCCCCCCAGCCCAGGTCGGCGGAGCTGCCCCAATACTCCCAGAGCTGGTCGTCAAAGGCGCGCATCCAGGCGCCGTCCAGGTAGGGGTGCTTGGTCGAGCGAACCTGGATGCGGCAGAGGAACTCGGCCAGCCGATCCTCGGCGGCGCGGTACCCTGCCTCCGGCGCGACCAGGGCCGCCTCGTGCAGCCCCAGGAAGGCAAAGTTGGTGGTATAGAGCAGGTCGCAGACGGGGTCGCCGTTGGCCTGCACCAGCGCGGCCTCGTTGGTCCCATAGGCCTCGTTGGATTGCGGCGGCGGGTAGCGGCCCATGGCCAGGTCGCCCAGCTTTTCGTGGATGGCGCCGCTGGGGGCCATCTGCGCCAGCAGGTCGGCGGCGACGCGGTCCAGCCAGCCGCGATGCTCGGCGGTGGGCTCCAGCCGCAGCAGGAACGAGAGCGGCAAGAGCATCCGCGCCATTTCCTGGGTAAAGCCGTTGGTCCAGCGCCAGCCGCCGGGGTAGGCCTCCATGGTGATCCGAATGGCGCTGCGGGCGGCCTCCAGGAAGGGGCGGTAGCCGGTGAGCGCATGGCCCCATAGGTAGCAGGCCCAGAGATAGCACTGGTAGTGGGGCGCCAGCGTGATGGTCTCTTCCTCGTGGTAGCGGCGCCAGCTCTCGGGGTCGGCGGTGAAATCCCGCTCGCGCAGGTTGTTGCGGCGAAAGCCGAGCTTGCCGGCGGTGCGCAGGTTGGCCAGCAGGCAGCCGAGCACCTCGCGATCCCAACGGGGGTCGCCCAGCAGGCGGCTCGCCGCCAGCGTGGGGAGGATCACGCGGGCGTTGTCGTCGCCGTAATAGACGGGGTTGCGCTCCGACCAGTTCACCAGCCCATAGGCCGGGTCGGCGGGGTCGCCGTGGTTAAAGTCGGGGTCGCGCCAGATATAGTCCAGGAGCTGGCTGGCCAGCAGGCGGCTATCGGGGTTGCCCGTATTGGCCCAATCGTGGGCCAGCACCATGGCCGTCTCGGCGATGCAATCAGCGCGGGGCCAGATGCGCAAGAGCTGGCGGCCCAGGTGGTCGATGTTGGCCTGGTAGCCCTCCATGGCGCCGGTCTTGGGCGAGATGCGGTAGATCATCTGCTCGCGGAACCAGCGGACGGAGCGGCGCAGCGCGTCCGCTTCGGCGGCGGCGGGGAGCGGGTCGGCGGGGCCGGCCTGCACGCCCACCGTCGGCTCCCAGCGGAGCGCGGGGACCTGGGCGCCGGGGCAGAGCCAGCCCAGCAGCCGCTGCCAGAGGGCGGCCCAGGCGGGGGCGGGGCCGTAGCGGCCGGTGATGAACCCGCTGAGGGAGCTCGCGGCCAGGAGCAGGTCGTCGGCGGGCTGCAAGAGGATAGGGAAAGTGGTCTCGGGCAGCCCGTAGACGGCGGAGTGATAGCCCGCCACCTTGGCGGCGACCATGTGCGCGGGGGCCGCGCCGGCATCGGCGGGGAGCAGCCAGCAGCCGTGGAGCGCCACGATCCGCAGCGGGGCCAGCGCGGGCGCGAACCAGTCGCTGGCGATGACGACGCGCTCCCATTCGGTGGGGCGCGGCTCGCCCAGGGCCAGGCCGGGGCAGGCGGCGGGATACTCGACATAAGCACGCAGCCCCTTGGCGCGCAGGGCGGCCAAGTGGGCTTCGGTCAGCGCGGGGCCGGGGCGGGGGTAGCTTGGGGCCAGGGCCAGCACTCCGGCGCCGGGCGGGGCGGCGGCGATGGCCTCCGCCAGCTCGTCATAACGGGGATAGGTCTGCCCCAGCTCGGCGAGGAGGCGGTAGAGGTTGTTGGCGGGATCGCAGCAAAAGACCAGCTTCATGGACAGGCTCCGAGGGCGTGGTATCGCGCGGTGTCGGCAGCGATTCAGGAGTATTATAGCGTAGGGCAAGGGCTTGCCAAATGGGCAGGGCAGCCCAGTCCTTGGGCCGTTTGCCCCGCCGCGGATCCGGCGCTAGAATGGGGGCGGCTTCTATCACAGGCCTCCCCGAGGACGGGGAGAGCAACAAGGGAGGACCCTATGAACAAGGATGTCCGCAGGCAGTTGATCAACGTCTTGGCGACGCTGGTGACCATCGCGGTGAACGCGCTGGCCAACGCGCTGCCGCTGAACGGCAAGAACACCGGGCAGATCTCGGACCAATTCCAGGTCTATTTCGTCCCGGCGGGGTACGTCTTTGCGATCTGGGGGCTGATCTACCTGGCGCTGTTGGCGTTCATGGTCTATCAGGCGCTGCCGGCGCAGCGCGAGAACCCCCGGCTGCGGCGGATCGGGTACCTCTACGCGGGGACATGCCTGGCCAATAGCGTGTGGATTTTCCTCTGGCACTGGGAGCTCTTTGCGCTGACGGTGCCGGTGATGCTGGCGCTGCTGGTCCTGCTGATCATGATCTATGTGCGGCTGGGGATCGGGCGGACGGTGGTATCCAGCGCGGCCAAGTGGTGCGTGCATATCCCGTTCAGCCTGTACCTGGGCTGGATCACCGTGGCGACGGTGGCCAACGTCTCGCAGTTCCTGGTCTCGGTGGATTGGGGCGGCTGGGGGATCGCGCCGGTGACCTGGGCGATCATCATGCTGCTGGCGGCGGCGCTCATCGCCACGCTGGTGAGCCTGACCCGGGGCGATATCGCCTATATCGCGGTGATCGTCTGGGCGTTCATCGGGATCGCCGTGAAGCAGTGGGGCGAGTGGGCGGTGGCGGCGCCGGCGGCGTTGCTGGCGGCGGCCGTGGCGGCGACGCTGTTGGTGAGCGTACCGCAGATCAAGCCCAAGCGGACGACGCCGTGGGTGGGGTAAGAGAGCGCGATGTATCGCGCACTACAAACGTCTAGTTGGGCCGCAGGTAGAGGGTGAGGGTGGGGCGCAGCGCGGGCTGGCTGTGCTCCGAGGCGGCGACGGCGCAGGCGGCAGCGCCACCGCCGCGAGCGGAAAGCAGCACTCCCTGGTTCAGCTCCGGGCGGGCGAGCCACGCTTGCACCAGGGGGGTGAGATCGAGCTCGATGGCGTCGCTGGCGGGCGGGACAGTCCAGGCCCCCAGCGGCGCTTTTTGCCGGTCCGCGCCGGGCTGGGCGGCGCCAGGGAGCCCCCAGAGGATGCCGGGGGCGGCCTGATACCAGGTGGCGGCGCGCTCTTCCCAGGGCGCGGCCAGCGCGTAGGCCTCCAGGGTCAGCGGCGCGGCGGGCGGCTGGACCAGGCGCAGGGTCAGCGTGGCCCGTTGCAGCAGCGCCGAGGCGGGCAGCGCCGCGAGGTCAAAGCGCACCAGGGCCTCTTTGCCGCCGTGGCCGCCCTCCGCCGCGGCGCCCAGCTCGAGCGCGGGCGCGTGGCCGCCGTTGCGGTCGGGCTGCCAGGAGGTGATGGCGGCGTCGGCGACGCCCTGGTAGCCGTGGAGGTCGCGGCGCAGCTCGACGACGCGGCCCTGGGCGCGGATGGTGTCGGTGACCAGGACCGTCTCCCCCGCCGGGCCCACCAGGGCGACGTACACCGTGCTCTCGGGCTGGGAGGCGTCCAGGGTCCAGGCCAGGCGCGGCTGGTGGGGCTGGAGCTGGCCCTCGCCAAAGAGGCGCGAGTTGGAGACGGCTATCTGCCGGGCCCAGCCGGCGCCGTGAATGGCCAGCTCCACCTGGGCGGCGGCGGTGGTGGCGGCTTCGTTGGCGATGACCACGGGATAGACGCCGCGCCTGGCGCCGAGGGCCAGGGTCCAATAG
This sequence comes from Chloroflexota bacterium, assembly GCA_012689325.1. GTDB lineage: Bacteria > Chloroflexota > Anaerolineae > JAAYEA01 > JAAYEA01 > JAAYEA01. The sequence continues at coordinate 23,890 of JAAYEA010000328.1, forward strand.
TGGGCGTAGGGGCCAAAGCGATCGTCGGCGTCGCAGGCATAGCCGACGCCGATCTCGCGGGGGCGCGGGTCGAGGATGTTGCGGCGGTAAGGGGCGGCGGCCATCCAGGCCTGAAAGACGCTATCGGGATCGGGCAGCCCCGCCGCCAGGTTGATGGCCAGGTGCTCGGCCTGGAGGTAGCCCTGCTCGTCCAGCCGGGCCAGGGGCGCGCGGCCCGCGGCGTCCTCAGGGCCAAAAAAGTCGGCGCTGGCCATGTCCTGGGCGTGGCGGAGGGCGTCGGCCATGAGCGGCTCGGCGCGCTTGAGGGGGAGCAGCCCCTCGGCGGCGCGGGCGGCGTTGACCAGGTCGATCAGCCGCTGGGCGGCGTCGTCATCGGCCAGCGGGGCAGGGGCGGGCGCGGGCAGGTCGGGCCCGGCCTCGACGCCGGTCTCGCCGCCAGCCAGGTAGCCCAGCAGGGAGCTCCCGGACTGGCCGGTGACCAGGCGGCCGGGGATGGCCAGCAGGGCCAGCAGCAGGAGCGCGGCCAGCCCGCCGGCGCCCAAGGCCCACTTGGCGCGCGCCATGCGATTCCCCCCTTTGTGATCCTACCCCATGTGGCGCAACCCTCCGGGTTGCGCGCCCCGGCGAGGCGAGCGCAAGCCAGAGGCTTACGCCACATCGCTTCCGCCGCCCGTGGCGCAGCTTTCCGGGTTGCGCGCCCCGGCGAGGCAAGCGCAAGCCAGAGGCTTACGCCACATCGCTTCCGCCGCTACTATTATTATACAAGTTAGTTGAAGACGTGTCAAGTGGGAATCGGGGGCAAACGGGCGGGCGCGGCTAATTGCGCAGGATCAGCGGCAGGCGGACGGTGTTGGCGCTGGCGGCGATGCTGACTTGGCCCTCCAGGAGCTGCAAGGGGTAGCGGAGGCCGTCGCCGCCGACGACGGTGGTGATGCGCGGCTTGTCGACGGCGTAGGTCAGGGGCGTGCTGGAGGTGGCGGCGAGGGCGCGCATCCGCAGGGTCACGAGCTCGAACGAGCCGGAGGCGGCGTCGCCGAGGAGCTTGCCGGCGGCATAGTTGACCTGCCCCTTGACGTTGTCGATGGCGCCATCGGGCAGCGGAAAGATGTCGGTGAGCGGGCCGCCGGGGATCACTTCGAGGCATTCGAGGCGCTTGGGGTTAAAGTTGATAAAGACCTGCGCGCCATAGACCGGCTGGGCGCCGGAACGGACCATCACCTGAATCCGAAAGGTATCGCCGACGACGGCGAAACGGGACGCCGGGACCATCTCGATGGCCACCGGTTCGGCTTGCGGAGCGACGCTCTGGCCGCCCTGCGCCTGGACGGGCAGGGCCAGCAGCATGGCGAGCAACGCCAAGACCGCCAGCCTCAGCCAGTGCGTAGGCTTGGCTTTCATGATAACTCCCCCCCTGATGCAATAGTGCGGCCTGACAGGCGCCAGCGAGCAGGGCCTCGTTGGCGGGCGTCGCCTGTCAGGCCTGGTAAGGCTTATTGTTTTCCGTTCATCACCAGCGGCAAGTACACCACCGGCGGCTGCGGCCGCGCCGAGATGGCGATCACGCCATCGGTGACGGGGCCGAGCAAGAGCTGGGCCGCGTAGGTGATCTGGCAACGGCGCGGGTCGTCACGGCCAAAGACCAGCGGCGTGCCGGGCGTGGCGGCCTTGGCCTGGAAGCGGATGGTGGCCAGGATAAAGTCCCCGCTCGGGAAGGGCTCCTCCAGCTTGCCGGCGGCATAGTCGATGCGGCCGGCGGCGTTATCCACGGTGTTGACGATGGGCAAGGGCAGCGCGGTGCCATCCACGAGATGGTCCACCGGCGCGCCGGACTCGTCCACCACCGCCAAATAGTCGGGGTCAAAGTCCAGATAGACCTCAGCGCTATCCACCGGCTGCGCCCCGGCGTGGACGACGATATCCACGGTCAAGATCTGCCCCTCGGTGACCGCCTTGAAGGGCGGCTCCACGGCCAGCCCCACGTCCGGGACCGGCGTGGCGGTCACGGTCGGGGTCTCGGTGAGCGTCGCCGTGGGCGCCTCGGTGGGCGTCTCGGTCTCTGTCGGCAACTCGGTCGCCGTGGCGGTCGGCGTCAGGGTGGCCGTCGGCGTGGCGGACGGCGCTTCGGTGCCGGTGGGCGTGGGCGTCGAGGTGACCGATGGGCCGGGATAGATGCTGGCGGTGGCGGTGGGCGTGGCCGGGCCGCTGGGGCCGATGGCGATGAGGCCGTTCACCGCGGTATCCAGCGTGTCGCCGCCGAGGTATAGGACGCGGGTGGTGCGAGCGCCGCCCAGGCTAAACGTCAGGCCCGCGCCGCCGGTGAGCGAGAGGGCCTTCAGGCGGATGGTGGCCACCTTGAAGGTGCCGCTCACGCTGCTGCCGCCGAGCTTGCGTGCGGCGAAATTGATCTCCCCCGCGGCGTGGTCCACGGTGTTGAGCTCCACGTCGTTCAGCACGGTGCCGGGGACGATGTGGTTGATCGGGCTGCCCGCCTCGTCCACCACGATCAGGTAGGCGGGAGCAAAGTTCAGGTAGGCTTGCACGCGGTCCACCGGCTGCGCGCCCGACTCCACCAGGATGTCCAAGGTTAAGATCTGTCCCTGCTGGGTCAGCGAGAACTGCGGGCTGACCACGATGCGGACCTCGCCGGGGACGAGAGTGGCCGTCGGCGTGGGCGTCGCGGACGACGGCGTCGAGGACGACGGCGTCGAGGACGACGGCGTCGAGGACGACGGCGTCGAGGACGACGCTAGCGTCGGCGTGCGCGTTGCGGTGGCGGTCGGGGTATAGGTGTGGATCGGCGTGGCCGTGACGGTGGGCTCGCCCCCCGTGGGGAGGATGCCGACCTGGCCGTGGGTCAGGAGCCCGAGCACGCTGGACCCGCCGAGAGCGGCGGCGGTCTGCCGCGGGGCGCTGGTGTGCCAGTTGACGGAGGTGCTGAGCACGGGCGCCTTGGCGCGGAAGACCAGGGTCGCCACCTTGAAGGTGCCTGTGGGGGCGGCGCCGGAGAGCTTGCGCGCCGAATAGTCGATGCGCCCCTGGGCGTTGCTGACGGCGTTGAGCTCGATATCGGGCAGGGCGCTGCCGGCGATGACCTGGCTGGCGGGCAGGCCGGAGAGCAGGTCCACCACCTCCAGGTAGGCGGGGTCAAAGTCCACGTAGGCGGCGATGTGATCCACCGGCTGCGCCCCGGCCACGGCGATGAGGTCCAGGGTGAAGGTCTGCCCCGCGCCGACAAACTTGGGCGAGGGGGCGACGACCAGGGCGACCGCGCCGGAGGCGGACGACGTTGGCGACGGCGTGGCGGTGGCGGTCTCGCCGGGCAGCGAGGTGGCAGTGTCGGTGGGCGTTGGCGTCGCGGTGGGCGTCCAGGTCACCGTGGGCGTGGGCGCGCCGGGAGTGATCGGCGTCGCGGACGCCGTTTGCGTCGCGGACGCCGTTTGCGTGGACGTGGGGGTGTAGGTGGGGGTGGCCGGGGGCGGCGCGCCGCCGCCGATCACCACCACGTTCCCCTGGCTCACGATGCCGAGGACGTAGCTGCCCTGATATTCGACGCGGGTCTCCCGCGGGGCGACGAACCAAAAGTTGAGCGGCGAGCCCCAGGTGGCGGCCTTGGCGCGGAAGCGGATGGTCGCCACGGTAAAGGTGCCGGTGGCGGGATCGGCCGGATCGACGGCCTTGAAATTGACGCGCCCCAGGGCGTTATCGACGCTGTTCTCCAGCACCGTCGCCAGGGCGACGCCGGGGATGGCGGAGGCGGCGGGGTTGCCCGCCAGGTCCACCACGGTCAGGTAAGCCGGGTCAAAGTTGAGATAGACCTGCGCCAGGTCCACCAGGGTCGCGTCGGCGCGGATGACCACATCCAGGGTAAAGAGGTCGTCCAGGTAGGCGATCTTGGTCGCCGGGATGATGGACAGCGTCACCGCGCCGGGGACCGGGCTGGCCGACGGCGTCGGCGTGACGGTCGGGGGCAAGACCTGCGTCGCGGTGGGCGTGCTGGTGAGCGTCGGCGTTCCGGGTATCGGTTCGGTGGCCGTCGGCGTGGGCGTCATCGTGTGAGTCAGGGTGGGCGTGGGCGTGCTCGTCGGCCCCGCGCCCAGGACGGTCACGTTCCCGCCCACCAGGACGAGCTCCATCGGCTCGCCGCCGTAGGTCGCCTTGGTCTGGCGCGGCGCGACGAGCCCGAAGGAGAGTCCCGAGGTCCCAGCCACGGCCTTGGCGCGGAAGCGGATGGTCGCCAGGTCAAAGTTGCCGCTGGGCAGGGTGCCAAAGAGGGTGATCGCGGCGTAATCGACGCGGCCGGTGGTGTTGTCGTACGAGTTCTGGAACTCGACGGCAAAGGCGCCGCCGCCGGTGACGGAGACGACCTCGAGATAGGCCGGGTCGAAATCCACATAGGCCTGCGCCGCGTCCAGTTGCTGGGCGCCGGACTGCACCGCGATGCGGACGTCAAAGGTATCCCCTGGGTTGACGGAGAGCGGCAAGGGCTGCAGGGCCAGGGTGACGGAGGAGGCCGC